>NZ_CP159534.1:3018336-3320170 GCF_040529335.1 Streptomyces sp. HUAS MG91 | reverse complement strand
TGCCGGCAATGAGGCCGTGCGGGGCGACGGGGCGTCCCCCGAGTCCGGTGAGGGCTACCAGCGGGGCCTCGGCTCCCGCCAGATCCAGATGATCGCCATCGGCGGCGCCATCGGGACCGGCCTCTTCCTCGGCGCGGGCAAGGGCATCTCCAAGGCGGGCCCCAGCCTGATCCTGGCGTACGCCGTCGCGGGCGTCGTCATCTTCTTCATCATGCGCGCGCTCGGCGAACTCCTCATGTACCGCCCGGTCTCCGGCTCCTTCTCGGAGTACGCGCGCGAGTTCATCGGCCCCTTCGCGGGCTTCGTCACCGGCTGGACGTACTGGCTGTTCTGGGTCATCACCGGCATGACCGAGGTGACCGCCGCGGCCGTCTACATGACGTTCTGGTGGGACATCCCGCAATGGCTGTCCGCACTGGTCTTCACCGTCATCCTCTACGGCGCCAACCTGATCTCCGTGAAGCTCTTCGGCGAGCTGGAGTTCTGGTTCTCCACGGTCAAGGTCACCGCCATCATCGGCATGATCCTCATCTGCGCCGGCATCCTCACCATCGGCTTCTCCGACGTCGGTGACACCGCGTCCGTCACGCACCTGTGGGACCTCGGCGGCTTCTTCGCCGGCGAGAACGGCATCGGCTCGACGCTGATGACCCTCCAGATGGTGATGTTCGCGTTCCTCGCGGTCGAGCTCGTCGGCGTCACCGCGGGCGAGGCCAAGGACGCCAAGACCGTCCTGCCGAAGGCCATCAACACCGTGCCGTGGCGCATCGCCGTCTTCTACGTCGGCGCCCTGATCATGATCCTCTCGGTCGTGCCGTGGACGTCCTTCAAGGCCGGCGAGAGCCCGTTCGTGCACGCCTTCGACGAGATGGGCCTGGGCATCGGCGCCGCCATCGTCAACTTCGTCGTGCTGACCGCCGCGCTGTCCTCCTGCAACTCGGGCATGTACTCCACCGGCCGCATGCTGCGCGACCTCGCGCAGAACGGCCAGGGCCCGCGCCTGTTCACCAAGCTGAGCAAGAACGGCCTGCCGGTCGTCGGCACCACGTTCTCCGCCGCGATGATGCTGGTCGGCGTCTGGATCAACTACCAGTGGCCGGGCGAGGCGTTCAACTACGTCGTCTCCTTCGCCACCATCTCCGGCATGTGGGCCTGGATCGTCATCCTGATCTCCCAGATCCGCTACCGCCTCAAGTCCGACCGCGGCGAGCTGCCCAAGTCCACGTTCCGGGCCCCCGGCGGCATCTGGGCGAGCATCTTCTCGCTCGCGTTCATCGCGCTGGTCATCGTCACCATGGGCATGGACAAGGACAACCGGGTCGCCCTGTACGGCGCACCGGTCTGGGGCGCGATCCTCGCGGTCGCCTACCTGGTGCTCAAGGCGCGCAAGCCCGAGGCCGCCACGTACGCGAAGCGCCCGTAGCAGGCACTCCCCGGGCGCGTCTCACCAGGCGGGCTGTCGTATACCGCACTCCGGTACACGACAGCCCGCCTGCTTATGCTGGCGGCATGCTGAAAATCTCCCGGACGCTGTACGACCAGATCGTGGAACACAGCCGCGAGGACCACCCCGACGAGGCCTGCGGCGTCGTCGCCGGACCGGTCGGCGAAGGCCGCCCCGAGCGCTTCATCCCGATGCTCAACGCCGCCCGCTCGCCCACGTTCTACGAGTTCGACTCCACGGACCTGCTCAAGCTCTACCGCGAGATGGACGACCGGGACGAGGAGCCGGTGATCATCTACCACTCGCACACGGCGACCGAGGCCTACCCCTCCCGCACGGACATCTCCTACGCCAACGAGCCGGGCGCCCACTATGTCCTGGTCTCCACCGCGGACACCGACGACGCGGGCCCCTTCCAGTTCCGCTCGTTCCGCATCGTCGACGGCACCGTGACCGAGGAAGAGGTCGAGGTCACCGCCTGATCCGGCCCGATTCACCCCGTGGTCTCGACCGGCGGACGCTTTTCGACCGCATCGTGAGATCACACTCCGGGGACCCGGCCGGGAATCGATACGATGAGCCCATGGTTTTCCACGACGTGAGCGAAAAGACGCCGGGCACCCTGCTCGTGGCGCGGCTGCACGTCGACCTGTGCCGCCTCGCCAGCGCCATCTGTCCGCGCTGAGCCGCACCGCCGTACGTCCGGTCGCCCGCCCGTACGGAAAGCGCCCACGCGCGCTCATCCACCTGACTTCCGACTCCTGACAGGAGCCCAGCATGGCCATCGAGGTCCGCATCCCGACCATCCTCCGCACCTACACCGACGGCGCCAAGGCCGTCGAGGCGAGCGGGGACACCCTGGCCCAGCTCTTCGCCGACCTGGACACGCGGCACGCGGGCATCGCCGACCGCATCGTGGACAACGGTCAGCTGCGCCGCTTCGTGAACGTGTACCTGAACGACGAGGACGTCCGCTTCCTCGACGGCATCGACACCAAGGTCGCCGACGGCGACAACGTCACCATCCTGCCGGCCGTGGCCGGCGGCATGCGCTGAGCGCGGGAACGTAGCAACCCATGCGCTACGACAGCCCGTTGGCCGCGGTCGGCAACACCCCTCTGGTGCGCCTGCCGCGGCTCAGCCCGTCCGACGACGTACGGATCTGGGCGAAGCTGGAAGACCGCAACCCGACCGGCTCGGTCAAGGACCGCCCCGCGCTCCACATGATCGAGCAGGCCGAGAAGGACGGCCGGATCAGGCCCGGGGACACCATCCTCGAACCCACCTCCGGCAACACCGGCATCTCGCTGGCGATGGCGGCCCGCCTCAAGGGCTACCGCATCGTCTGCGTCATGCCGGAGAACACCTCGCAGGAGCGGCGCGACCTGCTCGCCATGTGGGGCGCCGAGATCATCCCCTCGCCGGCCGCGGGCGGCTCCAACACCGCCGTGCGCATCGCCAAGGAACTGGCCGAGCAGCACCCCGAGTGGGTGATGCTCTACCAGTACGGCAACCCGGACAACGCGGGCGCGCACTACGCGACCACCGGCCCGGAGATCTACGCCGACCTGCCCTCCGTCACCCACTTCGTCGCCGGGCTCGGCACCACCGGCACGCTCATGGGCGTCGGCCGCTATCTGCGCGAGCAGAAGCCCGACATCAAGATCGTCGCGGCCGAGCCGCGCTACGACGACCTGGTGTACGGCCTGCGCAACCTCGACGAGGGGTTCGTCCCCGAGCTGTACGACGCCTCCGTGCTGACCACGCGGTTCTCCGTGGGGTCCGCCGACGCCGTGACGCGGACGCGGGAGCTGTTGCAGCAGGAGGGCATCTTCGCCGGGGTCTCCACCGGGGCCGCGCTGCACGCCGCGATCGGGGTCGGCAAGAAGGCCGTGAAGGCCGGGGAGTCCGCCGACATCGTGTTCGTCGTCGCCGACGGCGGCTGGAAGTACCTGTCGACCGGCGTCTACACGGCCGCGACGACGGAAGCCGCCATCGAGGTCCTCCACGGCCAGCTCTGGGCCTAGGGGGTCTCGTCTTCGGCCGACGGCCGGTGGGGGCTGGTCGCGCAGTTCCCCGCGCCCCTGAGATGCGCACTGCGTGCGCCATCTCATCGGGGAAGCTGCGCGCAGCGCATGCTTCAGGGGCGCGGGGAACTGCGCGACCAGCCACGACGCACGCGCACCCGGCAACGCACCCCCGTCACCACCCCAGACGCCGCACCTGATCCCAGAGCACCGGATCGACCACCCCGGCCCGGC
Organism: Streptomyces sp. HUAS MG91; assembly: GCF_040529335.1. Lineage (GTDB taxonomy): Bacteria > Actinomycetota > Actinomycetes > Streptomycetales > Streptomycetaceae > Streptomyces > Streptomyces tabacisoli. Next base: position 3,316,465 of record NZ_CP159534.1, on the reverse strand, counting down.
GCCGGAAATCCCGGACGGGAACCTCGCGGAGCTCGTCGGTCTCCAGGAAACTGGCCCGCCCCCGCGCATCCCCCACGGCCCCCGGCGGCAACGGAATCACCCCGGGCCGCTCCCCGTGATACCGACTGGTGATCTTCGCGACGAGCACCGTGCGCCCCCGCGGATCCAGAACGAGGCACGGCCGGTCCTTCTCCCCGGGCCCGTCCTCGTAGGGCACCAGCGCCCACCAGATCTCCCCGGCCGCGGGCCCACCCGCCACCCGCCCCCGCCGGGCCCGCCGGCGCAGCCGCGTGCCACGCCCCCAGCCGTCGACGAGCGTCGCGACCAGCGCCAGCAGAACGACGGCCGCGAGCGCCAGCCACCATGACGTGTCCATACGGAGACGGTACCGGCGGGGCGCACGGGGCGCGCTGCCGGATCACCCCGCGCCCGAGCGCCCCCCGAACCGGTGACACAGCAGGTGAGTTCGCCCACAACAGCCGGTGACGGAGGAGCCACCCGCGCTTTTGCGCCTTACGCTCGAAAGAATCCACAGGTTCCACCCCCGCATCCCGACCGCCAGCGCGGAGGTTCCAGCTCCTATGAAGCTCACCGTCGTCGGCTGCTCAGGGTCGTTCCCGTCCGCGGAATCGGCCTGCTCGAGCTACCTCGTAGAGGCCGACGGCTTCCGGCTGCTCCTCGACATGGGCAATGGCGCCCTGGGCGAGCTGCAGCGCCACATCGGTCTGTACGACCTGGACGCGATCTTCCTCAGTCATCTGCACGCGGACCACTGCATCGACATGTGCGCCTACTTCGTGGTGCGCTACTACCGCCACGAGGGCGGCCGTTGCGCCCCGATGCCCGTGTACGGCCCCGAGGGCACCGAGCAGCGCCTGACCACCGCGCACGCCGACACCCCCTCCGCCTCCGCGTTCAGCGAGGTCTTCGACTTCCACACCGTGAAGCCGGGCTCGTACGACATCGGGCCGTTCTCCGTACGGATGGAGAAGGTCTGCCACCCGGTCGAGTCGTACGCGATCCGCGTCGAGCACGGCGGCCGCTCCCTGACGTACTCGGGGGACACCGGCCCGTGCGAGGCGCTGGACGAACTGGCCGCGGACAGCGACCTGTTCCTGTGCGAGGCCGCGTTCACGCACGGCAAGGAGAACATCCCGGCCCTGCACCTCAACGGCGTGGAGGCGGGCGAGGCCGCGCAGCGCGCCGGTGCCCGCAAGCTGGTCCTCACCCACATCCCGCCGTGGACCGACCCGCAGGTGAACCTGACGGACGCGCGCGCGGTGTACGACGGCCCCGTGGAGCTGGCCGCACCCGGCAGGACGTACGAGATCTGAGCCCGTACGACGACGAAGGCCCCGGAACCGATGAGGTTCCGGGGCCTTCGTCGTCAGCCGGTCCGACGGTGTCGGCCGGGGATCACTTGGTGATGTCCTCGATCTCCTCCTCGGGCTCGCGGCCCGGGGTGGTGAGGTTGAACTTGGTGATCGCGAAGCGGAACAGCGTGTAGTAGATCGCCGCGAACACCAGGCCGATCGGGATGATCAGCCATGGCTTGGTCGCCAGGTTCCAGTTCAGCGCGTAGTCGATGAAGCCCGCGGAGAAGGTGAAGCCCGCGTGGACGCCGAGCGCCCAGGTGATCGCCATCGACAGGGCGGTCAGCACCGCGTGGATCGCGTAGAGCAGCGGCGCGATGAACATGAACGAGAACTCGATCGGCTCGGTCACACCGGTGACGAACGAGGTCAGCGCCAGCGAGACCATCATGCCCATCACGGCCTTGCGGCGCTCGGGGCGGGCGGCGTGCGCGATGGCGAGCGCGGCGGCCGGCAGACCGAACATCATGATCGGGAAGAAGCCCGACATGAACTGGCCGGCGGTCGGGTCACCCGCGAAGAAGCGGTTCAGGTCGCCGTGCACGACCGCGCCCGAGGCGTCCTTGAAGTCGCCCAGCTGGAACCAGGAGACGGTGTTCACGAACTGGTGCATGCCGACCGGGATCAGCGCGCGGTTGATCAGACCGAACAGACCGGCACCGGCGGCGCCGAGACCCGTCATCCACTCGCCGAAGTTGGAGATGCCCTCACCGATCGGCTCCCAGATGAGGCCGAAGAAGACACCCATGACCACGCCGACGAAGGCCATGATGATCGGGACGAGCCGGCGGCCGTTGAAGAAGCCGAGCCAGTCGACCAGCTTGGTGCGGTGGAACTTCTGCCACAGCACCGCGGCCAGCAGACCCATGATGATGCCGCCGAGGACACCCGGGTTGTTGTACGTGGCCGCGACGTCGACGCCCTTGTTCTTCGTCGTGTTGATGATGGCGTCGGTGACCGGGAACGCCTTCAGCACATTGCTGTAGACCAGGAACCCGACCAGGGCGGCGAGCGCGGTGGAGCCGTCGGCCTTCTTGGCGAAGCCGATGGCCACGCCTATGCAGAAGAGCATCGGCAGGTTGTCGAAGACGGCGCTGCCCGCGGTCGCGAAGACGGCGGCGACCTTGTGCCAGCCCAGACCGTCGTCGCCGAACACGTCGGGCTGCCCCAGACGGAGCAGGATGCCGGCGGCCGGCAGCACCGCGATCGGCAGCTGCAGGCTGCGGCCCACCTTCTGAAGGCCCTGGAACAGGCCGGAGCCCCGCTTCTTTGCGGGTGCCGCCGTGGCGGTGCTGCTCATGAATTTCCTCCATGTGCTGGGGTGCTGCCGGGGACGGTAAGGAAGAAAAACGGGGGTGGGCAGCAGCCAGATGGTCTACACCACCTCAGTGGTGTAGACCTGTTGTAGCACGGTGAAGGTGAGATAAGGAACCCGTGTTTTTTGTGGTCTGGAACATATGTGGGGCGTACTACTCATACGTGACGAAGGGCCCCCGGACCGATGGTCCGGGGGCCCTTCGCACGGGGGCTGAAGGCCTGTCAGGCCTTGGTGATGTCCTCGACCTCTTCCTCGGGCTCGCGGCCCGGGGTCTTCAGATCGAACTTCGTGATCGCGAATCTGAAGACCGCGTAATACACCACCGCGAAGACCAGGCCGATCGGAATGATCAGCCAGGGTTTCGTCGCCAGATTCCAGTTGATCAAGTAGTCGATCAGACCCGCGGAGAAACTGAAGCCGTCCTTCACGCCGAGCGCCCACGTCACCGCCATCGACACACCGGTCAGCACCGCGTGCACCGCGTACAGGGCCGGCGCGATGAAGACGAAGGAGTACTCGATCGGCTCGGTGATACCCGTGACGAACGAGGTCAGCGCCAGCGACAGCATCATGCCGCCGACCGCCTTGCGCCGCTCGGGACGGGCGCAGTGCACCATCGCCAGGCACGCCGCCGGCAGGGCGAACATCATGATCGGGAAGAAGCCCGACTGGTAGATGCCCGCGCTCGGGTCGCCGCTGAGGAACATGTTGATGTCACCGTGCACGGTCTGGCCGTCCGGCTTGGTGTACGAACCGAACTGGAACCACAGCGGCACGTTCAGGAACTGGTGCAGGCCGATGACCAGCAGCGCACGGTTGGCGACACCGAAGATGCCGGAGCCGATCGCGCCCAGGTCCTGGAGCCAGTTGGAGAAGTTCTCCAGGCCGTCGCCGATCGGCGGCCAGATCCACAGGCAGAGCACGGCGAAGATGATGCCGATGAACGCCATGATGATCGGCACCAGCCGGCGGCCGTTGAAGAAGCCGAGCCAGGAGACCAGCTTCGTCCGGTGGAACCGCACCCAGAAGTACGACGCCAGCAGACCCATGATGATGCCGCCGAACACACCCGGGTTCTGGTACTGGAACGCCGAGACCGTGTTGTCCGCCGCCTGACAGCCGACGGCCACCGCCTTCGCCCCGTCGGCGCAGTCGATCGGGAACTGCCGCAGCACGCCCCGGTAGACGAGGAAGCCGGCCACGGCCGCGAGCGCCGTGGAACCGTCCGCCTTCTTGGCCATGCCGATCGCCACACCGATGCAGAACAGCAGCGGCAGACCCAGGTCGGAGTCGAGCAGGGCGCCACCCGCACCTGCAAACACCTTGGCCACATTGGTCCAGCCGAGACCGTCGTCGCCGAAGACGTCCGGCTGGCCGAGCCGGTTGACGATACCGGCCGCCGGGAGCACGGCGATGGGCAGCTGGAGGCTGCGCCCCATCTTCTGGAGCCCCTGGAAGAAGGTGCTCCAGGGGCTCGGCCGAGGTGCGGCGGCAGCGTTCGTGCTCATGGGCGTCCTCCCGGAACAAGCCACGATGGGCGGGTGTTGGATAATCTGCTGACTGGTGTAGACCAGTTGCATCAGGTGTGGGACGGTCGGTCTGCGTGCTCGTCATCATTCGTCACGGGCCGGACAACCGCTCGTGAAGATGGGCCAACCGTGGGTTACCGTGACAAAGCGGCCCAAAGGCGGGCCCGGGAGAAACAGGGAGAACGAAATGGCCACCAAGGCTGAGAAGATCGTCGCCGGGCTCGGCGGGCTCGACAACATCGAAGAGGTCGAGGGCTGCATCACCCGCCTGCGCACCGAGGTCATCGACCCCTCCAAGGTCGACGAGGCCGCGCTCAAGGCCGCCGGCGCCCACGGCGTCGTCAAGATGGGCACCGCGATCCAGGTCGTCATCGGCACCGACGCCGACCCGATCGCCGCCGACATCGAAGACATGATGTGAGCGACCCCAGCAACGACTGAAGGCCCCACCCCTCCTGACGGGGGTGGGGCCTTCGCCGTACCGGATACGCTCGACCCCATGTCTCGCATCGACGGCCGCACCCCCGACCAGCTCCGCCCGATCACCATCGAACGCGGCTGGAGCAAGCACGCAGAAGGCTCCGTCCTCGTCTCCTTCGGCGACACCAAGGTCTTCTGCACCGCCTCCTTCACCGAAGGCGTCCCGCGCTGGCGCAAGGGCAGCGGAGAGGGCTGGGTCACCGCCGAGTACTCGATGCTCCCGCGCTCCACCAACACCCGCGGCGACCGCGAGTCCGTCCGCGGCAAGATCGGCGGCCGCACCCACGAGATCAGCCGCCTCATCGGCCGCAGCCTGCGCGCCGTCATCGACTACAAGGCCCTCGGCGAGAACACCGTCGTCCTCGACTGCGACGTCCTCCAGGCCGACGGCGGCACCCGCACCGCCGCCATCACCGGCGCCTACGTCGCCCTCGCCGACGCCGTCTCCTGGGCCCAGGGCAAGAAGATCGTCAAGGTCGGCCGCCAGCCCCTCACCGGCACCGTCTCCGCCGTCTCCGTCGGCATCGTCGGCGGCACCCCCCTCCTCGACCTCTGCTACGAGGAGGACGTCCGCGCCGACACCGACATGAACGTCGTCTGCACCGGCGACGGCCGCTTCGTCGAGGTCCAGGGCACCGCCGAGGCCGAGCCCTTCGCCCGCGACGAACTCAACTCCCTGCTCGACCTCGCCGTCTCCGGCTGCGACGAACTCGCCGCCGCCCAGCGCAAGGCGCTCGAGGAGACCCTCGCCGGCAGGTAAAGAAACCCCCAAGCGCAGCGGCAACCGAACGGCCACCGACTGCGTCACTACGAACGGGTGGACGGCACGCGACACGGCCCGCCGTCCACCCTTTTCGTACCTCAGGGGAGGACCGTTCCATGGCCGCGCGCCGTCACCGTCGTACCGCACTCTTCGCCGCTGCGGTGGCCCTGACGGCGGTCCCGGCCGTCGTGGGCTGCTCCGCCGTCGACAAGGCGCTCGACTGCGTCCAGACCGCCGACTCCATAGCCGACAGCGTCACCGACCTCCAGCAGGCCGTGGAGAACGCCTCGAACGACCCGACGCGCACGGACGAGGCGCTCGCCTCCATCGACCGCAACCTCGACTCCATCGGCGACAAGACCGACAACGCCGACGTCTCCCAGGCCGTCGCCGACCTCGACAAGGCCGTCGACAACGTCCGTACGTCGATCAGGAACGGCGACGAGACGCCCGACGTCACCCCCGTCACCGACGCCGCGGGCGAACTGACCAAGGTCTGCACGCCGTAGCACTGCTCGTAGGCTGGACGGCATGACCCGCCTCATCCTCGCCACCCGCAACAACGGCAAGATCGTCGAACTCCGCGCCATCCTCGCCGACGCCGGCCTGCCCCACGAGCTGGTCGGCGCCGACGCCTACCCGGACGTCCCCGACGTCCGCGAGACCGGCGTCACCTTCGCCGAGAACGCCCTCCTCAAGGCCCACGCCCTCGCCCGGGCCACCGGCCTGCCCGCCGTCGCCGACGACTCCGGCCTCTGCGTCGACGTCCTCAACGGCGCCCCCGGCATCTTCTCCGCCCGCTGGGCCGGCAAGCACGGCGACGACCAGGCGAACCTGGACCTGCTCCTGGCCCAGCTCGGCGACATCGACTCCCCGGAACACCGCGGCGCCCACTTCGCCTGCGCGGCCGCCCTCGCCCTGCCCGACGGCACGGAGCGCGTGGTCGAGGGCCAACTGCGCGGAGTCCTCCGCCACGCCCCGGCGGGCTCGAACGGCTTCGGCTACGACCCGATCCTCCAGGTCGAGGGCGACACACGCACCTGCGCGGAGCTGACACCCACCGAGAAGAACGCGATCTCCCACCGGGGCAAGGCGTTCCGGGCACTGGTACCGGTGGTGCGGGAGCTGTTGGGCTGAAACCCGGGGGTACGACGAAGGGCGCTCCCCTCGGGGAGCGCCCTTCCTTGTGTGCGGTCGGAGGGACTCGAACCCTCACGGGATTTCTCCCACCGGGACCTAAACCCGACACGTCTGCCAATTCCGTCACGACCGCGACAAAACGGACATTGCGCCTGGCTGGCGTATGCCGCCCCGTCAGTCTACGGGCGTGCGGCCCGGCAGGGGAGCCCGGCCGTTCCGCGACGGCAAGTCCTGGTCGGCGCGCGGCAATTCGGACACAGGTGGAGTCAGAACTTCGGGTCCGGGGTTTGGGACTCCACGATTTCCACGGCCTCCTCCTCGGTCTCCACCGACGGTGGGGAACCGGCCAGCGGCTGCTGGGCCGTTTCCTTCATGCAGGCCACCGCGATGACGCCGATGAGGGCCGCGGCCATCGAGTAGTACGCGGGCATCATGTCGGAGCCGGTCAGGCCGATCAGGGCGGTGATGACCAGCGGGGTCGTGCCGCCGAAGATCGACGCGGAGAGGTTGTAGCCGACCGAGAGGGAGCCGTAGCGGACGTTCGTCGGGAAGAGTGCCGGGAGCGCCGCCGACATCGTGCCGAGCAGGCAGACCAGGGACAGGCCGAGCAGCAGCATGCCGAGCGAGACCGCCCACAGGGCGCCGTTCTGGACCAGGAGGAAGGAGGGGATCGACAGGACGAAGAAGCCGAGCATGCCGGTCATGAGGAGGGGCTTGCGGCCGAAGCGGTCGGAGAGCTTGCCGACCTGGTTGATGATGCACATCAGGACGATCATCGTCGCGATGAGGATCAGCAGGCCGTGGGTCTCCGAGTAGCCCATCTCGTCGGACAGGTACGTCGGCATGTACGACAGCAGCATGTAGTCGGTGATGTTGTACGCGCCGACCAGGCAGATGCACAGGACCAGCGTCGGCCAGTAGTCGCGGAAGATCTTCGCGAGGTCGCCCTTGGCGGTCGTCTCGACGGAGGAGGCCGCGTCGGACGCCTTGTGCGAGGAGGCGTCCTCCAGCTTCTGGAACGCGGGCGTCTCGTCCAGCTTCAGCCGCAGGTAGAGGCCGACCAGGCCGATCGGGCCCGCGACGAGGAACGGGATGCGCCAGCCCCAGGACTCCATGCCGTCGCTGCCGAGCGCGGAGGTGAGGATCGTGACGAGGCCGGCCGCGCCCACGTATCCGGCGAGGGTGCCGAACTCCAGGAAGCTGCCGAAGAAGCCGCGCTTCTTGTCGGGCGCGTACTCGGCGATGAAGGTGGAGGCGCCGCCGTACTCGCCGCCCGTGGAGAAGCCCTGGACCAGTCGGAAGAGGATCAGCAGGACCGGGGCCCAGAAGCCGATCGTGGCGTAGGACGGGATCAGGCCGATGGCGAAGGTGCCGATCGCCATCATGATCATGGTCATCGCCAGGACCTTCTTGCGGCCGATCTTGTCACCCATCGGGCCGAAGACCATGCCGCCGAGCGGTCGCACCAGGAAGGAGACGGCGAACGTCGCGAACGACGAGATCAGCTGGATCGTGTCGTTCCCCGACGGGAAGAAGACATGGCCGATGGTGACGGCCAGGTAGGAGTAGATGCCGAAGTCGAACCACTCCATGGCGTTGCCGAGCGAGGCGGCCTTGACCGCGCGCTTCACCGCCGCGTCGTCGGTGACGGTGATGTCGGTGCGGCGCAGCGGCGGGTTCTTGCGCCGCTTGACGGCACGGAAGAGCGCCCGGTGACGCTTGACCGCCTCCGGGTCGGGCGCCTGCCCTTCCTCGGTTTCGGTGGTCATGGGGTGGATCCCTTCTCTGGACGCAGACTTATCCAGGGGATCACTTGCTCGATCGTGGCGGTCGCAAACGAAAGTCCCCGGTGGAGGGGACTTTCGTCACAACACGGGTACCCGCCGCGTCGGGGTCAGATGCCGAGATCCTTGATGATCTTCGCCACGTGACCGGTCGCCTTGACGTTGTACAGGGCGCGCTCGACCTTGCCGTCCTCGTCGACGACGATCGTGGAGCGGATGACTCCGGTGACGACCTTGCCGTAGAGCTTCTTCTCGCCGAAGGCGCCGTAGGCCTCCAGGACCTTCTTGTCGGGGTCGCCGACGAGGGTGACCTTGAGGTGCTCCTTCTCGCGGAACTTGGCGAGCTTCTCCGGCTTGTCGGGGGAGACGCCGATGACGTCGTACCCGGCCTCGGCGAGCACGTCGAGGTTGTCGGTGAAGTCGCAGGCCTGCTTGGTGCAGCCCGGGGTGAGTGCGGCCGGGTAGAAGTAGACGATGGTCTTGCGGCCCTTGTGGTCGGCGAGGGAGACCTCGTTGCCGTCGGCGTCGGGCAGGGTGAAGGCGGGGGCGGTGTCGCCGGGCTGCAGTCGCTCGCTCATGTCGCTCGCTCTCCTCGCGGTACGCGGTGGGGGACTCCCGTTGAGCGTAATGGGGGTGCCGAGGGGTAACCGTGGCGGCGAGCTGACAGACTGTCCATCACCACACACACAGCTAGTTACGCAGCGACCACGGAGGCAGCGCGGTGTCGGACACGGATACGCCGGATACGCGGACGCCCGCGGAGATCGAAGCGGACATCAAGCGGCGCCGCGAGACCCTGGCCGAGACGCTCGACGAGCTCGGGGTGCGGGTGCACCCGAAGACGATCGTCGGCGATGCGAAGGCCAAGTTCGCCGCCCAGGTGGACCACACGGTCGGCCGGGCCTATGTCAGTGCCAACCGGCTGGTCTCGGATGTGAAGGGGCAGCTGGTCACGGAGGAGGGCGCGCCGCGTCTGGAGCGCCTGGTGCCCGCCGCGCTGGTCGTGGTGGGCGTGGTCGGGCTGCTCGCGCTGAGCACGCGGCGCCGCAAGGGCTGACCCGACCGCACCGCGGGCCGGTCCGGGCAGGTATTTTCGTCGGGTGAGCGAGAAGACCCAGCACGACAAGTTGCCCATCCGGATGCTGCACGACCGTGTGCTCGTGCGGCAGGACTCCGCCGAGGGCGAGCGGCGCAGCGGCGGCGGCATCCTGATTCCCGCCACGGCGGCGGTCGGCAAGCGGCTGGCGTGGGCCGAGGTCGTCGCGGTCGGGCAGAACGTGCGGGCGGTGGAGCCGGGTGACCGGGTGCTGTTCGACCCGGAGGACCGGGCGGAGGTCGAGGTGCGCGGTGTCGCGTACGTGCTGATGCGCGAGCGGGACCTGCACGCGGTGGCGGCCGACCGGTTCGAGGGCTCGGAGGACTCCACGGGGCTCTACCTGTAGCCGCGTACTCTGCGTGAAGGGGCTGGTGACCATCGTCACCAGCCCCTTTTGCGTGCCCTTTGCTACCTTGGTGAGTACCCGACGAGACGCGCCGTACCGGGATCCGCAAAGACGACGCACCCCTGTTGAGAACCACTGACGGAGGTGCCTGTCATGGCCTGGATCCTGATCGTTGTCGCCGGACTTCTCGAGGTCGCCTGGTCGATCGGTATGAAGTACACGGACGGTTTCACGCGGCTCTGGCCGAGCGTGTTCACCGGCGCGGGCATCGTCGCGAGCATGATGCTGCTGTCCTACGCCGCGAAGTCGCTGCCCATCGGTACGGCGTACGGCGTGTGGGTCGGCATCGGTGCCGCGGGTGCGGCCATCGTCGGCATGTTGCTGCTGGGGGAGCCGGCGACGGCCGCGCGGATCTTCTTCATCGGACTGCTGCTCGTGTCGATCGTGGGTCTGAAGCTGACGTCAGGTCATTGAGGACGTTGCCGTCGCCCTCGTCGGGCTGGTCCTGGCCGGGTTCGTCGGTCTGCGGGACGTCGGGGGACTGGGGCGACTCGGTCGTGGGGGAGGCCGGTTCGCCGGTGGGTTCCCCGGTCGGCTCGTCGGAGGCGGTGGGTTCCTCGGACGCGGGGGCGGAGGAGGCCGGGGGCGACGGGACCGAGGGCGCGGGCGGCTGTTCGGCGCCGTCCTCCAATTGGAGGTCGAAGTCGGTGGCCGGGGTGCCGGCCAGTGCCTGCCTGGTGAACTGGGCCCAGATCTGCGCCGGGAATCCGCCGCCGTTGACGCGGGGCAGGCCCGCGGCCCCGTACAGGGAGGTGTGGGCGCCGGTCTGCGGGTCCTGGCCCATCACGGAGACGACGGTGGCGAGGTCGGGGGTGTAGCCCGCGAACCAGGCGGCGGTGTCCTCCTCCGCGGTGCCGGTCTTGCCCGCGGCGGGGCGGCCGGCGGCCTGGGCGGCGGTGCCGGTGCCGGTGTCGACGACCGACTGGAGGACCGAGGTGGTGGTGTCGGCGGCCTCGCGGCTGACGGCCCGCCGGGTGTCCTGCTCGGGCAGGTCGACCTTCTCGCCGTCCTTGGTGAGGGAGGCGACGATCGTGTAGGTGCCGTGCCGGCCGTGGTTGGCGAGGGTCGCGTAGGCCTCGGTCATGTCGAGGACGCTGGCGGTCGCCGGGCCGAGCGCGATGGAGGGGGAGGCGGTGAGGTCCGGGGTGTTCTCCGGCAGGCCGAGGTCGACGGCGGTCCGTTTGGCCTTGGCGGGGCCGACGTCGACGGCCATCTGGGCGTAGACGGAGTTGACGGACTTGTCGGTGGCGGCGCGGACGGTGATGTTGCCGTAGGAGACGCCGTCCTCGTTCTCGGGCGCGTAGTAGCCGCCGTCCCAGCCCTGTACGGGGCGTTTGTTGGTGCCGTCGTAGATGGTGTTGGGCGTGATGACGCGGCCGTCCTGGGTCGTCGAGGCGTTCGCCACGGCGGAGGTGAGGACGAACGGCTTGAAGGTGGAGCCGACCTGGTAGTCGCGGCGGGTGGCGTTGTTGACGTACTGCTTCGTGTAGTCGATGCCGCCGTACATCGCGACGACCTTGCCGGTGGCGGGGTCGATGGCGGCGCCTCCGGCCCGTACGTTCTTGTCGACGTCGCGTGCCGAGGTGTCGAGCTGTGACATCAGCTGGTCGTCGACGGCTTCGGCGAAGGCGTCCTGCTTCTTCTTCTGGAGTGTGGTGGTGATGCGGTAGCCGCCGGTGGCGAGGGTGTCCTCGTCGAGGATCTTGTTGCTGGTGATGTAGTCCTTGACGGCCTGCACGATGTAGCCGCGCTGGCCGGACATGCCCGCCGCGCCCTTGGCCTCCTTCGGCATCGGGAACGTCATGTTCCGGCGGTCGGAGGCGCTGAGCCACTTCTGTTTGACCATGCCGTCGAGCACGTAGTTCCAGCGGGCCTCGGCGCTGCTCTTGTTCTCCGGGTGCGCGATCACGTCGTAGGCGCTCGGGGCGTTCAACAGGGCTGCCAGGTAGGCGCCTTGAGCGGTCGTCAGGTCCTCGACGTCGACGCCGTAGTAGGCCTGGGCGGCGGCCTGGATGCCGTACGCGTTGCGGCCGAAGTAGCTGGTGTTGAGGTAGCCGGTGAGGATCTCGTCCTTGGACGCCTCGCGGTCCAGCTTGATGGAGATGAAGAACTCCTTCACCTTCCGTGAGACCGTCTGCTCCTGGCCGAGGTAGTAGTTCTTCACGTACTGCTGGGTGATGGTCGAGCCGGACTGCTTGCCCCGGCCGCGCAGGGTGTTCCAGGCCGCGCGCAGCATGGCCTTCGGGTCGATCGCCGACTCGGAGTAGAAGTCCCGGTCCTCGGCGGCGAGCACGGCGTGCTGGACCGGCTTGGGGATCTGGGCGAGCTGGACGTTCTCGCGGTTGACGTCGCCGTCGCGGGCGATCTGCGCGCCGTTGGCGTACAGGTACACGTTGCTCTGCGCGATCGCCGCGGAGTTGGCCGGCGGGATGTCCACGAGGGCGTAGCCGAGGGCGAACAGGCCGCAGCACAGCACGACGAAGCCGATGAGCGTGCCGAGCACCATCCGCCACGTGGGGATCAGTCGCCGCCAGCCGGTGCGCTTGGGGCGCTTGGCCTTGCCCTTGCCCTTGGCGGGGGCCCGGTCCGGTTCGGGACCGTGGCCGGGGTCCTGCGGGGGCGGCTCGCCGTCGCTGCTCATGTCCTGTGGAACTCCTGATTCACGTCGTACGTCACGTACGCCTCGTATGACACATAAGCCTCCTACATCACTGGAAAAATGCATGGCAGGCGAGGCCCGGCCGGCCCTAGGCTGCCGCCAGTGGGAGCTCTTCGGTTGTACGCGGCCGTCGTCGCCAGTGGACTGCGGAGATACGCCACGTATCGCGCCTCCACCGCGGCCGGCATCGTCACCAACACCGTCTTCGGCATGATCATTGCCTACACCTATCTGGCGCTGTGGGACGAGCGCCCGCATCTCGGCGGCTACGACCAGGCGCAGGCGCTCACCTTCGTCTGGATCGGCCAGGCGCTCTTCGCCGTGATGATGCTCGGTATGCCGTCCGGCGTCGAGGCCGAGCTGATGGAGCGGATCCGCAGCGGGGACATCGCCGTCGACCTGTACCGGCCGGTCGATCTGCAGTGCTGGTGGCTCGCCCTCGACCTGGGGCGGGCGCTGTTCCAGCTGCTCGGGCGCGGGGTGGTGCCGCTGGTGGTCGGGGCGCTCGCCTTCCCGCTCGCGCTGCCGCACGACCCCGTGCGGTGGCTGGCGTTCCTGGTGGCGGTGGTGCTCGGCTGCGTGGTGAGTTTCGCGCTGCGCTATCTCGTGGCGATGTCCGCGTTCTGGTTCATGGACGGCAACGGGGCGGTGCAGATGTACGGGATCGTCGGCACGTTCTTCTCCGGGATGCTGCTGCCGCTGAACGTGTTCCCGGGCGCGATCGGTGACGTGGCCCGGGCGCTGCCCTGGTCGGCGCTGCTCCAGGTCCCGGCGGACGTGCTGATGGGCACGCATCCGGGGCGGGGCCCGCTGGGCAGCTATCTGTTCCAGGCGGGCTGGGCGGCCGGGCTGCTCGGGGCGGGCCGGCTCCTGCAGCGGGCGGCGACCCGGCGGGTGGTGGTGCAGGGTGGCTGAGTACGAGACGGCCGAGTACGAGATGGCTGAACACGAGGTGGCCGAGCGCGAGGTGGCGCGGGTCCGGGGCCGGGCGCTGTCGGCCTGGCGGGTGTTCCGGCTGATCAGCGGGGCGTGGATCCGCTCCACGATGACGTACCGGGCCTCGTTCGCGCTGACCACCTTCGGCAACTTCGCGATGACGGGCCTGGAGTTCTGCGGCATCCTGCTGATGTTCTCGCAGGTCGACCGGCTCGGCGGCTACACGCTGCCCGAGATCGCGTTCCTCTACGGCACCGCGGGCTCCGCCTTCGGCCTCGCCGACCTGGCCGCCGGGTCGCTGGGGCGGACCGGGCAGCGGGTGCGGGACGGGACGCTCGACGTGTTCCTGGTGCGGCCCGCGCCGGTGCTGGTGCAGCTGGCCGCGGACAAGTTCGCGCTGCGCCGGGCCGGGCGGATCAGCCAGGGCCTGGTGGTGCTGGTGTGGTCGGCGGTGGCGCTCGACGTGTCCTGGACGCCGGTGAAGGTGCTGCTCGTGCCGCTGCTCGTGGTCAGCGGGGCCGCCATCTTCACCGCCGTGTTCATCGCGGGCGCGTCCTTCCAGATCGTGGCGCAGGACGCGGCCGAGGTGCAGAACGCGGCGACGTTCGGCGGCAACGCGCTGCTCCAGTACCCGCCGACCGTGTTCGGCGACAACCTGCTGCGGGGCGTCACGTTCGTCCTGCCGCTGGCCTTCGTGAACTGGATACCGGCGCTCTACATCCTCGGCCGCCCCTATCCGCTGGACCTGCCCCGGTGGGTCGCCTTCGCGCCGCCGCTGGTGGCCGCGGGGTGTCTGGCGGTGGCGGGGTGCGTGTGGCGGGTGGCGCTGCGGGGCTATCGGAGTACGGGAAGCTGAGCTGAGAGGGGACGACGTGGTGAGCGCGGAGCCGTTGATCGAGGTGGACGGCGTCGAGAAGGTCTTCGACGTGCGCCGCAAGGCGGGCTTCCTGCGCCGGGAGCGGCACGAGGTGCGGGCCGTGGACTCGCTGACGTTCAGCGTGCCGCGCGGCGAGATGGTCGGCTACATCGGCCCGAACGGCGCGGGGAAGTCCACCACCATCAAGATGCTGACCGGCATCCTGACGCCGAGCGCGGGCCGGCTGCGCGTCGCGGGCATCGACCCCTCGCGCGAGCGCGCCGGACTCGCGCACCGCATCGGGGTCGTCTTCGGCCAGCGCACCACGCTCTGGTGGGACCTGCCGCTCATCGACTCCTACCGGCTGATGCGCCGCATGTACCGCATCCCCGACGCCCGGTACGCGCGGAACCTGGAGCGCTGCGTCGAACTCCTCGACATGGCGCCGCTGTTGGAGGTGCCCGTGCGTCAGCTCTCGCTCGGGCAGCGGATGCGCGGCGACATCGCGGCGGCGCTCCTGCACGACCCCGAGGTGCTGTACCTGGACGAGCCGACGATCGGCCTCGACATCGTCTCCAAGGTCAAGGTCCGCGAATTCCTGCGGGACTTGAACGCCGAACGCGGCACGACGGTCCTGCTCACCACCCACGACCTCACCGACATCGAGCAGCTCTGCCGCCGCGTCATGGTCATCGACCACGGGCGTCTGATGTACGACGGTGATCTGGACGGGCTGCACGAACTGGGCGGCGGTGAGCGCACCCTCGTCGTCGACCTGGAGCGCGAACTGGCGCCGATCGAGGTGGAGTCGGCGCGGGTGGTGAAGGTGGAGGGGGTGCGGCAGTGGCTGACGTTTCCCGCCGCGCACTCCGCGGCGCCGCTCGTCGCGGCGATCGCCGGGCGCTATCCGCTGGCCGATCTGTCCGTGCGGGAGCCGGACATCGAGAGTGTGATCGCACGGATGTATGCCGGGGGCGCTTCCCTGACGTACTGACGCCCGTACGCTGAAAGCATGACGGACGCAGCGCTCCCGGACCGCCCCGAAGAGTCCGGACCCCAGGACGACGGCCTCGATCTGCGGGCCTCCGACGCCGACCGCGAGCAGGTCGCCGAGCGGCTGCGCGACGCGCTGGCCGAGGGCCGCCTCGACATGGAGGAGTTCGGCGAGCGGCTGGAGGAGACGTACAAGGCGCGTACGTACCGGGAGTTGCTGCCCGTGACCCGCGATCTGCCCGGCGCGGCGGCGCCGACGCCGGTGAACCTGACGAAGGAGCCGCTGCCCGAGGGGGCCGTCGACTGGGCGGCGCGGATCGGGGGGACGGCGGGCGGGTCCGCGTGGGGCGTCGGCATCCTCTCCGGGTTCGAGCGCAAGGGGCGGTGGACGGCGCCGAGCCGGTTCGACTGCGTGGCCGTCATGGGCGGCGGCGAACTCGACCTGCGCGAGGCGAACTTCGAGTCCCGCGAGACCGTCATCAACTGCGTCGCGATCATGGGCGGCGTCAATGTGATCGTGCCGCCCGGTGTCGAGGTCGTCGTGCGCGGCATCGGCATCATGGGCGGCTTCGACCAGAGCGAGTCCGGGGTGCCCGGGGATCCCGGGGCGCCGCGCGTGGTGATCACCGGGTTCGCGTTCTGGGGCGGAGTCGGGGTCGAGCGGAAGCTGCCCAAGGCCGAGCGGCAGCGCTTGAAGGAGGAGCGGCGCCGCGAGCGGCTCGAACGCCGGGAGGACCGCCGCGCCCTCCTCGACGGCCATCACGGCCCCCACGGCCTCCACGCCGACCGCCTGGAGCGGCACCGCGAGCGCATGGAGGAACACCTCGACCGCCTGGAAGAGCGCCGAGAACGCCGCAACCGCCGCCGCCACTGGGACTGACACTGCCGGTGCGGGCTGCTAGGGGCGCGGGGAACTGCGCGAGAAGCCCCACCGGGCGTGCACCCGCGAACGACGCTGCACTGGCTGCCTCTTAGGCGCTCACCCCGCACCGGGGTGCCGCCTTGCCCACCCTGCCGCCCAAGGCGGCGGGGGCGCTCGTCAGAGCTGCGCGCCGGTCGACCCCTTCAGCGAGGTCAGATCGAAGGCGTCGGCCATCTTCCGGTACCCGGCATCGCTGGGGTGCAGATGATCACCCGAGTCGTACTGCGGCAGCAGCTTGCGCGGGTTGTACGGATCCCGCAACGCCCGATCGAAGTCGACGTAGCTGTCGTAGACCTTCCCGGCCCGGATCTGCTCGTTCACGCCCTGCCGGACGACCTCGAGCCGAGGCTCGTACCCCCGATGCCCCTGGAACGGCATCAGGGTCGCCCCCACCACGCGCAGCCCGCGCGCATGCGCCTGCCGCACCAGCTCCCGCAGCCCGTCCACGATCTTGGCGGGGTCGGTCTGCTGCGGGTTGCGCAGGATGTCGTTGATCCCGAGGTCGATGACGACGGCCCGCACCCCGGCGCGGTCCAGCGCGTCGCGCCCGAAGCGGGAGAGCCCGCTCGGATTGTTGGCGGGGCGCCCGAGCCCGTCGGACAGCACGCGGTTGCCGCTGATCCCCTGGTTCACGACGCCGTAGCGCGGGGCACCCGACTCGGTGCGCAGCCGGCCGGCGAGGACGTCCGTCCAGCGGCGGTTGGCGCCCATGGTGGAGGTGATGCCGTCGGTGAGCGAGTCGCCGATGACGACGACGGTGCCCGCGGCCTCGTTGCTGAGCACGTCGAGCGCGGTGAGATAGCGCCAGTACGGGCTCTGCTGGGTGAACCGGGTGCCGGTCGGGTCCTCCACGACGTCGCCGCTCGCCACGTACGACATCTGGCGGGCCTGCGGGTGGTACGTGACCGGGCCCGACGGGGTCGGCGAGTACGTGGTGACGAGCATGTCCGAGTCGCCCGGCACCCGCAGCCGTACGGCGTCGCTGACGATCTGCGCGCCGGCCGCGATGACCACTGAGGTGTTCCCGGAGAAGGTCAGCCGGCGCACGGTGCCGGCCAGCGCGGTGGGGTTGTTCGGGGCCGAGGCCACGGCGATCGACGCGTGCGTGATGCTGAGCGGCTGCTGCCCGTAGAGATTGGAGAGCGTGACGCGGGCACCGGTGCCGCCGATGCTCGTGTGCACGACATTGCGGATGGAGAGCCCGGAGAAACCATTCCTCTCCGTGCCGGGCTCGGCGCCCGCGGGCGCGGCCGACCAGCTGCCGGCCCAGGTGCCGGTGGAGGCGGGCGCGGCGGAGCTGCGCGGGTGGGCGCCGCTCGCCTGGATGTTGTCGTCGCCGCTCCGGAGGACGCCGGAGAAACCGACGTAGATAGCGGCAGAGATCACTACGGCGACCGCGACGAGCGCGGCCAGCAGCACATAACCGTGACGCCTGGTCATGCGGTGTGTGTCTCCTCGGGCAGGGGGAGCCCAAGGCTCCGGTGTGATGATCCCATGATGCGTCATGGGGCGAGACGAGGCCGACACTGCCCCCCTCCGCCCATTCAGACGCCGGGAACTTGTGGTTCGTTCCGTTAGTAGGGCAGGAAGGGACAATGTGTGAGGGGGATGACATCGCAGCGACGGATGCCGGAGCCGGGAACGGCGACGGACGGGACGATCGGGGTGTTCAGCGTGTGCTGGGTGTGCTGGGTGTTCAGTGGGAACGGGACGGCCGAACGATGAGCGAGGCGGGCAGGCGATGAGCGATCTGGATAAAAGGGGTGAAACGGGCAGCGGTGGCTCCGGGCAGTATGCCCAAGAGCCCACCGCGCACCCCCGCACCGCCCGCCGCTCGGTCACCGAGTTCACCGCCGCGGACGAGGAGAAGCGCCGCGGTGTCCGCCGGATGAAGGCGACGGCGACGGGCCTGCTGGTCCTCGTCGCGGTCGTGTACGCCCTGACCACCTGGGCGGAGCACTCCGGCGCGGGCGCCTGGACCGGCTATGTCGCGGCCGCCGCCGAGGCCGGCATGGTCGGCGCGCTCGCCGACTGGTTCGCGGTCACGGCCCTCTTCCGCCATCCCCTCGGCGTCCCGATCCCGCACACCGCGATCATTCCGCGCAAGAAGGACCAACTGGGTCTTTCGCTGGGTGAGTTCGTCGGGGAGAACTTCCTCTCCGGGGACGTGGTCCGCGACCGCCTGCGCTCCGTCGGCATCGGTTCCCGGCTCGGCGCCTGGCTCGCCGAGCCCAAGAACGCGGACCGGGTGACGGCCGAGCTGGCCACCGCGCTGCGCGGCGCCCTCACCGTGCTGCGCGACTCCGACGTCCAGGCGGTCGTCGGCGAGGCCATCACGCGCCGCGCCGACAACGCCGAGATCGCCCCCGGCATCGGCAAGATGCTGGAGAAGGTCGTCGCGGACGGCGGCCACAAGCGGGTCGTCGACCTGGTGTGCGCTCGGGCCCACGACTGGCTCGTCCTGCACTCCGACTCGGTGATGGACGCGGTCCAGGGCGGCGCGCCCGGCTGGACCCCGCGGTTCGTGGACAAGCGGGTCGGCGAGCGGGTCTACAAGGAGCTGCTGCGCTTCGTCACCGAGATGCGCGACATGCCCGAGCACCCGGCGCGCGGCGCCGTGGACCGTTTCCTGCGCGACTTCGCGGGCGACCTCCAGGCCGACTCCGACACCCGGGCCCGCGTCGAGCGCCTCAAGTCCGAGGTGCTCGGCCGCTCCGAGGTGCAGGACCTGATCGCCTCCACCTGGTCGGCGGTCCGCTCGATGATCGTGGCGGCGGCCGAGGACGAGCGCAGCGAGCTGCGGCTGCGGGTGCGGGCGTCGCTGCTCTCGCTCGGGCAGCGGATGGCGTCCGACCCGAAGGTGCAGGGGAAGGTCGACGGCTGGGTGGAGGGCGCCGCGGTGTACGTCGTGACGACGTATCGGGCCGAGATCACCTCCCTGATCACGGACACGGTGGCGAGCTGGGACGCCGAGCACACCTCCCGCAAGATCGAGGCCCACATCGGCCGCGACCTGCAGTTCATCCGGATCAACGGCACGGTGGTCGGCTCACTCGCCGGACTCCTGATCTACACGGTGTCGAAGGCGCTCGGGGCGTAGCGCCTCGCTCCGGCAGATCAAGCCCCTCCGGCGATCGAGGAGCGGCGGGGGCCGGGGCGGGGCCCCGTGGCGTGAGCCATGGTCGGCGGGGAACTCGGGGCGGGCCCATTCCCTCAGCGAGGAGGGTCCATGTCCCCCGAACCCCCGAAACAACCCGGCACCGGCGGAGCCACCATCACCACCGCCGTCCCCGCCCGCCTCGACCGCCTCCCCTGGTCCCGCTGGCACTGGATGGTGGTGATCGGCCTCGGCACGGTCTGGATCCTCGACGGCCTGGAGGTCACGGTCGTCGGCAACATCGCGGGCCGCCTCTCGGAGCCCGGCAGCGGCCTGCCCATCTCCTCCGCGCAGGTCACCGGCACCGCGGCCGCCCTGTACGTGGCGGGCGCCTGCGTCGGCGCCCTCTTCTTCGGCTGGCTGACGGACCGCTTCGGCCGCAAGAAGCTCTTCCTCGTCACCCTGGCGGTCTATCTGGCGGCGACGGCCCTCACGGCGTTCTCCTTGTCCGTCTGGTGGTTCTTCGTCTTCCGCTTCTTCACCGGCTTCGGCATCGGCGGCGAGTACGCGGCCATCAACTCGGCGATCGACGAGCTGATCCCGTCGAAGTTCCGCGGTCGCGTCGACCTGATCATCAACGGCAGCTTCTGGCTCGGCGCGATCGGCGGCTCGCTGCTCTCGATCGTGGCGCTCGACACGGACCTGTTCGCGAAGAACATCGGCTGGCGCCTCACCTTCGCCCTCGGCGTCGTCCTCGGCCTGGTCATCCTCCTGGTGCGCCGCAACGTCCCGGAGAGCCCCCGCTGGCTCTTCATCCACGGCAGGGGAGAGGAGGCCGACGCCCTGGTCACGGGGGTGGAGGACAAGATCCGTACGGAACGCGGCGGCGCGTCCCTCCCGCCGCCGGCCGGCGAGATCACCATCCACCAGCGCAAGAGCACCGGCTTCCTGGAGATCGCCCGTACGGTCTTCCGCTCGTACCCGCGCCGCACCACCCTCGGCCTCTCCCTCTTCATCGGCCAGGCGTTCCTCTACAACGCGATCACCTTCGGTTTCGGCGCGATCCTGACGACGTTCTACGACGTGCCGACCGGTTCCACGGGCTACTACTTCGCGGTGATCGCGGCCGGCAACTTCATCGGTCCGCTGCTGCTGGGCAAGCTCTTCGACACGCTCGGCCGCCGCATCATGATCTCCTCCACCTACCTCCTGTCCGGGGTGCTGCTCTTCGGCACGGCCTGGCTCTTCGGCCGCGGCTCGCTCACGGCGACGACCCTGACGGCCTGCTGGTCGGTGGTCCTGTTCTTCGCGTCGGCGGGCGCCTCCAGCGCGTACCTCACCGTCTCGGAGATCTTCCCGATGGAGACGCGCGCGATGGCGATCGCCTTCTTCTACGCGGTCGGCACGGCGGCCGGCGGCATCAGCGGCCCGCTGATCTTCGCGGACCTCACCAAGAGCGGCCAGGTCGCCGACACGGTGCTCGCCTTCCAGATCGGTGCCGGGCTGATGTGCGCGGCGGGTCTGGTGGCGGTGGCGTTCGCGGTGCGGGCGGAGGGCAGGTCGCTGGAGGACGTGGCGCGACCGCTGTCGGCGGTGACGCCGTCCGGGTGACAGCATCTGCTCCATGAGTACGCGGCGCGCTCCTCGGGAGACGGTGGCGGTCCTGGTCAGGGACGGTGTCCTGCCCATGGAACTGGGCCTGGTCCACCAGCTGTTCGGCGCGGCCCGCGACCCGGCGACGGGCGAGCCGCTCTACGAGGTCCGTACGTGCGCGCCCCGGCCGGGCAGGATCCGTACGGACGCCGATTTCCCGATCTACGCGGAACACGGCCTGGAGACGGTGATGGCGGCGGACACCGTCCTGGTCCCGGCGTCGCACGAGACGGACGAGACGCTCGGGCCGGGCGGCCTGGACGGCGCGCTGGCCTCGGCGATCGGGGCGGTGCGGGGCCGGGTGGCGTCGATCTGCACGGGGGCGTTCGTGCTGGCGGCGGCGGGCCTGCTGGACGGCCGCCGGGCGACGACGCACTGGCTGTCGTCGGCCCGCTTCGCCCGTACGTTCCCGGCCGTCACGGTCGACGCCGACGTCCTGTACGTGGACGAGGGCCCGGTCCTCACCTCGGCCGGTGAGGCGGCCGGCATCGACCTGTGCCTGCACATGATCCGCGCGGACCACGGCGCGGCGGTGGCGGCCGACGTCGCCCGGCGCACCGTCGTGCCCCCGTACCGGGAGGGCGGCCAGGCCCAGTACATCCGCCGCCCGGTCGAGGAGGAGGGCCTGACCTCGACATCGGCGTCCAGGACCTGGGCGCTCGACCACCTCGCCGAACCCCTGACCCTGGCCGACCTGGCGGCGCGCGACGGCCTGTCGGTCCGCACCTACAACCGCCGCTTCCGCGAGGAGACGGGCGTCACCCCCATGACCTGGCTGGCCACCCAACGCGTCGACCGGGCGCGGGAGTTGCTGGAGCGCACCGACCACACGGTGGACCGCGTCGCGGCGGAGACGGGCTTCGGCACGGACGTCTCGCTGCGCCAGCACTTCCAGCGCCGGCTCGGGGTGTCGCCGGGTGCGTACCGGGCCACGTTCCGGGGACGATGACGGGCATGACACAGATCCGCAGAGCGGTCCCGAACCTCCAAGTGGCCCCCGGCGAAGAGGCGGCAGCGGCCAACCGCGACTTCTACGGCACCCTCGGCTTCGAGGAGGTCATGAACCTCGGCTGGGTCACGACCCTGGCCTCCCCGAGCCACCCCGAGGCCCAGCTCACCTTCCTCACCCACGACGCGACGGCCCCGGTGGTACCGGACGTGAGCGTCGAACTCGGCACGGTGGAGGAGGTCGACAAGGCGTACGAGGCCCTACGGGCAACGGGCGCCGAGATCGTCCACGCCCTGCGCGACGAGGACTGGGGCGTCCGCCGCTTCTTCGTACGGGATCCGCAGGGCCGAGTGGTGAACGTATTGGCCCACCAGAAGTAGGCCGCCCCGCCGGGGGTGCGGGGAACTGCGCGAGAAGCGACCACCGGCCGTCCCCCGACGAACTGCCGAGAAGTGCGGGGCGCGTGGTCGGTCGGCCGGTGATCCGGCCCCGCCAGGGGCGCGGGGAACTGCGCGACCAGCCCCCACCGACCCGCGGACGAACGACGACCCAGAAGCAGGCCGGGGCCACTCGCCGCGGATCAGGCCCGCCGGTCCACCACGACATAAGACGCGGCGGCAACGGCCCCGGCAACTCCGAACACGGCAGGCCAGGCCCCGACCTTCTTGGCCAGAGGATGCGACCCGGCAAACGCGGCGACGTACACCCCGGTCAACGCCCCGGCCACCTTCCCGCCCCGCACCTTGGTCCACTGCGTGGCGGCGGCGGCCCCGGCGACGGCGAGCACGGCCCCGCCCAGCTGCCGCTTCTTGGTGAAGCGCGCGGTGGCGTAACCGCCGATGAGGCCGGCGGCGGCGAGCGGGGCGGTGGGCAGGGTGCGGGCCATGGAATCTCCTGGTGGGCGGAGCGCCGGACCGGATGCCCGGCAATGCACTGAAGGGCGCCGTTTGGCGCCGTTCGCGAGGTTACGCCGTGCGCCCGCGGGCGGGGCCGAGGGGGCGGGCACTGTGCTCCGGCTCACTCGCCCCGGACATGCGCCACCCCGGCCGAAAACAGTCTCCGAGAACCCCGCGAGAACCATCCCCAGTTCCCCAACTCCCTTTGTAATAAAGCGATATGGAGTCGCACCGCATCGCAGAATTCAAGCCCCGCACATGGCCGAAAACAACTCCCCGCAGGGCCGGATTCGGCGCTGACGCCCCTCCTGCGCCGTCCCTATAGTCGGGTGGCTCGATCGCTCGTTCGGTACGTCCCGGGGGGAGACGGAGCCTCGGGATGTCTGAGAACACCGAGGCCCATCGACAGCAGGGGGACACGTGCGGAAGCGTCATTTCAGACGGGTGCTGCGAAGAACGGCGATAGCCGTCTCGCTCGCCCTCCCGATGGCCGTGCTCAGCCCGGCCGCCACCCAGTCCGCCCGCGCCGCCGACACCCCGGCGGCACAGCCACCACCCGCCGCCTGCGCGGGCATGACGACACCGGTGGCCGACGACGAGAACCACGCCTCCATCCGGCTCGACGGCCCCGAGCAGGACGCCGAGTTCGCCGTGGACGAGCACGGGAAGATCACCCTGAACGGGGTGCTGCACAAGCAGGCCGCCATGGTCGACCTCGCGGTGGGCCGCACGACCACCACCGACTTCACCCTGGGCCCGCCGCCCGACGGCGTGGCGGCCTGGGCCTCGTCCTGGACGACGACCCTGCGCCCCGGCCAGATCGGCAAGAACCTGGTGTGCGTACGGGCCGATCGCGAGCCCAAGCGGCACGCGCGCATCCTGCGGTCCGTCACCGTCGTCGACCGGATCGCCCCGAGCGACGTCACCGGCCTCACCGTCGGCGGCATCACGGACACCTCGGCCAAGGTCACGTGGCACGCGGCGACCGACAACTACGGCCTGGCCGGCTACGACATCAGCATCGACGGCGGCGCCCCCCACCGCACCGACACCGCCACACGCTCGTACAGCGTCACGGGCCTGAAGCCGACCACGGGGCACACGGTGTCCGTCGTCGCCGTGGACCTCGCGGGCAACAGGTCGAAGACCCCCGCGACCGCCTCCTTCACCACTCTCGCCCCGCCGAAGCCCCCGGACCCCGACGCGGAGCTGTCCTTCGCGCCGGAGGAAGGCGGCGCCCTCGCCACCTGGCACCCCAAGATCGCCGACGGCCTGACCTACCGCGCCTATCTCGACGGTGAGCAGATCGACACGTTCCCCGTGGACCAGTACTGCCAGAACGCCGACGGCACCCCGGCGGACCCGTGCACCGAGAAGAGCACGATCGGCTACCCGATCGAGCCCCTCGAAGAGGCCACCCCGTACACCTTCCGCGTACAGGAGGTTGCCGCCGACGGCACCGCCGGCCGCAGCTTCACCGGCGGCTTCACGACGAAGACGGTCGACCCCGAGGTGGATCCGGCGGCGACCCAGGTGCTGGCCAGCGAGAGCTCGCAGTGCGCGGTCCGGGGCGGCGACTTCTACCTCACGCAGGGCGTACGGGCGAAGGTCACCGTCCCCGCGGGCGCCACGCAGATCTTCGACGGCTGCTACAAGGCCGCCGACGCGGGCTGCGTCCACGACTACCTCCCGCCGAGCGGCGAGAAGGTCATGAAGTGCTCGGACGACGTCACCAAGCTCATCTACTCGGTCGCGCCGGCCGGCCGCGGCCCGGTGATCTCCACCGTCGGTGACACGCCCACGCTCGCCGCGGCGGGCGCGGGCCTGGCCGAACCCATCACCTGGTGCGTGGAGACGGCCTGCGCCGAGGTGATCGCCGAGGCGGAGGCCATCGTCGCGGCCGCCGCGGAGGCGACCGCCGTCGGCGCCGCCACCGCCTGGGTCGTCGCCGCCATCGAGGGCATCGGCATCGGGATCGTGCTCGGCGTCCTGCTGGCGGTCCTCTTCCCCAGCGAACTCGGCATCGACGGCGTGACGGAGTACCCGATCCACCACGACACCGACTTCGACACCTTCGAGGACTGGGGCCTCAATCACGGCGAGTGGTACAACAGCCTCAAGATCTACGCCGAAGTGATCAAGACGACGAAGACGGTGACCGCCCGCGACGGCCTGCCCTTCGCCTGGGACAACGCCGCGGACTCCCAGCTCAAGCACACCATCGACCAGGCGTGCCGGGCCCAGCGCGGCACGACGGGTTCCGCGGGCTGCGACGAGGACGTCGTCGTCTACGTCCCCGGCGGCACCAACTACAAGGGCCGCGTCATGGACCGGACGGGGACGCACATCGTGCAGGCGATGGGCGACGGCGGCTACCCCGATCCGATCGGCCGGGCCGCGTGGTACTACCCCGGTCGCAGCCAGGGCGGCCAGGCGGCGCGTGGCGCGGGTTACCGGCGCAACTGGTACTACACGAACCCCAAGTTCAAGCCGAACGACTGTGACGGCCACGTGGTGGGCGGGGGCCAGACGTGCGACGAGTTCCCGTTCTTCTCGACGGACCAGGCGGTCGACCTCTCGGGCCTGACCGCGTCGGTCCGGCTGGTCCCGACCACGGAGTCGCTGCCGCAGGCGCAGGACATCTCCAGCTTCTACGGCAAGTGCAAGGTCACCGACAAGACGAAGTTCGTCGTCCTGCCGGTGAAGCCGTGGGTCGCCGCGAAGGCCCCGAGCTTCGGCTTCCGTATCAACGCGGGCGGCGCCAGCATGTGCATGTCGCCGACAGCACCGTAAATCCACCCACAACGGTAAGGAAGACGATGTGACGCCCGACGCCGAACGGGACCTGAACCAACTCCGCGCGGCGGTGGGCGAGTACCGAGCGGCGGCCACGGCCGCGGGCCTCGACTGGCCCGCGGCCGGGGCCGCCGCACCCCGCCCGCACACCGACGGGACCCGCCGGCTCCTCGCCGTCGACCGCATCGGCGAGCAGCCGCTCTGGCTCCACTCCCAGGGGTGGCGGGACCGCCGCCTCCTGCCGAACGGCGGCTGGCTGCCACCCTGGCCGCCCGACCCGTCCGAAACCCTGGACATCCTCGGCCTGTCGACGGGCACCCCGTTCCCGTGGCGTGCCCAACTCCCCCTCTTCCACTTCGGCTTCGTCGTCTTCACGTACGTACTGGACGAGGGTCCCTACGAGGGTGAGGTCTGGCGGTACGAGATCGCGCCGGACGCCTACGACGCGGTCCGGGCGGCGCCGAACCTGTCGGCGCTGTTCGCGCAGTGGACCCGGGGCATCACCGAGCACGTGATCCGCCACGACGAGACGAACGACTGGCTGGCGGTGGACGACGAAGCCCTGCTCCAACTCGCCCCGACCCTCGACCCGTTCGCCTTCCCGGTCTCGGTCGCCGCCCACCCCCTCCTGCGGGAACGGCAGCGCGCGTGCGGGGTCGACCTGGACAGCGTCGACCGGGGCTTCGATAGCCAGGAGGAACTGTGGGAGGAGATCGACGCGGTCCGCAAGGAACTGGGCCTGCCGTAGACCAGCTCTGCCGTGGCCCGGCTCTGACGTGGCTCGACTCTGGCGCGGATCAGCCGAGCCCGGAGGAATCCCACCCACCCGGAGCCGGACAGCACCCGTCGGCGCCGGAGGCCGCCCAGGGCGCGGGTGAGGGCAGGTACCGGTCGAGGAGCTCCTCCTCCCCGCGCACCCGCAACTCCGTACGCGGAATGCGCTGCCACAGATGCAGCATCAGGTCGGACACCGGCCCCGCCAGCTCGACCACACAGCACCCGCTGCCCTGGTTGAGCAGCACGTCATCGGCGTCGACCTGCACGATCCAGCTCCGGAACCCGTCGAGCTGCGTGAACCGCAGCCGCTCGCCGCGCCCCGGCGGCGTCTGCCCCCAGGCCTGCCGTGCCGGGGCCAGCACCTCGAAGACGTGACTGACGGCGTCGGCGGCGAGCCAGGTCTCCACGGGCGCGGCCTCCCCGACGGCGGACTCGGCGTCCCACCGGTGCACGGCGGCCTCGATGGCCTGCAACCGCAGCCAGAACCCGACCGTCCGCCCGCCGAACCCCCCGGTCCGCGGCATCCCCACCGCCCACGACCACGCCGGCTCCCCGGGATCCCGCGCGGTGAACACCTTCTCCAACTGGTCCGCCCCGTCCCGGAACCAGTCGAGCAGCCCCCGAGGCATCCTCCCGAGCAAGGGCCCCCGCCCCGCCTCGGGCCACCCCCACCGATGCTCGGGCAACCGAATCAGCGCGGGATCCCCGAGCCCCACGGGCGGCTCCGACGACCGGGCCCCGGCGATATGAACGACCTGCCGGTGCACGGTCCCGAGATGCAGCACGAGATCAGCGACGGACCAGCCCGGACACCCCGGCACGAGCGGAACGTCGCGCCCCTCCCAGCCCTCCACGCATCGTTCGAAGGCCGCCACTTCCCGACGGAAAACCACGACATGGTCGACGCCCCACACAGCGCCCTCCCTCCCACGCACAGCCCCGCTCCTTTAAGAAGCTACGACCTGGGCCCCACCGGGATAACCGCTTCGACGAGTCTGCCTTCCCGCCGGGCCCATATCTCCCCCGGTCGAGTGGACTCGCGGGCGACCACCGGCGCGCTCCACCGCCCGGCCACGACCATCGGCACCATGCTCCCCGCCCCCCTGCGGCGTGTGGTCCTCTACGTCACCCCGCTGACGACGTTCCTGTTCGTCGCAGCGGCGGCGGCCCTGGCCCTCGTACGGCTCTGTGGCGCTCGCACGCCCCCGAACCCGCCCGCAGATCGGCACGCGCACTGGGCGCGGCCTGGCTGCTCCTGACGCTCGCGGCGACCGTGCTTCCCACCCAGCCGCTGGGCTCCGGCGGCATGTCCGTGTTCCTGACGCCGGGGGAGGGGCTGTGGGAAGCGGACCTGGCATTCGTCGACGCCGACGAACGCCACATGATCCTGGCGCTCCAGATCGCCAACGCGGCCATGTTCGTCCCGCTGGGCATCCTGGCATCGGCGTCCGCCCGGCACCCTTCGGCACTCCGGACCACCCTCCTGTGCGCAGGCCTGAGCCCGGTCATCGAACTGGCCCAACTCCTCATGGCGGAAGGCCGGGTGGTCGACGTGGACGACGTCCTCTTCAACACCGCGGGAGCCCTCCTCGGCGCGGCCCTCGTCACCTTGTGGACCCGCGCGACGGCCGTCGCGAAGCCCTCGGGCGGGCACGCGGGCCGGGACCGTCTGTTCCGAGCATGAGGGGCCCGCCCGGCAAGGGCTCTCATCCGCATCGGGCTGAGAGCCCTACATGATTCCCTTCCATCGCCAGGGCGGCCGCCCTGCACGGCCGCGCAGGCAGTCCACGCGATGCTGGGCTTCGGCCTGCCACTCGCGGTGAGTCGCGGCATGTTGAGCCGCGTACGTCGTCATCCGCAACGTGCGCGCTCCAGCGAGGAGTTCGTAGCCCGCCCAGCGAGTCACGTCGGTGCCGTAGGTGTCACAGAACTCGGCGTACTCGTCTTCGGACACCGCGCCCGTGGTCGTGAGCTTCACAGCGGTGGACACCAGATCCCACTCCGGAGGCCCGAACGAAGCTCGCTCGAAGTCGATGAGGAGAGGGCCCTGTTTCGTCACAACGACGTTGCCGACCCAGGCGTCGCCGTGGACCACGCATTCAGGGAGTCCCGTGGGCAGGTCGGCCCAACCGGTCGTCAGGTCCTGCAGGCGGCCGCTCAGCCACTGCCGGTCTTCTTGGGACAGCGTGACCGCTGCGTCGATGCGCTCAGCGACGCGGACGAACGGGTTCAGCACCCCCAGGTCGAGATCCGGCTTCGGCAGCGCGTGGAGCTGTTTCAGCAGATGCACGACATCGGCAACCCGGCCGTTCTCATGCGGCGGCAACTCCTCCCAGAAGGTGGCGGGACAGCCACCGGCCACTGTCAGAGGCTGCGGCACATCGAGCGCGCGAACAGCAGGGACACCACTGCGTTCGAGCCAGCGCGCCACCTCCACCTCACGCGCGGCCGCGTCGTTCTGTCCCGGCCGCGCAATGCGGGCAACCCTCCCGCCGGCGAGCCTCCAGACGGCGTTCTCGGCCAGGCGTATCGGCTCAGCGCCCGAGGAGTCGAACCCTGCGGCGAGACACGCTTCTTCCAGCACGGCACGGTCGGTGGGCGCAGTCAGCGTCATGAAGGCACCGTAGTGGCGATGCGTTCTCGCAGATCAGCCGCTTCGCTGATGGACCGGTGCCGTGCGGCGTAGCGGGAAAGCTCGCGGAGGTCGTCCGCGGCTCGGCGTGAGGTCAGTTTTCCGACCTCGTCGAGAGCTCGATGCCCGAGGGCGATCGCCTGTCGCGGGTCGCCCTTGGCCATGATCAAAGAGGCCCACTTCGTCCGGGAGATCGCACGCGAGCGGGCGAACGCCTTGCCGTGCCCCTCGACCGCGACCTCGAAGCGTTCCGCTGCCCGGCCGGGGTCCTGTCCCGCACGGATGGCCAGGTCGTACAGGGCGTGCGCGGTGTCACCGTGATGCTGCGCGTGGTCGTAGTACGCCATCCAAGGCGGGTCTTGCGCCGGGTCGGACTGATCGAACGCGGCGTCCGCGTCGCCGACTGCCATCAGCGTGTTGCTGACGTCGCCCATCTTGCCGAAGGCCCTGGCACGGGCCGTGTGCAGCATCGCGCGTTCGGTCGGGGTGATCCGGTCGGAACGTACCAATCCCTTCTCCGCGTCGGTGAGCCCGGTGTCCGGATCTCCTTTCCAGATCGCCTGACGGGCCATGAAGCTGTACGTTTTCGCCCGAAGGTGCCAGTTCTTGCCTTCCTCGGCACACTCCGCGGCGAGCCGGAAGGACACGCGAGCATCGTCATGCGCGTAGGCGTCGAACTGAGTCGCTCCCACGACCAGCCCGAGCCGGGCCACCGCAGACAGGAGCTGAGGGCGCAGCGGCTCAGGGCACTTCACAGGTAAGAGGCACACCGCCCAGGTGAGTGACCTGTTGGCGATCTCGGTGACGAGCCCACCGCCGCCATGTGCGTTGTCCAGGGTGTGGATGTGGTCGGCGGCCTGTTCGAGCAGGGCGATCTCGCGAGCGCGGATCTCCATCGGAACTTCGGGCTGAGCGGCCGGGGTGACGAGGCTGACGAGGTCCAGAGGCGCCAGGGCGGCAAGGCCGC
Organism: Streptomyces sp. HUAS MG91; assembly: GCF_040529335.1. GTDB lineage: Bacteria > Actinomycetota > Actinomycetes > Streptomycetales > Streptomycetaceae > Streptomyces > Streptomyces tabacisoli. The sequence goes on along the minus strand of NZ_CP159534.1, from coordinate 3,286,443 downwards.
CGAGGAGCAGGGCACGACGGTCCACGGGATCGAGACTTTCGCTTGGAGGTGTCGAACTACCTCTGCCCAGGATGCGGCCCTCGTGGACCTGAACGGGCGCCTTCACCCTCTCGGGAGCCGCTTTCTCGGAATCCGGAGCCTTTTTATCGGAATCGGCGGGCCGGAAAGCCATGGGCCACGAGCGCTCGAACAACCCTCCGGTCTCGAAGACTTCATCCAAACCCTTGGCGAGATCGAGGCGGCAACTGGGGTACTTACCCGTCTCCACGCTGTAGATGACGTCCTCACTGACCTGCACCAACTTACCGAGTGCCTTGGCCGACATCCCACTGCACCTGCGGAGGCGACGCAGTTCCTCGCCGAACCATTTCTGCGGTGAAACACCAGAGGTGGACTGCTTCTGTGACCGAGGCATGAGGGGCCTCTCTGTCTTCGGAATCCGACAACTTCGTCTCTCGGAACCAACACCTGCACAGCCGTCTTCGGAACTGACTCAATGGTTGTCCGCTGGTTCGAGACCAGTACACACCGCAACCCGTAGCCGTTGGTGAGTTTTCGTCAGACGAGGTGGACTTCGTGACTGCAGACCTTCTGGGTGTTCCGCGGACCATGGCTGAGGGCACGCGCGCAACCACCCGTAGCCGCCCCGGAGTGCTGGAAATCGATGTCCAACTGACGGCCCTCGCAGTGTCGCACGTGCGTGGAATCGTCCTAGGACATCTCGTCCTATGGGGGCTACCCTCCTGCGAATGGGAGGTAGGTCTCGCGACGTCCGAACTCCTCACCAATGCGTTCAACCACGCTCGCCAGGCAGATCAACCCACCGTGAAAGTACGGCTCGTACTGTCCCGCACGCCCGGTGGTCTCTTCCTCTCCGTCAGCGACCCTGACAGCCGACAACCGACCACGCCCTGCCTCGAAGACGATGCCGAGAACGGGCGCGGAATCCCGCTTCTCCGCAACATCGGCGAGGACTTCGGCTGTTCCGGCAGCGATCGCGGCAAGGACGTGTGGATCACCTTCGCTACGCCTTAGACCCACACGGCTTGCCGCCGGGTCGGGCCCAGCTCAGTGGCAAGCGTCTTGCTCCACGGACAGTGCGACATCCCCAAGGGTTCTGCCCGGTGGCGCGGAGGACGTGAAGCCAGTTCATCGGGCAGGCACTGCCGCCGCGGTGCCTGCGGTACGTGCTGCACCAAGCGCCATCGCAGCACCTACCGGGGGTCCTGCGGACTCTCCCGCCCGTGCCCGTCGGGCGGAACGACCAAGGAGGAGCCCGAGTGACGATCGCGAAAGAGAAGCCCACGAAGCCGACGGTCGCTGTTGCGGAACCGGTACCGGCCGAGGAGTGGGAACTGAAGACCACCGTCACCCGGACGCCGACGCCGATCGTCGAGGCCTGCGGCTCCAGCGACGGCTGCGGCCACACCTGTGCGTCGGCCTGCGCGTCCAGCTGACCCGATCCGCGCCGGTGCGGACGGAGTCGCAGCCGCCGCACCGGCGCACCACTCACTGAGGAATCGCTGATGACGACTCGTCCCTTCTTCCGCAGGCATGGTGACGTCCTGGTCTTGCGGGCCGCGGCGCTGCCCGTGCGTCGTCCAGTGGGCTGGCCCGATGCCTCCTCGCCGGAAGAGTGCCGCGAATGGCTCGCCCACGTTTGGACCGATGCCGCCCTCGTCGCTGCGGTACGCGCCGCGTCTCCGCGCCTGGCCGTATTCGTGGAGCGGATCGTCAGCCGTGATGCGGGCCTTCTGCCGAAGCGAGTGGCCGCCGCGACCTTGTCCGTGGCCGGCTACCTCTTGCGCGCGGCTTCCAGGGCGACGCCCTTCGGCCTCTTTGCTGGTGTCGCCCTGGCAGAGTGCGGGCCGGTTGCCGCAACGTTCGGCACGGACCATCAGCCCATCGCACGACCTGACACTCTGTGGGTGGACCACGTACGAAGGGACCTGCAGGGGCGGTCGGACGTCCTGCCGGTCCTGTCCGTCCAGGTCAACAACCTTGCCTTCCGGCGCGGGGACACCATCGGAACGACTCGTGCGGGCGGACGCCTGGCGACTGCGCCGATCACTCGCCCACTCGCCCTTCTCCTGGATGCCGCGGCCGAACCGATCGCGGGCCACCGTCTCTTGCACGTGCTCGAGAAGGCAGGCGGGACGCCGGAGCAGGCTCGCCACCTGGTCGTGCGGGCCCTCGAGGACGGGTATCTGACCAGCAGCCTCGAAGCACCGATGACCGTGCCGTATCCCGTCGCCCACATGTTGCGCACCCTGCAGCCCCACCAGGACAGGCTCGAACCGGAGACGGCCGAGATCCTCGACCAGTTGGGAATGGTGACGCTGCATCTGGCCCTGCACAATGAGGCCGCCGGCTTCAAGGAGTCGCACCGGCACCGAGAGACGACCGACGCTCGGATGCGTGCCCTCCAACCGGCTGACTGCCGGAGTCGGATCAGCCTCGACCTGCGTCTCGACGCCAAGGTCAGCGTTCCCCGAGAGGTCCTGGCCGAGGTGGAGCGTGCCGCTCACGCCCTCGTACGCCTGACCCGCACCCGCGGGGACTCACCTGCCTGGGCCGCTTACCAGACCCACTTTTGGGAGCGGTACGGCGCCGGAGTTCTGGTCCCGGTCCGTGATGCGGTCGACCTGGCGACGGGCGTCGGGCTTCCAGCCGACTACCCGATGTCGGTGTGGACCGATGTGCCCCCCAAAGTGCTGCCGCGCGACGAGAAGCTCGCGGCCCTCGCCATGCAGGCCGCCATGACGGGTGAGCGCGAGATCGTCCTCACCGACCCGGACATCGACGAACTCGCCGACGACGAGCAGGAGGGACCGACCGCCCCGCACGTGGAGATCGGGTTCAGAATCCGGGCTGCCGACCAGGAAGCCTTGAGCAGGGGCGCCTTCACACTCGATGTGCGGCCGGCGTGGACGACCGGCACCCTGTCCGGCCGCTTCGCGACCGTACTCGGGAGCCGACTGTCAGACCCGTACAGGACACTGCCCACCATGACCGAGGGAGCGCTGTCCGCACAGCTCTCCTTCATGCCCTGTTTCCCGCACTCCCAGAACGTCGCCCGTATCCCGGCCCTGCTGCCGTACGTCATCGCTGTGGGCGAGACCCGCGACGGAGGCGAGGGCCTGATCGGGATCGATGACCTTGCGGTGTTCTCCACCGGTAAGCAGTTGTACCTGGTCAGTATGGGCCGACGACGCGTTGTGGAGCCCCATGTGTTCCACCCCTTGGCTCTGGAGAAGCAGGCTCCACCGCTGGCTCGCTTCTTGGCCATGCTCGGCCGTGGATTCGCCACGGCCTGGACCGCGTTCGACTGGGGGCCGGCCGCTGCCGGTCTGCCCTACCTGCCGCGTATCCGATACGGCCGCAGCATCCTGGCCCCGGCCCGATGGAAGCTCTCCGCCGGGGTGCTGCCGTCCGGCCCGTTCGGGCCCGGTTGGCACAAGGCGCTGAACGACTGGGCGGCCGACTGGCGTTGTCCGCCCCGACTCGATCTCGTCGACGACGACCGCACCATGATCGTGGACCTGGCCGAGCCGCTCCATGCGCGCCTCGTCCACCACCACCTGCGGCGCCATGGGAGCGCCCTGTTTCAGGAGACGGCGAGCGATGAGGACCTCGGCTGGATCGGGCGCGCCCACGAGATCACCGTCCCGCTCGCCTCGACCCGGCCGTCGGCGCCCCACCCCGACCTGTCCCACGCTCCCGTAGTGACGAACGAGACCCTGGCGCAGCCCGGAGACGCCGAACAGCCGTGGGTGCAGGCGAAGGTCTTCACGCACCCCACCGCCATGGACGAGATCATCGGCCAGCGGCTGCCCCGCCTGCTCGAACAGCTCGGCACCACGCGGGCGTGGTATGTGCGGTACCGATCGCTGCAGGAGACCGACCACCTCCGGCTCCGGGTGCCCACCGGCGGGCCGGACGGGTTTGCGGACACCTTACGAACGCTCTCACGCTGGATGCGGCAGCTCACCGCGGACCGGCTCGCCTCCCAGCTCGTCCTCGACGGCTACCGGCCCGAAACGGGCCGCTACAGCTCCATGGACGCGGCCGAGGACGTGTTCGTCGCCGACAGCCTCGTCACATCCCACATCCTCGCCGACGTGCACGGCCTCGAACGAGAAACGGCGTGCGCGTTCGGCATGATCGATCTTGCACAGGGCTTCCTGGGCAGCCGCGAGGGACTGACCTGGATGGCAGAAGTTCGAGCTGGCGGCAAGGGGCGCCGCGCAATCACCAGGCAGGCACTCGACCAGGTGGACGCCGACCCCCTGTCCAACGGCTCGCCGCGCGTGGCCCGGGCCCTCCTGAAAAGGCGGGCCGCGCTGGGCACATACCGGGCCCTGATCGAGGAGAGCCACCTGGACCAGGTCCTCGAATCGCTTCTGCACATGCACCACAACCGGCTGATGGGACCCGACCGGGGCAGCGAGGCCGTGTCCCGTCATGCCGCACGTCAGACCTGTAGGTCCCTGGTCATGAGGAGGTCGGCATGAGCCTCGACGACCTCGGCGCAGGCCTCGCCGGGACTGCCCTGTACGAGGTGGTGGCCGCCCGAGCCGGAGGGGATTGGGTGGCCGCCCACGCTGCGGCGAAGGCCGTCAACGCCCAGCCCGTCACCGCCCACCCGGAGCACGCGAGCCTCTTCCGCGGTGCGCCCGCTGTCGCCTATGTGCTGCACACCGCCGGCCACCGGGCCTACGCGCGGGCACTGGCCGAACTCGACGCCGAAGTCGTCGCGATCGTCGTCGACCGCCTCCAGGCGGCACAGCAGCGCATGGACGGTCGGACCCCGCCGCCCATGCGCGAGTACGACCTGATCAGCGGCCTCACGGGGCTCGGCGCCTACCTCCTGCACCGCGGTCGCGACGACGTCCTGCAACGAATCCTTCGCTATCTGGTACGGCTGTTCTCCGAACCGCTCACCATCGACGGGCACCAGGTCCCCGGATGGTGGGCAGCCACCGACCCGCACGGCGCGCCCGGCACCGGGCAGTTCCTGCGCGGTCACGCCAACTTCGGAATCGCCCACGGCTTCACCGGCCCGCTCGCCCTGCTCGCCCTGGCCCACCGTGCCGGATGCACCGTTGCCGGGCAGAACCAGGCCTTGGCCGAAGGCATCGCTCACCTCACGCAGTGGGCGCAGCCCGTCAAGAGCGGGGGCATCGACTGGCCCGACTTCCTTCCCTTGGACGCCTACCTGAAAGGCCCCAGGCCCGAAGAGACGGAACCAGGCCGCCCGTCGTGGTGTTACGGGACGCCCGGGATCGGCCGCGCCCTGCAACTCGCTGCCCTGGCCATCCATGACGACCAGGCACGACAGCTCGCCGAAGACGCCGTGTTCCACGTCATCACGGACGCCCGCCGGTTAGGGCAGCTCGAGGACATGTCGGTCTGTCATGGGTGGGCGGGATTCCTCTTGGTCGTCGATCGGATCGGATCCAGCGCTGTCACTCCTGAGATCAACCGACATCTGCCAGTGCTCCGCGCGCACTTCAGCAACTTCTTGGTGGGCCACGAGATACCCGGGAACGCCGGACTGCTCTCCGGTGACGCCGGCGTTCTCCTCACGCTGCACACCATCGACGCCACCCGCCCCATCGGGTGGGAGACGTGCCTCCTCCTCGACTGAAAGCGAACACGACTGTGAGCCAGACCCCTACGGCCGACGAACTGCGAAACGGGCTCGTCGACGAGATTCTCAGCAGGCGGAGTCTGCCCGCCGAGGTGGAGCGGGTGATGCGGCGTGTGCCCCGTGACGCCTTCCTCCCTGGCCTCGAGCTCGAGAAGGCGTACACGGACCAGGCCGTGACCATCAAGGAGAACCCCGACGGCCCGCTCGCCCTGTCCTGCGCGTCCGTGCCCTCCATCGTGGCGATGATGCTCGCTCAGCTCGATGCACAGCCCGGCGACAACGTCCTCGAGGTCGGCGCGGGCACCGGCTACAACGCCGCGCTGCTTGCAGAACTCGTCGGCGCAGGACGGGTCACTACCGTCGACATCGATTCTGATGTGGCCCTGCACGCCAGGACCACCCTCAACACCGCGGGGTACTCACGCGTCAAGGTCATCGAGCGCGACGGCCTGCTCAGCGCGTGGGAGAACGCCCCGTACGACCGGATCATCGCCACCGTCGGTGTCTGGGACATCCCGGTGACCTGGTGGAACCAGTTGGCCGACGGCGGCCGACTCGTGCTCCCCCTGCGGTGGCGCGGTCAGACTCGCTCCGTCGCCCTGACCCGTCGCGGCAACTCCCTCGTCTCAGACGGAGTGGAGCTGTGCGGCTTCGTCCCTATCATCGGGCAGAGCGGTGAGAGGACGGAGCCGCTCAACACCGACAGCACGATCCGCGTCCACTACGACGAGGACCAGGACGTCGACGTAGACGCGCTGACCGACACCCTGGCGGACGCCTCGCTTCACGAGGTCCTGTCCGACTGTCGGGTCGGCGGTGAGGAGCCGTTCGACGGGGTGTGGCTGCGAGCCACGGCGAGCGACGATCGCGTATGCCGTCTGGAAGTCACCCCCGAGGCGCTGGAGAAGGGTCTGGTGCGCAGGCCTGCAATCCCGGTCCGCAGCCCCGCGCTGGTTGAGGGAGACTCCCTCGCCTACATGACCGTGCACCGCGAAGGGGCTGATCTCGAGCGTCCGTTCCAGCTCGGTGCGGCCGGATACGGGACGAACGGAAAGGCGCTCGCCCACGATCTGATCGCGCACATCGAGGCGTGGAGCGCCGACCGTGCGGCGGTTCCCCGACTGACCGTCACGCCGACAGCCGACGCGGCCGGAGGTCTGTCGGGTCACATGATCGGCAAGCCGGAGAGCCGGCTCACGCTCACCTACTGATCTCTGAGGCGCGTTCCCAAGATCGTTCTTGCCCAATTGAGCAAGAACGATCTTGGATTGTTTTCTGGCGCCGGATTCGCAAAACGTCCGATCACGAGCACCGCGTCCCCACCCGCTCCCGTAGCACCCGCCGCACTTCGCCGTAGCCACCGCCCACGCCGAAGTCCTGCTCCGGTCGGCCCGTGCACGACCGGCACTCCGCCCCCGGCCCCTGTCCCCAAGGCAACGGATCTCGGCACTCAGGACACTCGAAGACTTCCCGCCAGGCCCGCTTCCGAGCGGGCCGCTTCCGCTTAAGCGGATCGTGACGGTCGAGCGGAGAGCGCAATCCTGCGTCGCGGCTTCTCAGACGGGCGGCTGCCAGGAGGCAAGCTTTTCGAGCGTCGCCTTAGTGGGAGCACCGAACCCCAAGGCCGTACTGAGGATATGCAGCGCCAGCTTGGGAGGTACTGCATTGCCGATCTGTTGAGAGATGTCCCCGCCAGCCCAAGGATATGCGGCAGGGAATGACTGGAGCAGGCCTGCCTCGGAGGCTGAGAAGCGTTCCAAATCGATTCCATCCTTCACAACCCTGTTGCGAGAGATCTTCCCCGTGACCGTGGCTGCAGGGTGGTAGGAGTAGCGCTCTCCGCGGGCCTTCGGATCACCACCGGTGCCGTAGTTGGAGACCACTTTAAAGGGCTTGGGGCGATGCGGCAGGACATCGCCCATGGTTACCCACGGCTCGGGTTTGGAGCCGAAAGGCCAGCGCTCCTCACCTTTTCGATACGGCTGATGCGTGGCTTTCGGCAGCTCGACGGCTTCTTCGGAGAGCCCGGTCAGCCCATCTCTTCGGCAGGCGATGAGGACGGCTCGACGTCGAGTTTGTGGAACTCCGAACTGTTCCGTGCGCAGCATCCCGGTCGTTGCCCAGTACCCCTCGTTGAAGAGGGCCTTGGCGTACTCCTCCCAGACGGGGAGTACTGCTGGTACCTGTTCCAGAATGATTGCTTCGTAAGGTGAGAGTCGTTCATCATCGATGGCTTTCAGAGCCCAGCGAAGAGGTTCCAGGACCAGGCCGGTCCGTTCATCTTCCATTTCTGAAAGGTCTAGATCAATATTCTGCGGAGCGTCGCGGTCAACTACTCGCTGAACGAATTTCAGTACATCGTCGAGCGCGCGACGTCCCGCACCATTGCCCGCCACAGTGAAAGTCTGACAGGGAGGTCCGCCGGTAAGCACGTTGGCACTAGGAAAGTGAATAGGGTCCGAACTGCGAACGTCGCCTTGGACGGTCGACAGCCCCGCCAGTTTGCGAGTTGCACAGGCGTTGGCATCGAATTCGATCCCAACGGTCGACACTCCCAGCACGTCAGCCGCCACATCGAGGCCACCAGGTCCCGCAAAGAGGTCCACGATGTGGAAATCTGCAGGTCGGGGCGAGTGTTGTTGAGTGCTGGTCATGGGGAGGAAGTGTAGCCGGCGCGACACGGTGCTCGGCCCCGTCCGTCAACCTGTGACAGAAAGGGGCCGTCGAGGTACCTCGTCAGCCGTTCAGGGCTGCGGCGATGGCAGTTCCGAGTGCCTTGCCGACCGGAGGCGGGCAGGCCGGAGCGATCTGACGGAAGCGAGCGGTCTTCTTCCCTGTGATCGTCCACTCCTGCGGGAAGGACTGCAGGATGGCTGCTTGATCAACGGTGATCCTGAGCCTGGCCTCGCCGTCATTGCCGGGCCTCCAGTCGAAGTCGGGCTTGGGGACGTCGTTCTCGAGTGACAGGCCACAGATCCCCATGCGCGCCCACGCACGCTTCGAGCCGGTCTGTCCCAGGTCGGCACCGCCGTGTTTCTTGGATCCGCCGATCAGGGTGGGCGCTAGGCTCGTGGCTTGAGCAGCCCAATCTTCGGCGCCGTGCCACCCCTTGGACGACATCGACGGCAGCAGGGCCTCTCCGAGAGATGTGTGCGATGTCACCGTGGGAGCCGGAGGTCGGAAGCTGCCGAAGTAGTCTTCCCTCAGCGCCACCAGAACGCCCTGCTTTCGGTCCTGAGGTACTCCGAAGTCGGCGGCATTGAGGACGAACCACTTGTACCGATATCCGAGATGGTCCAACTCCTCACGAAACGTGGCTCTTACAGATTCGAATCTCGGTGATTCCACGAGGTCCGGCGAGTTCTCGACCAGGAGAGCCTTGGGGCGGAGCGGGTGAACCAGAAGCGCAGTGGCTTCCAGTAGCTTTACCTCTTCATAGAGTTCCCCCTTCTTGGCGGCCGTTACTGCGTTTACGCGAGGAAGGCCAGCAGACAGCAGATCGACGTCGTAGCTCTCCTTGTGCTCGTCAGGAACAAAATCAAGCAAATCTTCTTCGAGAACCTTCCATTCCGGACGGTTCTCGCGAAGCGTATTGCACGCGTCCTTGTTGTTGTCGACCAAGAGTGCTGGAGTGAAGCCCGCTTGCTCCAACCCCAGCGCAAGTCCGCCGCCTCCTGAACATACGTCAACAAATCGCATTTCATCCTCCTGTTTCGTCTTCCTCGTATCAATAATTCGATAAATCATCGAGACGCTGGAATTATTTCCGGGAACGTTTCTGCAACCTATTGTCTCAGTTCTTCTTGCCCCTTACGTGCGCGCCCTTGAAGAGTTCCTTGTATAGCTTCGAGAGCTCTTCGACGGATCGATACGGAACTGATCCATCCATCGGGCCTGTAGGGATTCGTTCGGGGTCGTAAACGCTGTCCAGGTGGCCAGTCTCGACCCACTCCTGATGGATGGAATGGTCCCTGGGCTGGTCCGGCCCCAGTCGCTCATACACCAGGGTGCTGTCGGCAGTGGTGACCGCACGCACCAGTCCATTAAGTTCGCGACCAGTGCGAATGGTGCCGTCCTCGATGAGCTCCACCATGGCCTGAGCGGTGGGCCGGTGATGGCAGATATTGAGACGAAGGGCTGTGTTGAGAACGTCCTGATTCCGGCACGCACTTTCGACAGGTCGATAGTCTTCACCGTCTCGGAATATTTCCGCTGCCCACCACAGGAGGGAGAAACTCTGCTTGTACCAGGGGCCGCTGAATCGAGCGGCTTGGCTGACTACCAGTCGGCCGTCCTTCACTTTCCCCCACCGCCAGCGCACGAAATCTGGAGCAACTCGCAGTGCGATGAAGTTCCACAACGTGGTGTCGACTGCCTCCGCCCTGGTGAGGCGCAGTGTGTAATGCAAGCGGGGGGCGAGCCAGGCATCGGAAGCAGAAGGTTTATCATCACGGAAACGCGACATGGCTTCTTCGAGCAACCCCCGCAGCTCTGCAGCCTCCCATCGGGGCGATTCGTCTGTTGTCTCAGTCGATCCGCGCACCAACATCTCGATTGGAAGTGGGCCTCCGTCGAGCAGGTTTCGAGTGACGGCCTTGTTCGCCACGGAGTCCGAGATTCTTCCGATCTTGTCGGGGTATTCGAACGTCTTGGCCATTTCTACTTGTCACCCTTCTGGTTCGCCATGCGGCGCAGGTCCCGGAGCGTGGTCGTAATCTTTCGAGATTTACGGGACTGGATTCCTGCTGCATGCGCGACGAGGCGCTGGATATTCGTTCCGTCCTCGCCATTGATGCGGGCCTCGACAAGCATCGATAGGGCTTCGTCGGCACCCATAGCAGGGAAGACATCCGGGAGCATTTTCCGCAGAACGTCTGCCTGCCATCCACTGGGCCATACCGGTTCGCCCTCAACGACCTCGCAATTGTATGCGGCGGAGTTGAATAGAGAGATCCATGTCTCCGAAGCAATCTGAGAAGAGAGGACCTCGCGAACAAGTTTCTGTTCCTGAGTAGCGGCATTTTCGAGTACGCCTCGAAAACCGTCCAAAGAAGAGTTGAGGCACAGGACCGGCTCTCCTCCCTCGAAATCCAGAAGCCAAGGACTTTCCTTGAATTCTTTGAGGTGGTCGTTGGAGGGATCGTCGAAGTCGAGCCACTTCATCTTGAGGGAGCGCTCTTCTACCGGGCGTCGGGACTCGAAGTCGACTTGCCAAGGAAGTGCGGTGAATCCAATGAGTCGCCCCGGGACACCGTCATACTCCGCTACGATCTGAGCGTTGATCTGGCTTCGCTCTACATGTTCCAGCCGGTGGATCTCGATCTCGCCAACCCAGGATCCTGGCTCCCTCTCACGCAGTTCGAATGCCTGATGGACTTTCGTTTTCCGGTTGGTGAGAACCGCCATGCACGAGATGCCGATCCACGGTCCACCCCTCAACTCGCGCGCGTCGACAGATGCGGACACGTTCAGACGGACTTCAGCCCAGCCCTTCGTTCCGGTGTCCAGATCATCCAGAGCAACGATCTGATCGCGGTCGTTCACCCGGCTGATGGGAACCGGCTTGTTCTCCACGAAGACTTTTTCCACACGGAGATTCACGTCGCTACTGAGTACGGGGTAGGGAAATGCAGTTCTCATGCGTCGAACTCCTTCGCGCGCCGCACGTCGACCGAGATCTGAGACATCGCTCCGTTCACCGGGTGACTTTCGGGATCGGTGATTCCGCTGAATTTGCCGCGCGTCGCCCCTTCCTCGAAGGCCAGATTCCCTTGCGAGGTGAGGGAGCAGCCTTCGACCGGGGTGACGTCTTCCCACTTCACCGGGACCGCTCCTCCCGAACGGGAAAGGAACATGGGCGTAGCGGTCAGGAGCCAGGGATCCTCGCGTCTGGGTAGCCTCACCGTCACTGCGACCCGCCAGGCTCCTTCGTCGTCCACGTGACCCTCGACGGCCTGAACCGTCGGGTAACCCTGAGTGCGTGGTAGTCGGGGACGGTCGAGACGTAGAAGGTCTCTTAGTACTTCTGGCCCTTCGCGTTGTGGCTCTTCCTGCTCGCTGTTGCGGAGGACCTCACGTACACGCTGTTCCGCTTCCTTCTTGAAGTCGATGATCTTCTGGCGGGCACCTCGCTCGTAAGTCGCGGTGAGGTCCTCTGTGCTCACCCAGTCGTTGTGGTCCGGCGGCTCGGCCGTGCGCAACATGAACTCGGCCGCTTCGGTGTCGGGCGACTCGCGTCGTGTCGCGGTACCGGCGAGGAGTACTGCCTGGAACGGACGGTGCCCGAGCGGCAGGTCGCCGACACGCTTCTGCTTCACCACCATGCGGGTGGCGCGCATGTAGGAGATCTGATCGGGGTTCGCGTCCTGCTCATCGGCGATCGCCACAAGCAGGACAGCCTCGTGAACCCCAGGATCGATCGAGCTGGGCTCGTCCTTCCGGCGCTTGAGTCCGAGTGGGACCGCTGCCTCCAGAACCTGCGACCGGTCGGTGAGCTCGGAGACGGTCGTGCCGTCCAGGAAGGCCTTCACCGCTCGGGAGCGCGTAGGCTCGTAGACATGTGGGTCGATCACCTGCTCATGCTTCACGACTGTGCCGTTACGGAAGGCGCTGACGGAAGCACGGAGCTTGGGCTTCTCGAACTCGCCACCCACCATCGAGGCCCAGAAGTTGCGTGCGAGGCTCGACACCAGACGCTCGTGCATCTCGTCGAGCTCCTCGGCTTCACCCGAGCCGTCGTAGGCGCCGACCACGAGGAACGAAGTTCCGGGTCGTGCGTCGTCCCGCTCCAGATAGAGGCGCTTGGTCGAATCCTTGTCGCTCCACCAGGAGTTGGCGGTGTGTTGAAGGCCTGGCGCCTCCACTCCGAACCATGCGGGACCCGCGTAGTCCATACCGCTCATCCGGTGCCAGGGAAGCTCCAGGCGTCCGGTGACACGTCGCTCGGTGCGTCCGTCCTCGGGGACCGAAAGGGTGCTGCTTACGAGCACCAATCCGAAACGACTGGCTGCCCACAGCGCGGCCTTTCCCAAGCCGTAGGAGCCACCTGCGGAGCCGGCCTTCCCGCTGTCCAAGGTGCGCCTGACCACACGTGCGAAACGGCCGTCCTCGTACTCAGGGCCAGTGAGTCCGGACGCGTTGTAGTCGTCCACGCGGAGCAGCACGAGTCGACCGCTTCGCTTCAATTCATTTAGCCCGTCGAGCAGAACTCGACCGACCTTCTGTCGAGGGTCTGACGCTGCCCTCAAGTGAGGTTCCAGCTGATCCCACTGCACCGCGTCCAGGAAGTTCTGCAAGGTGGCGCCCGTGAGCTCGTGCAATATGTAGCGCACGGTAACGGGTTCGTCACCGTCGCACTTCTCGTCGAGGCTGTTCTGAGTCGCCTCGCGCGCCAGCACGTTCAGACTAGGCGTGAACGCGAAGGCTGCGGTGTTGCCGCCTTCACGACCGCCGTCCTCCGGCGCCGGCCTGAATGCCCACGACGCCTCGTGGGCCGGCGAGACCGGCGCGCGCCTGTTGACTGCGTCCTCGATCTCCACGCCCAGGGCCTCGGCGATCGCCGCGATCTTTTCGTACCGAGGCTCCGACCTGCCGTTGACCCACCCGTTGACAGCGGCTGCCGTGACGCCGGTCAGTTCGGCGAGCTGCTTCTGGCTCATGCTGCGCGAGGCCAGCAAGCCGCTCAACCAGGCGCTGAAGTCCTCTGTCAATTCGATCATGTCTCCGATCGGTTCAGTTAATTGATCTTGGTCTGAGATAGTTTTCTTAACTTGAAGTGGTCAAAATGGGGCATTCTGCAGCGCTGCTCGACCTTTTCACTTGCTCTTGAGCATACTAGCCATGGAGTCTGGTGGGGCTACAGTCGCATGAACTGGCAACTGCTCCGGTACCGTGGTTTCGCTCAAGGTCCCCGTGTGGCTTGCGAGTTGTGGGCGGGGCTCCGTTGGCTGGACTCCGGAACGGAGCAAAGCGGTCATAGGTGGGCAAATTGCTATTGATGCAGAAAGGATTACCCGTGTCCGGTGGGCGTGTGAGTTACGACGTCGAGGGTGTTCGGGACGGCCACTGGTCGTTCCAGGTTGTCCACAGTCCTGAGGGGGAGATCGTCACGTTCGACGACGGGGAGCGCACGGTTTCGTTCGCGCGGCACGAGGTGCCCGTCGAGTCGGAGGCCCAGGAGCCGCCCGCGTAACTGGCGCGCTGGCCTGCCAGGGGTTCTCGAGGGGGGGAGGGGGGCCTTCGCTGCCTGGAGCCCCTGGCGGGCTGCTCCGGCGTGGTGGAGCAGTGCGGCGGGTGCCGGTACTTCAACTACCCCTGACATCGGACGATTTGAGGTTCTGGAGTGCGGCGTCGGTTTCTTGCTCGGCGATGCTCTCCCGCTGTTCGTGCTCGCAGAGTCGCAGGACGGTCCAAGGTCACTCGGTCAGTCGCCGAGTGGTGTCCTTGCCTCGCGTCATGTTCTGACCAGAACATCAATGTCTCGAAGGGAGTGGATTATCGCGTCCTCGGGGCCAGCGTCGATTGAGTTGGCGACGAGGTCGTCGATGGCGACTCTGAAGCTGCATCCCTGGCTGCTGAGTGCTTCCGTACGTCGCACATCGGGTGGGAGGCGCCCGTTCCCTGTGGTGGGCGCGCCGAGCTGCCAGCCCGTGGTCACCGCCCTGCCTCGTGATAACAGCAAATTTGTACGATCAGTGGTGACGGCAGAGCGTGATGCAGACAGCGGTCCTAAGTCCTCATTGTTGCTTGGGTCTACTTGTGCGGGGCTGTGAGTTCCGCGCGGCGGCGATGGCCCGCGCGACGTCCGCCGGATCCTCGTGCTCCCAGAACCGCAGCACGGTCCAGCCGTCCTGTTCCAGGTGGCGGGTGGTCTCGCGGTCGCGGGCCATGTTCTTGTCGAGCTTGGTTCGCCACCAGTCGGCGTTGGCCTTCGGTTTCGTCGCGTGCTGCGGGCAGCCGTGCCAGAAGCAGCCGTCCATGAAGACCGCGATTCTGTCCTTGCCGAAGGTGATGTCAATGGTGCGGCGGCTCATGCCGGGGACCGGGACGTTCAGGCGGTAGCGCAGGCCCGCCGCGTGGAGGAGGCGGCGGACTGCCAGCTCGGGCGCGGTGTCGCGGGAGGACTGGCGGCGCATTCGGGCCGAGACGGCGGCCGAGGAAGGGACGGGGCGGGACACACCAGCATTGTGCCGAAGAGGTCCCGCCGTGCGCAGAGCGTGACCGGTGTCAGGCGCCGGTTCCGTGGCAAGCCCCGTACGCCGACCCCGACCCACACCAGCACCCCGCATCAGAAGCCGGAGGCCAAGCAACAGCCCGCCCCCGCGCCGCCAGCGTCGTCGCGTACTGCGGTAGCAGCGACGTGTCGTTCGGGGACGAGGCCTCCGATGCCGCGAAGGCCTCGTAGGACGGGACCGTGCCCGTGACGATGCCCAGGTTCGCCGTGCCGGAGGAGGAAAGTTCCCTCAGCGAACCCTCTATCGACGTCAAGTGCGCCTCGTAGGAGGGGTATTCCGAGGTCAGCGCCGGGTACGCCGCGATCAGTTCCGCGTACTCCGTCGACGGCCAGTGCAGGACCGCCACCGGGAACGGGCGGGACAGCGCCTCGCGGTAGGTGCCCAGCTCGGCGCGCAGGCGCGAGATCTCGGCCTGGAGTTCTGCTGGGTTCTCCGAGCCGAGGGACCACAGGCGCTTGGGGTCGTGGAGTTCGTCGAGGGCGACCGGGGTGCGGTTGGCCTGGTCGGCGAGGGCGTCCCACTCGTCGTGCGGGGTGCCCAGGAGGCGGCGCACGCGGTGCCGGCCCAGGAGGAGGGGGTGCTTGGCGAGGGGCACGCCCGACTCCCGCTCCGACGCCGGGACCAGGAGTTCCAGCGCCTCCGTGAACGTCTCGTGGGCCTGCTCCAGCTCGTCGTGCTGCTCCAGGGACTCCGCGACGATCACCCACGGCGCCGGGTCGCGCGGAGCGGTGGCGCGCAGGCCCGTGATGATGGCGTTGGCCTCCGCCTCGTGGCCGTACTCCCACAGGTTCGCGGCCTTGAGGGCGCGGATCAGCGACGGGTCGTGGACGTCCGGCGATGCGAGCAGGCCGTCGTAGAGGGTCGTGGCGCGCTCGCGGTCGTCGGCCAGTTCGTAGTGGGCGGCGGCCTGGAGGAGCAGCGGTTCCGCGTCCTCGGGGTACATGTCCGCCGTGCGTTCCAGACGCTCGGCTTCCGCTACGTGGTCGGCACGGTCGTTCTCGGCGGGCGTGGCAGGCGTGTCGGGGCGCATGAGGGACACCGTACTGCCGGAATCCGCAGGACGGACCGTCCGGATCGGGCGCGGGGCCTTCGGCCGCGACTGTGCGCGGCGTGCGCCCCGCGCGGGGCGCCGGGGCCGACGAGCGAACCCGGTGCGGCTTCGCTCTGGATAGTTGGACCTGCGCGATCTATCTTGCGCGCGTGCCGCAACGTACGCGTACGGACAGCAGGCCCCAGGTGGTGGCGCAGGGACGCCGCGCCCGGCCCACCCCCGTCCGCGTGCTGTGGGGCGGCGCCGAGATCGCCGTCACCTTCGGGCTGATCCTGCTGCTGCTCGTCGTGCATCAGCTGTGGTGGACCAACCGGCAGGCCAGGGCCGGGGCCCAGCGCCAGGTGCAGTCCCTCGAACACCAGTGGGGACAGCAGCGGGAGCAGCGACCGGAAGAGAGCCCCTCGGACGACGGCGGGGCGTCCGCTCCCGCGGCCGGCGACGACCACGGTGACGATCCCGAGGTGAGCGGCGGCTCCGGGCAGCGTTCGTCCGGGCGGACCGCGGCCGCCGCGCCCCGCCCCTCCTACGACCAGGCGTACGCGATCATCTCCATCCCGCACCTCGGCCTGCGGGCGCCCGTCGCGCAGGGGGTCAGCAAGCCGAACGTCCTCAACCACGGCTACGTCGGCCACTACCCGGGCACCGCCCAGCCCGGCGGCGCCGGGAACTTCGCGCTGGCCGGGCACCGCAACACGCACGGCGAACCGTTCCGCTACATCAACCGGCTGCGCCGCGGCGACACCGTCTCCGTACAGACAAAGAACGCGACGTACACGTACGTCGTCGACAGGACGCTCGCGCAGACGTCGGCGTCCGACGGGGGCGTGATCGGGCCCGTGCCGCGCAGCCGGGTCGTGCCGTCGGCCGGGTACCGGCAGCCCGGGTACTACATCACCCTCACCACCTGCACCCCCGAGTTCACCTCCCGGTACCGGCTCGTGGTGTGGGGGAAGCTGAGCCGGATGACGCCCCGATAGGCTCCGTCCCCGTGATCAAACGGCCTCATCTGCTCTGGCTCCTCGTGCCCTTCGTGCTGTACATCGGCGCGCTCCCGTTCGTGAACCGTGTCGAACCCGTGGTGCTCGGGCTGCCGTTCCTGTTCGTGTGGCTGCTCGCCGCGACGCTGCTCACGCCCGTCGCCGTGTGGCTGACGTGGCGCGGCGACCAGAAGTACAAGGGGGCCGGGCATGAGTGACGGGGCCGTCGCCACCACCCTCTTCGGCGTCTTCATGGTCGTCACCGTCGCCCTCGGGCTGCTCGCCGTCCGGGGCAGGGGCCGGGGCGGCGGGCTCGCCGAGTGGTCGGTGGGCGGGCGCTCGCTCGGGGCGGTGTTCATCTGGGTGCTGATGGCGGGGGAGGGGTACACCAGCTTCAGCTATCTCGGGGCCGCCGGGTGGGGGTACAACTTCGGCGCTCCGGTGCTGTACGTCGTCGCGTACATGTCCTGCGGATACGCCGTCGGGTACGTGGTCGGGCCGATGCTGTGGGCCTACGCGCGGCAGCACGGGCTGGTGTCGATCACCGACATGGTGGCCCACCGGTTCGGGCGGCCGTGGGTGGGTGCGGCGGTGGCGGTGCTGGTCACCGTCTTCCTGCTGCCGTACATCCAGTTGCAGATCACGGGGATGGGGGTCGTCGTGTCGACGATCTCCTACGGTTCCATCAGCCTCAACTGGGCCTATTTCATCGGCTTCGCCGTCACGACGGTGTTCGTGGTCGTGAGCGGGCTGCGGGGCAGCGCGTGGGTGTCCGTCCTGAAGGACCTGCTCGTCATCGTCACGCTGGCGTTCCTCGCGCTGTACGTTCCCGTGCACTACTTCGACGGGTACGGGGACTTCCTCGGGCGGCTCGTCGACGAGAAGAGCGCGTGGCTGACGCTGCCGGGGAGCGGGGGATCGCCCTACGGGGAGGGCTGGTTCGCCACGACGACCTTCCTGAACGCGCTGACCGTCGTCATCTTCCCGACCACCGTCGCCGGGTATCTGGGGGCGCGCAGTGCCGACGGGCTGCGGCGCAACGCCATCTGGCTGCCCGCCTACAACGTCCTGCTGTTCGTGCCGATGCTGCTGGGGATGGCCGCGCTGTTCGTGGTGCCCGGGCTGACCGGCGCCGACTCGAACCTGGCGCTGTTCAAGCTGGTCGTCGACTCGCTGCCGGCCTGGGCCGTCGGGATCATCGGGGTCGCCGCCGCGCTGTCGTCGATCGTGCCGATGGCGGTGTTCATGCTGGTCATCGGCACGATGTGGGGAAGCAGTGTGTTCTCGCTCGTGCCGCGGTGGCGGGACTCGTCGCAGGCGCAGAAGTCGTGGTCGCAGGTGGTCGTGGTGGTCGCCGGGGGGCTCGCGCTGGTGCTGACGTACGCGGCGCCGAACACCTTGGTGCGGCTGTCCCTCATTTCCTATGAGGGGATGGCGCAGTTGGTGCCGATGTTGTTGGTGGGGCTGGTGTGGCGGCGGCTGAGTCTGGTGGGGGCGTTGAGTGGGCTTGTGGTCGGGGTGGGGGTGGTGTGCGGGCTGGTGTTCAGCGGGCGGGATCCGGTGCTCGGGATGAACGCCGGGATCGTCGCGCTCGCCGCCAATATCGCGGTCACGCTCTTGGTGACATACGGGCGTCCGGCTGATCGGGACGCGCGGCCGGACCGGGAGGTGCTGGCCCGGGATCCGGTGGCCGGCTGACCGTCCGGTGGCCTCTTCCCGCGCCGTTCCCCGCGCCCCTGGAGCGTGCGCTCCGCGCGGCTCCGGGGGCGTATGCCCGAACGGGCATTCATATCTTGCCGGGCGCCGCATTCGGGCGCGGCGCCGTGGGGCCCGGCACTCTAATTCCTAAGCGAACTGCTGATGAATTTCGGGGTATTGAGGACCGCTCCGACCAGGCAGGAAGCCGCGTCGACGGGCTCAAAGGCGGCTCGCCGGGGCCAACTTGTAAAATCTGCGCTTCATTTGAGGTTTTCCGTAGTCTGCTATTCCTATTATGGCCGGGCGTTCTTGGTAGATCCCCCACCCATGAGCCGTTCAGGAGCAAGCATGCGCACCGCTCGGACCTCCTCACCTCCGCGCGAGGGAACCATCACGCCGCGAAGAACATCCGACGGCGGCGTCCCGCCCGCCGAGCCCCACCGCGCCCGACTGCTGCGCTACGTCCTGCGGCTCACCGCGGGCGACGCCCACCGGGCCGAGGACATCGTGCAGGAGACCATGCTGCGGGCCTGGCTGTTCTGGGACCGCGGCGCGCTGCGGGACGAAGAGCACCGCCAGGCCTGGCTGTTCACCGTCGCGCGCAACCTCGCCGTCGACGCCCACCGCCGCGAGCGCTGCATACCGGTGGGCGCCGTGCCCGAACCGCTGCTCACACGCCCCGTCGGCACCGACATCGCTGACAACGTAGTCAACCGCCAGCTCATCGCGCAGGCCATGGCGCGGCTCTCCTTCGAACACCGCGAGGTGCTGGCCCGCGTGCACCTCGGCGACGAGGCGGGCGAGGACACCGCGCGGGCGCTCGGCGTCCCCAAGGGCACCGTCAAGTCCCGTACCCACTACGCGCTGCGGGCCCTGCGGCGGGAGGTCCTGGCCGCGTGAGGAACGTCGACCCCTTCGCGTTCTTCCGGGCGCACCAGGACACGATCTTCCGCTGGCTCGGCGTGGCCGGCGCGCTGCTGGTGGCCTTCCTGCTGCTGCGGATCGTCGCCAAACGCCTGGGCGGCTGGCGGCGCGCGTGGCGCCGGGCCCGACGTGAAACCGCCGTGACCGCCTACGCCTTCGTCGCGCCCCTGCGGACCTGGTACGTCCACCGGAAGGACCGCCGGCTGCTGCGCCGACTGCTGGGCGACCCGGTGACGTGGCGCGACGCGGAACGCGCCCTGACCGCGGCCCGCCTCGCCGCCGCCCCGGCCCGCCCCTACGCCGTCCTGGTCAGCACCGAGTCGGTCAGCGTGCTCCTCGCCGGACGGGAGACGCCGGACCCCACCGGCTGCTGGCACGAGGCCCCGGACACGCCGGGCGAGTGGCGGGCGAACCGCGACGAACTCCCCCTGGTGACACCGGAGGCCGACGCCGTCCCGCCCCTGCTGATCGCGCTCGGCGCCACCGAAACCCAGGCGGCGTTCCTCGACGCGGCGACCGGCCCGGCCTCCCTCTGCGTCGAGGGGCACCCCCAGGCCGCACCGCCGCTGCTCCAGGCCATCGCGGCACAGCTCGACGCCCGGCTGCCCGCCTCGCTCGTGGTCGTCGCCGAGGGCGTCCACCGCGACTTCGACGGCCCGCCGGTGCGCGAGGCCTACCGCACCGCGGAGGAGGCGCTGCCCCGCCTCAACATCCCGCCGTTCCTCATCGCCCGCGAACTGCCCGACCCGCTGCCCGCGGGCCTCGCCTCGCCCCGCCCGCCGTGCCGCGTCGTGCTGCTGGGCGCCGGACGCGGCCACACCCGGACGCTGCTGACCGACCGGCACGGCCAGGTCCTGCTGACCGGCACGCCGCTGCTGGTGCGGGCCAAGGCGCTCGGCCGCGCGCTGCCGAAGGTGCTGTGGCGGCTGCCCGCGGTCCTGCCGCCCGCGCCGATGGGCTCGCGCTCGCCCGAGCGGCAGAGCACCGACCTGTTCGAGGAAGAGCCCACGGCGGCCTGGACGGCGGAGCCCGGCACGAGCGTGCCCGCGCCGTGGGAGGCGTCCGCGGGCGTCCCCGCCCCGCAGGAGACGGGCGTCGAACAGTACGCGGCGGTCCCGGAAGCCGCGCCGCTCAAGTCGGTCCCCCCGCCGCCGCGCCACAGCCCCGGCCGCTGAGCCCCGGGCCCCGTAACCCTCCCCACTCGAACCACGACCCCGTTGGACCGACGTGAAACTCATAGTCACCACCGCCGACCCCAGCGGCAGGCGCGCGGACCACATGCTGGACGTGCCGGACGGCGCCACCGTCGGCGACCTCGGTGAGGCGCTCGGCGCCGACCCCCTCTACCTCGACGGGAAGCGACTGACCCGCGAGACCCCCCTCGCCGGCAGCGGAGTGCGCGACGGAACCGTGCTCGGCGCCGGCGCGCCCGTGGCCGTGCCCAGCGCCGCCCGCTCCTGGGAGCCGCCGGACGCCGAACCCGTCATCGCCGAGATCCGCCACGTCGGCGGCCCCGGCGCCGGCCGGGTCTGGCGGCTCGGCCCCGGCAGTCACGAGGTCGGCACCGACCGCGGCTGCGCGCTGCGGCTCTCCGGCGGCGACGCCCCCGAGAACGGCGTGTGGATCACCGTCGCCACCGACGGCTCCGCCACCTTCCGGCTCCCGAAGGACGCCGACCCCGACACCTGCGGACTGCGCAGCCTCACCCCGCCGCCGCCCGTCGACCCCGAGACGGGCACACCGCTGACCGCGGAGGAGCCCGCGGGCCGGCAGGACGGCGGCCCCGGCGGCCACACCGCCGAGCCGGAGCCCGTAGGACCCGACGGACTCCCGAAGGACCCCCCGCTCCTGCCCGTCTCCCAGCTCCCGCCGCCGAAGGACGAGTCGGAGGACTGGCCCGCGTACGCCGACCTCTCCCTGGGCGACCACCTGCTGCGCCTGGGCACGCCCTTCGAACCGGACGCCGCCGTCAACCCGGCTCCGGACGGCGTCGGCGTGGAGTACAACCGGCCGCCGCGCATCGCGCCCCACCTGGACCAGGAGTCGCTGACGATGCCGGGCCCGCCCGGCAAGCAGGGGCCCCGGCCGTTCCCGCTCCTGATGATGCTGGCCCCGCTCGCGATGGGCCTGGTCATGATGAGCCTGTTCCGGTCCTTCTACTTCGTCATCTTCATCTTCTTCACGCCGATCATGGCCGTCGGCAACTGGGTCATCGGCCGCCGCACCGGCCGCCGCCAACAGGCCGAGGCGCTGCGCGTGTTCCGCTTCCGGCGGGCCGCCCTGGAGCGGGAGATGCGGCGCTCCACCGTCGACGAGCGCGAGGTGCGCGGCGAGACCTTCCCCGACCCCGCCGGGATCCTCCTGACGACGGCCGGCCCGGGCCACCGGCTGTGGCAGCGCAGGCGCCGCGACCCCGACTGGCTGACGCTGCGGCTCGGCACCGTCACCCGGCCCTCGCTCAAGCGCATCCACGACCAGGCGCGCGACACCAACCACCGCGAGGTCCACTGGCGCCTCGCCGACGTGCCGTTCGGCATCGAACTCGCGGACTTCGGAGTGGCCGGCATCAGCGGCGGCGCGGGCACCCCGCGCACCGTCGCACGCTGGGCCGTCGCCCAGGCGGCGGCCCTGCACAGCCCGCGCGACCTGCGCATCGTCGTCCTCACCACCGACACGCACGCGGCGGACTGGGACTGGGTGCGCTGGCTGCCCCACCTGCGGCCCGCGCGCACCGAGGCGGCCGTCATCGCGCTCGGCAGCGACCCGGAGTCCACCGCGCACCGCGTCAGCGAACTGGTCGGCGACGTCCAGGCACGGCTCGCCGCTGCCGCCTCGCCGCTCGCCGACGCGCTGGCCCGCGAGCCCGACGTGCTGGTCGTGATGGACGGCGCCCGCCGGCTGCGCGACGTGCCCGGCGTCGTACAGATCCTCACCCAGGGACCGCAGGTGCGGATCTTCAGCCTCTGCCTCGACGAGCGGGAGCGCCTGCTGCCCGAGGAGTGCGCCGTCGTCGTCACCACCTCCGGCAGCCGGCTCGGCGTCCGCGCCTCGGGCGTCCCCTCCGTCACCGACGTGCGCGCCGACCTGGTGGACACCGCATGGTGCGAGGAGGTCGCCCGCGCGCTGTCCCCGGTCCGCGACGTGACGCTCGACAGCGACTCCGGACTGCCCGACGGTGTGCGGCTGCTGCCGCTGCTCGACCTGGAGCCGCCGGAGGCCACCCGGCTGCTGCGCTCCTGGGCCCGGCACCGCGCCTCGACCACGTTCACCCTGGGCAGCGGCTACGAGGGGGCGCTCCGCGTCGACCTGGTCCGCGACGGCCCGCACGTGCTCATCGGCGGAACGACCGGCTCGGGCAAGTCCGAGCTGCTCCAGACGATGATCGCCTCGCTGGCCGCGGCCAACCGCCCCGACGAACTGGCCTTCGTCCTCGTCGACTACAAGGGCGGCAGCGCCTTCCGCGAATGCGCGGAACTGCCGCACGCCCTCGGCATGATCACCGACCTGGACGGCCACCTCGTCCGGCGCGCGCTGTCGTCCCTGGACGCCGAACTCAAGCGCCGCGAACGGCTCCTCGCGGAGGTCGGGGCGAAGGACCACCCGGAGTACCGGGCCAAGCGCGCCCGCGACCCGCAGCTCCCGCCACTGCCCCGACTGCTGCTTGTCATCGACGAGTTCGCGACCCTGGTGCGCGAACTGCCCGACTTCATCCCCGGCCTGGTGAGCATCGCCCAGCGCGGCCGCTCGCTCGGCATCCACCTGGTGCTCGCCACCCAGCGGCCCAGCGGCTCGGTGTCGAACGAGATCAGGGCCAACACCAACCTCCGGATCGCGCTGCGGGTCACCGACCGCTCCGAGAGCCAGGACATCATCAACGCCCCCGACGCCGCCGGCATCTCCGCGCACACCCCGGGCCGCGCCCTGGTGCGCCGGGGAGCGGGGGCGCCGACGCCGTTCCAGACCGCGTGGGTGGGCGCCGAGCGCCCCGGCGCGGAGGACGGCGAGGCCGACGACGAGCGAGCCCGCACGGTCCGCGGCACCGAGCTGACCTGGGGACGCCTCGGCCGGCCGCCGCGCGAGGACGAGGAGGGCGAGGGCGAGGAGCTGTTCGTCACCGAGGAACGCCCCACCGACCTCAGGGCGCTGGTCGACGCCGCCATCGCGGCGACCGTCCGGCTCGACGACTTCGTCCAGCAGCCCAGCCCGTGGCTGCCGTCGCTGGAGGACCGGCTGCGTCTGGACGAGCTGCCGCCCCCCGAGGAACCGGCCGGTGACCTGCCGCAGGTCCCCTACGGCCTGCTCGACCTGCCCGCGTCGCAGGAACGGCGCCTGGGCGCCATCGACTTCGCCACCTTCGGACACCTCTACGTCATCGGCTCACCGCGCTCGGGCCGCACCCAACTGCTGCGCACCGTCGCCGGTTCCGCGGCGAACACGCTCTCCAGCGCCGACCTGCACCTCTACGGCATCGACGCGGCCGGCGGCGGACTCTCCGCCCTGGAGACCCTTCCGCACTGCGGCGCCGTCGTCTCCCGGCACGACGCGGAACGCCTGGAGCGCCTCATCGGACGCCTCGGCGCCCAACTCACCGCCCGGCAGCGCCTCATCGCCCAGGAAGGGTGCGCGAACATCACCGAGGTGCGCCTGCGCGTACCGGCCGACCGGCGGCCCGCGCACCTGCTGCTGATGATCGACGGGTGGGACGCCCTCAGCGGCATGCTCGACGACTACGACGGCGGCCGCCTGCACGACGAGGTGGTACGGCTGCTGCGTGAGGGCGCCGCCGCCGGCATGCACGTGATCGCCACCTCCGAGCGGCTGCTGCTCGGCGGCCGGCTCGCCGCGCACAACGACCGCCGGCTGCTGCTCCGCCAGGCCGACCCGAGCGACTACAACCTGGCGGGCATGCCCCGCAACCAGGCCCCCACCCACGTGCCTCCGGGCCGCGGCTGGCACGCTCCCAGCGGCGTCGAGACCCAGGTCGCGCTGCTCGGCGCACCCGGCGACGACGAGCAGGCGGCCGACGTCGACCAGGCCTCGGCGCTGCGCGCGATCGGCAGGGCGACGACCGACCGGGACCGGTCGGTGCCGGCCGCACGCAGGCCGTTCCGGGTGGAGGCGCTGCCCGGCGGCGTCACGTTCCAGGAGACGATGGCCGCGGTGCCCGAAGCGCGCCGCAAGCCGCTGCGCGCGCTGCTCGGCGTCGGCGGCGACGAGGCGAAGCCCATGCTCGTCGACTTCGCCGAGGGCGGCGGCTCGTTCGTGGTCGCGGGCCCGCCGCGGACCGGGCGGTCCACGACCCTGGTGGCGATGAGCGTGTCGCTGCTGCTCTCCGGAACGGCGCTGATCATCATCACGCCGCGGTCCTCGCCGCTGCGTGCGCTCGCCGACCACGACCTGGTTCAGTTGATGCCCGAGCCCGACCCGTCGGCGGACGCGGTGAGCGCCGCGCTGAAGGAGGTACGGGACCGGCCCGCGGTGGTCGTGGTGGACGATGCCGACCTGATGCTCAGCTGCGCGGCCGACAAGGTGCTGCGGGACGTGGCGAGTTCGGGCCGCGACCGCGGACTCGGGCTGCTGCTGGCCGGTCTGCCCGAGTCGATGTCGACGCTGGGCTGGGTGGGCGTGGCGCGCCGCGCGCGTCAGGGTGTGCTGCTCGGCCCGAAGAGCATCGGCGAGGGCGACCTGATCGGCACCCGGCTCTCCGCGGAGCAGGTCCGGATGGCGCTGCCGGTGGGCCGGGGCTGGACGGCCGGAGAGTCCGGCGGGGCCGTCGCCGTCCAGGTGCCGTTCACGACACTCAGCGACTGACGGGCGCGTCCCGCACACGGAACGCACGAGAGGGCCGGCCCCCTTCACCGGGGTGCCGGCCCTCTCGCCGCGGTCACTTGCCGGCGTTCTGCACCGAGGTCGTGATGTCGGAGTCCGCCTGCGCAAGACCTTCGGCGATCTTGGAGAAGGTGTCGGCGAAGGACTGGATGCCCTGGGAGGACTCCTTCAGCTGGCGGCTGAAGTCGTCGTAGGAGTCCTGGAGCGCCTTGCTGGCCTTCTCCAGCACCAGGCCGTCCTGGAGGAGGCCGGAGACGGTCGTCTCCAGGTTGGCCAGCTCGTGCGAGATGTCGGCGAGCTTGCTGCTCATCGTGGAGGCGGTCGTCGCCACCTGGTCGTAATCGGCGTAGATGTCGGTGTTCGCCATCGTGCTCAGTCTCCGTCCTGCTGTGGGTAGGTGGGTGGGAGGCGGTGGCCGTGCCCTACTTGCCGCTGCTGGCGACCTTCTCCGCGATGTCGGCGTCCATCGACTCGAAGCTCGTCTTGATCTGGCGGAACTGGTCGGCGAAGGACTTGATCGCGTTCATCGCGTCGGTGAGCTTGGTGTTGAAGTCGTTGTACTGGTCGGTGAGCTGGGGGCTGGACTTGCTCAGCACCAGGCCGTTGGTGAGGAGGGTCTCCACCTCCTGCTTGGCCTCGCTCATGCGCGGCACCAGCGTGGAGTCGACGCTGGTGTCGAGCACGCCGGAGACCCGCTCGATCTCGGGGTAGCTCAGGGCGATGTTGCCGGCCATGGGTATGTCCTCTCCTGTGGATGAAGCGGGGTGCGGGGGATGGTCAGTCGTCGTCCCCGTCCTCTTCCACCCAGTCGGCGTCGGGGCCGCTGCGGGTGGAGACGGTGGTTTCCCCGTCGTCGTCGGTCTCCGTCATCGTTCCGGAGCCGTCGTCGTCGATGACGACCTTGGTGGTGGTCGTGGAGCCGTCGGCGTAGTCCGTGGTGATCGTGTAGTCGCGGGCGTCGAACTGGTCGCCCTCGGGGCCGACCATCTTCGGCGCGCTGTCGTACACGGTGGTCGAGGTGTAGGACTGGCCGTCGGTGCTCGTGATCTTCTGGGTCTCCTTCATGACGTTGTTGTCGTCATCGAGTTCGACCGTCACGTCGACCTTGCCCTTGCTGTCCTCGTACGAGTAGGAGGTGGGCGGGGTCTCCGAGGGCTTGGGCGGCTCGTCGCCGGGGTTGATGGGCGCCGTGCCGGCCGCGTCGTCCGCCTTCCACGCCGAGCAGAAGGCCGGCGCGTCCGGGCTCGTGCACACCATGCGGATCGAATCGTCGGGGTGCTCGGCGAAGTAGTCGGTGGCGCCGATCTTCTCCAGGTAGGCGTCCCAGTCGGACTTGTCCTGCACCCACTCGTCGTGGGCCGCCTTCTCGTTGCGCCAGTCGCTGAGCCCGATGCTCTGGCCCATGAGCCCGGCCGAGCCGGCGAGTTGCGCGTCCGCGTCGAAGAAGGTGTTCGCGACCGAGGCGAACATGTCGGCCAGTTGGTTCAGGCCGTCCTTGGCGTCCTTGGTGCGGCTGGAGGAGCGGCGGTAGAAGAGGTTGAAGGAGGTGGACAGCCCGGCGTGGCCGAGGGTGCCGCGCCGGTCCGAGGCGCTCGCCTCGCCCATCTCCTTGAACGCGCCGGTGGCGCCGCCGGAGTCGGCCTGGTCGGCCAGGGAGTGCATCTTCTGCTGGACCTGCTGCAGAAGCGAGTAGTCGATCGAGAAGTCCGCCACCTTTTCGCCTTCCCCTCGCGGAGCCTCACGGGTTTCTGCCGCCCTGTCCACGCACCACGAGCCCCCGCGGTTCACCTCCGTCTCCCACGGATTCCGCAGCCCGCGGAAAATTCCGGGTGCCGAGGGTGAACCGCGGGGGCTCGTGGTGCGTGGACCTGGCAGCGAACCGAAGCGACCGTGCCGGTGAGACCGAGGAGGAAGCGGCCGATGCCCCGCCCCGGAGACTGGAACGCCCTCCGCATGGACTCCGATCCCACCCCCGGCGATCCGGTGGGCATCGACGCGGTGATCGCCTCGCAAGGCGATCTGGTCGACCTCGCCGACCTCATCGACAAGGGGCTCACGGAGGTCCGCGACACCAGCGGCGGCGCCTTCGTCGGCAAGACGGGCGACGCGCTGCGGAAGATCATCGACGATGATCTGCGCAAGTACGTGACGACGTTCCGGCAGGCCCAGGAGGACGCCAGGAGCGCGCTGCGCACCTATGCCGGCGTGATGCGCGAGCAGCAGCGCAGGGCCGACGACGCGCTGTCGCAGGCGGCGGCGCTCGCCGAGGACGACGACGCGGGCCGCGACGCGCACAAGGCCACCGCGGACGACGCGAAGGACATCCTGGAGCAGGCCGCGCAGACGGCGGCGAGCGCGCTGGAGACGGCGGCGGAGTCCATCGCCTCGCCCATCGACGAGTGCGAGGAGATCTGGAAGGCGCTCGGCTGGCTGGCGCTGATCCTGGTGATCCCGGCGATCCTCGTGGGCGGCCCGGTGGCGCTGTTCGCCATCGCCCTCAACGTGGCGCTGCTGATCAAGACGGCGGTCGACTTCGCCAACGGCGACGCCAGCGTCACCGACCTGATCATGTCGATCCTCGGTGTCATCGCGCCCACCACCAAGGGCCTGAAGATCGGCACCCTCTGGGACGGCCTGAAGGGCCTCGGCACCAAGGGCCTCGCCGGCGGCAAGAACCTGCTGAACGGCGGGCCGAACGCGCTCGGTCTCTTCGGGCGGCTGACGCTCGGGATCGACGACTCCTTCAAGGCCACCAGCGTCTGGCTGAACGGCCTCAAGGGCATGAAGGGCTTCGGCGGCCTGCACTTCTCGCCCGGTCTCAACGGCCTCAACGGGCTCAAGGGACTGAACGGCATCCGCTTCGACCCGGCGACGCTCGGCAAGAGCTTCGGGTTCTTCCCCGCCGCCGTCGACCTGATGATCATCAACACGGCGGGCGCGAAGTCCTTCTTCGGGCTGCGGGCCCTGGCCACCGGGATCAACGGCATCAAGGGCCTCGGCAGCGGGATGGCGGCCGGGCTGAGCGGCCTGAAGGGGCTGCGGCTCTTCCTTCCCGTCGCCGCGGACGAGATGGGCGGCGGCCTGGCCCTCGCGATGAAGATCGGCTTCATCGACCGCGGCGTCTTCGGCATGTACCGCTACGGCGCCTTCGTCAACGGCGAGTTCATCGGCGCGGCCAGCAAGGTCTCCGGCGGGGTGGCGTCCGGGTTCACGCTCTTCACGCCCGGCACCGCGCTCACCACCCTGCCGCACGTCGGCCTGGGCGGCATGCGCACCCCGCCCACCCACGCCGCGGGCGACATCGGCGTGAACATCGGCGCCGTCGGCCTGCACGGCGTGAACATGCCGCCGATGAACCTGGTGCCGGGCGGGGGCCTGCCGGGCTTCGGCGGCGGTTCGGCCGTCCCGATGCCGGTGGCCGTCAACTTCGGTTCGCTGCCCGAGTTCGGGGTCTCCTTCGACCTGGCCCCGCCCTCCGTCGGTACGAAGATCGTCGACATCCCCTCGATGGGCGGGCTCGGCGTGTCCGGTGGCGGGCTGAACGTGCCGCTGCCGACCCTCGGCCCGGTGCAGAGCGTCAACGCCGCCCCGGACGTGTCGATGCCGGGTCTGGGTACGGCCACTCCCGGGATCGGCGCGGTGAACGTGCCGGCCGTGTCGATGCCGGGCCTGGGAGCGGCGGCCGCTCCGGGCGTCGGCGCGGTCGGCGTGCCCGGGGTGTCGATGCCGAACCTGGGGTCGGTGGCGACGCCGGGTGTCGGCGCGGTGTCCGTGCCCGGGGTGTCGATGCCGCAGCTCGGCGCGGTCCCGCACGTCGGGGCCGTCGCGGGCGGCGTGCAGATGCCCTCGCTCGGCGCCGTCACGCCGCCCTCGGTCGCCTTCGGCGGCAGCACGGTCCCCGGCGGCCTCTCGGTGAACGTGCCGAACGTGGCGCCCGCCGTCACCTCGCTCGACGCCCCCGCGCTCCAGGTGAGTTCACCCAACGGAATCCAGGTGAACCTGCCCTCGCTCGGCGCGCAGATCACCGACCTGCCGGGGGCGACGGGCCTCGTGGGCCGGGAGAGCCTGACCGTGCCGGTCGGCGGCCTCAACGCCGCGACGACCCCGATCACCATGCCCGCGCTCTCCCAGCTCACGCCGAACGTGACCCAGACGCAGGTGCCTCCGGTCTCCGCCGTCACCGTGGGCGGCCTCGGGGGCGCGCCGACCGTCAACGTCGCGCCCCCGACCGCGCCCGTGGTGAACACCGTCGGCCTGACACCACCGGCCGTGAACCTCGGCCCGACCGTCAACGCGTCGGCCGTGTCGGTTCCGTCGGTGGGCGGGGTTTCCGGTGCGGGTGTGAACGTGCCGACGGTGAATGCTTCGGCGGTGACCGTTCCTCCGGCGAGCGGGGTTTCCGGTGCGGGCGTCAATGTGCCGACCGTCAACGCGTCGGCCGTGTCCGTTTCCCCGGCGAACGGAGTCACCGCGCCGGCCGTCACCGCTCCCACCGTCAACTCCGCTGCCGTGTCCGCTCCTTCGGCGGGCGGAGTCACCGCGCCCACCGTCAACGCCTCGGCCGTGTCCGACCCCCCGGCCGGCGTGGACACTCCGGGCGTGAGCGGCGTGAACGCGGCGACCGGCGGGCTCGACGCCCCGCCGGTCGCCGGCGCCGTGCCGACCGGGGCCGTCGCGCCGGTGAACCTCGCGCCGACCGCCGTGCCGCAGCCCACGGTCGTCCCGGCCGCGGGCGCGCAGCCGGTGCCCGCCGCGTCCGGCGCCCTCACCCCGCCGAGCGCGTCCGTGCAGACCCCCGCCGTCCCCGCGGCGGGCAACGCGGCGCCGCCCGCCCTCGACGGCAGCAGCGTGTCCATCGCGGGCCTCAACGCCCTCTTCCGCGGCGACGACCTCACCCTGGCCGGGTTCGGCGGGGCGAAGCCCGTGTTCACCCAGAACATCCAGGTGGGCATGGTCCAGGTCGCCTACGACCTCCAGCACACCTTCACCAACATCCCGCACCTGCCCGGCGTACGGGTCGACGTCACCCCGGCCGCCCCCGGAGACGGCCGGCTCGTCGACGTCACGGTCCGCGGCAACGGCTCCACCGAGGTGCGGGCCTCCTCCTTCACCGTCGGGGACCAGCGGATCTTGCGCCTCGAGTACGACCTCCCGAACGGCGGCGGCGTCCAGCGGCTCGACTACGGGCTCAGCGCGGAGCAGGGCCACCCCCTCGTGAACGAGGAGATCATCGACGTACAGGTGACCGGTGGCTCGAACACGGTCTCCGTGGAGATGGCGAGCGTCGCCGTCCCGGTGGTGGCCCCGCCCGCCCATGTCACGGTGCACGTGCCGGGCCTCACCGGCGTCCAGCTCCAGGTCCACGCGGGCGGCGCCGCGCAGCCCACGGTCACCGTGGCGGGCACGGCCGGCGGACCGCCCGTCAGGGCCTGGACGGACACCGGCACGGACGGCCTCGTCCGGCTGCACGCCGAGTGGACCCGGGGAGTGCGCACCTTCCGGTCCGACTTCTCCTTCGACGGGACCGGCTACCACTTCACCGGCGGGGAACAGACCTTCGCGCTGCGCGGCGGCCACTACGGTGAATCGACGGTGGTGCTGCGCCTCGACGCGCACCACACGCCGGTGGGCGTCCAGCACCTCGGCACCGGCGGCCTGCCGCTCGG
This sequence comes from Streptomyces sp. HUAS MG91, assembly GCF_040529335.1. Lineage (GTDB taxonomy): Bacteria > Actinomycetota > Actinomycetes > Streptomycetales > Streptomycetaceae > Streptomyces > Streptomyces tabacisoli. The sequence goes on along the minus strand of NZ_CP159534.1, from coordinate 3,255,412 downwards.
CGGCGGCCCCGTCCGCCTGGTCGACAACGGCCTGCACGTGCCCACCCCGAACGGCTTCCAGACCCACAGCCCCGTCACCGGCCTGCCCACCCACGACGGCCTGCGGCTGCACGGCACCGGCGGCCACGGCGCCGACCTGCACGTCGTCGGCCCGCACGGCGGCGGCGGGCCGCTGGCCCTGACCGACGAACTCGGCGCGCCCACCGGCGGAACGGTCACCGCACCGGCCGACGGCGGCGGCGTCTACCACGTCACCCGCACCGGCGGCGGCACCCTGGTCGACGTCCACCGGCCCGACGGCGCCTTCTCCCACCAGGTGCTGCCCGTCACCGGCGGCCCCGGCGGCGCGTTCGTCCGCCCCGCCGCCGGGCCCGGGCAGGCGCCGACGCTCGTCCACTCCGACGGCACGCCGTTCGACGGCGCGTCGGTGACCGCGCTCGACGGCGGCGGCTTCCGCATCGAACACGGCGGGCAGCACCTCGTCGTGGACGCGGGCGGCGTCCACACCCACGACGCGGTGCGGCTCACGGGCGCGGACGGGCAGCAGCTCTTCGCCCACATCCCGGTCGGCGGCCCGCACCCGGTGGCCCACCCGTTCACCGCCGACGGCACCGCCGTGCCCGCCACGACCCTCGTCCGGCACGGCGACACGCTGCACCTCTCGCGGCCCGACGCCACCGTCGCGGTGCACGACGTCCACGGCGGCGCCCCGCTCTTCACCGGCCTCCCGCTGCGCGGCGACGGTCTCGGCGGCGCCCTCGTGCGGTTCGGTGACGACGGCCTGCCGACGGGCCTGGTGCGTCCCGACGGCACCCCGCTGGCCGGGGCGGGCGTCACCGCGCTCACCGGCGGCGGCTTCCGCGTCGAGCACGGCGCCGTCCACGTCGCCGTCGACGCCCGGGGCGGCCTCACCCACCAGGTGGTCACCCTGCGCGGCCCGGCGGGCGCGGGCGCCGACACCTTCGCCTTCACCCGGACCGACGGAGTCCTCGAACCGCACCTGCGGACCGGACTCGGCACGGACCTGATGGGACACGGCGTCGTCCGCGCCCCGGACGGCACCTTCCACGTCACCGACGCCCGGGGCGACATCCGGGTGCACGGCGCGGACGGCGCGTACTCCTTCGACGCCACCGCGCTGCACGCGCCCGGCCTCCACGGCAGGTTCGTCGGCACCGTCCCGGGCGGCGCGGGACCGCAGCTCCTCGACGGGGCGCTGGTGCCCGTCGGCGGCGGCCGCGTCGTGCCGCAGACCGGGAACACGGCGGGCGGCTTCCGCGTCCAGGACGGCGCGCACCACGTGCTCGTCGACCCGGCGGGCGACCTGACGCACCAGGTGGTGCGCCTCGGCCGCGACGACCGGCTCGCGATGGTGCCGACCGTCGCCGGGGAACCCCATGTGCTGCGCGGCCCCGACGGCACTCCCGTGGCGGGCACCACGCTGGCACCGCTGCCGGGCAACCAACTGCTCGTCACGGACGCCACCACGGTGACCGTCCACGCCGGCGACGGCGCCACCGACCTCGTGGCCGTACGCCTCGCCGACGGCAACGGCCTGCGCGGCGTCGAGCACCTCCAGACCGTCGGCAACCCCGTGCCGCGCGTCCTGGACGCCAACCTCCAGCCTGTCGCGGGCCACACCGTCGACACGCTGACCGGCGGCGGCTTCCGCGTCACCGGCCCGGGCGGGGACGTACGGCTCTTCGGGGCAGGCGGCGACCTGCACGCCACGATCCGCCCGGCGGACGGGAACGGCCTCGGGGCGCACGTCACCGACGGCGTCCGCGGCACCACCTACGACCTCGCGCCGCTCTCCGACGTGCGCGTCGGCACCCCGAACGCCTCCCGGTACCTGGTGAGCACCGACGGCCCGCCGCGCGTGGTGGACGGCAACCTCCGGCCGGTGCCCGGCGTCCACGTCGCGGCGCAGGGCACCGACTTCCGCGTCACCGACGGACTCGGCGCGCGCGGCGGCGAGTTCAGGACGTACGAGGCGGGAGGCCGCCTCTCCGGCGAGCGGATCGTGCCGTTCCACAAGGGCGCGGCGCAGCCGGGCCGGCACTACGACCTGACCTATCCCGGCGGCGACGCGACGGCCACCTGGCAGCTGGTGAAGCAGACGCCGGGCGGCGCGCCCGTGCCCCACAACGCCAACGCCTGGTTCGAGAGCGGCACCGTCGACACCAAGGGCCTGGCGAACGGCCGCGTCCGGCTCGTCAGCCACTCCGGCAACGACGTGTACGAGCGTCGGCCGCTCCCGGGCGGAGACACCCTGTACGCCTTCCACGGGACCGGCCAGGCGGGCGACTTCTCACGCACCGGCCAGCGCGGCACCTGGGCCGAGGTCGACGCGGGCGGCACGGTCGTCCGGCACGGCACCCGGCACTGGGGCGAGAGCGGCCGCAGCTGGTTCGACGTGCACACCGTCAACGGCCTGGACGTGCGCGTACGTCACTTCCAGCTCAACCCGGACGGCGGCCACGTCCTCGGCACGCTGGACAACCACCCCGCCACCCAGTCGCTGGCCACCGGCACCTGGAACCGCTACGACGAGGACTTCCTGCACCTCGCGCAGGGCACCCGCCAATGGGGTCCGGGACGGGGCTTCACCGACCGGATGCCGGACCCGAACAACGCGGGCCGCACGATCGTCGTGCACGAGAAGTTCGGCCGCTTCCAGGTCAGCCCGCACGACGTGCGCCGCTACTTCCAGCTGGAGATGAACGCCGACGGCACACCGAAGACCAGCTGGGTCTCGCACTCGCCGCAGGGCAAGGAGACCGGCGCGGGCAAGGACCTGGCGGACGGCTCCACCCTGGAGGTGCGCCGCCTCGCCGAGCAGCGCCCACCGGTCAACTTCCGGCGCTTCATGACGTTCGACTACCGCACCAGCCAGCTGGAGCACGCCGCGCCCTGGCTCGCCGGGGACAGCAGGCTCCAAGTCGCGCGGTTCACGCAGACCCCGGCCGGCGGCGGGGCGCCGCTGAGCGGTATCCGCTTCACCTCGATGGACTCGACCGTCACCGACATCGTCACCACGCCGGGTGCGGCCAACGTCGGCGAAGTGGTGCGCGAGACGCGCAAGCTGGGCAGCGGCAACGACCTGAAGACCGGCGACGTGGCGCTGCCGACCACCGGCGCCCACCCGAACGGCGTCCCGGCGCAGCCGAACCACCTGCCGTGGTCGGAGGGCGAGGGCAAGCTCCAGGGCACCCGCACCTACGACCCCGGCGAGTTCCAGGTGACGCGGGGCGGCGGCGCCGGACTCACCGTGAAGTGGCAGGACCAGTTCCACCCCGGCCGGCAGGACGGCGACTGGTACACCTCCGGTGGCGGCGGCTGGCACGTGGCGCGCACCGGCCTGTCCGACGGCTCGATGGTGGAGTTCCGGCCCCGCCCCGCGGTGCGGCCCGACGCCAACGCGGGCAGCGGCGACCGGGACTTCCGTATGCAGGTGCACTCGGGCACCGGCGACTGGACCCGCTTCGACCACCAGGGCTTCGTCCTGTCCCGGTCCGACACCTGGCCGGCACCGAACGGCGCCGGAACCGTCGAGATCAGTGCGACGGGCCACGCCGACGGCACCCGCTTCACCTGGACCGACAGCAACGGCAACACCGGCACCCGGTACACCGCGAACAGCCGGGACGTGGACCGCTGGGGCTGGGACAAGGAGTCGTACCAGGACTTCGACGGAGACCTGCTGGTGCGCGAGCACCGCATCCTCTCCGACGGCGACGTCGTGGACGCCTGGCGCGTCTCGCGGGACGGCAACGGCGTCGAGGTGTGGAACTGGAACAAGATCGACCGGCACGGCAACATCAAGGACTTCGGCACCGGACAGGGCGACCGCGTCCGCACCTGGTTCGACGGCACCACGGCCCTGACCTCGTGGAAGCCGGGAGCGCGCTGGGAGGACAGCGTCCCCAGCCTGGGACAGAACATCCAGGTGATCCCGGTCAAGCAGACCACCGGCGCGGTCCGCTCCTTCTTCACCGACCAGCCCTTCCGCGTACGGGAGTACACCGCGAACCCCGGCGACGTGTTCAACGCGCACGTCTGGAAGGAGTTCGACACCGGTGTGCTGGTCCGCGAGAAGAAGCTGCTGACCAACAACACGTTCCTGGAGAGCGAGGAGTGGGGCAAGCACTGGCGCCAGTACGGCGCCGACGGCACCACCGTCATCAACGAGCGCTCCCTGTCCGGATACGTCTGGCAGACCGACACCTTCGGCCGGCATACGCTGCTGGACCGCTTCACGCCCGACTGGACCCACACGCCCCTCGGACGCGAGACGAACTTCACCGGACTCGCCAACGAGTACCGCGGCTTCAGCCGCATGCTGCGCGAGCCCAACCGGTGGAAGTTCGGCCCCGCCGTCGCCGGTGAGTCCACCTACGCGCCGTTCGTCACCAAGGCGTTCCAGCAACTGGCCGTCGAGATGGGCCAGGAGTGGATCGTCGACTTCGTGCTCAACCTCGCCGTCTACGGCATCGCGTCGGCCGCCACCGGGCAGCCGTTCACGCCGATGGACGTGGCGAAGGCGGCGTTCGGCGCGACCATCAGCGCAGGCAGCAAGGGCGTGTTCACCACCGGGCACCTGATCGCCGGGCGCGGCGGCGCCTGGAAGAACGGCCTCTCCAACGTCGACGCGGGCAAGCCCTACAGCCTCCGCCCCAACGACGACAGCTGGGGCGCCGAGTGGGCCGGCAACGAGAAGGTGATGCGCTGGCGCTCCGGCGTCTACGACTTCGCCAACAGCTCCATCAGCGGCGCGGTCGGCGCCTTCGCGAGCGGCGCCGCGACCGCCGCCGTCTTCGGCGTGAAGGACGCCGACGGCAACACGGTGTACCTCAGCGGCGCCGACGCCGCGGCGTACGGCGGGGCGGGCGCGCTCGGCGGATTCATCGGCGGGTCGACCATCGGCGCGGCCCGCACCCTGATGCAGAACAACATCGCCGGCCGCTGGTACCACCGGCAGGGCGTCATGGACATCTTCGTGATGCCGGCGATCGGCAAGATGATCGACAAGTCCTTCTCCACGTTCTTCTTCGGCGCCCAGGTACGCGACTGGCTCGGCATCACCGCGCCCGCGGCCCCGACGGAGACGACCGGGGACGGCGGAGGAAACCCATGAACCAGCAACCGGTGATCCGAGTCGGCCCCCGCGGCCGGGGCAGCCACCGCACCCTCGGCGACGCGCTCGCCGCCGCCCCGTCCGGCGCCGTGGTGGCGATCGCGCCCGGCGAGTACGACGAGGAGCTGCACCTGCGGCGCCGGGTCACGCTCGTCCCCGAGTCCGGCCACGGCTCGGTGGTGGTGCGGCCGCCCGCCGGCGGCGCGGTGACGGTCGCCGCGCCCGACTGCGTGCTGCGCGGCTTGACGGTGCGCGGCGCCGACCCGACGCAGGTACTGCTGCGGGTGGCGGAGGCGTCCGCGCTGGCGCTGGAGGACTGCGAGGTGGCGCACGGCCGGGTCGAGGTGCTCGGCTCGACCGCGCCCGCGCCCGCCCACGCCCCGGGCGGCTTCCCGGCGCTGCCCGACGACATGGCCCCGCTGCTCGACGACCCGACCTCCGGCGGGGTGCTGTGGCTGCGGCGCGTCCGGCTGCACGGCGCGCACCACGCGGCGCTGCACCTGCGCGGCGACGCGCGGGCCCACCTGGAGGACACCGTCGTCGAGTCGGTGCAGGGGATCGGGGTGGTGCTCTCCGACGCGGCGACGCTCACCGCGGAGCGGCTGCGGGTGCGCGACCACTCCGGCTCCTCGGTGCGGGCCCGCGGCGGGGCGCGGCTGCTGATCTGCGACGGCCTCCTGACGGGCGCGGGCCGCAACGGCCTGCTGGCGCAGGACGGTTCGCTCGCCCTGCTCGAGGACTGCCGGGTGCTGGCACCGGCCCGCGCGGGCGTGCACGCCGAACACGGCGCGGTCGTGGAACTGCGGGACTGCCGGGTGGCCGACGCGGGCGAGGACGCGCTCGTCGCGTCCGGCGAGGCGCGCCTGCGCGCGGACTCCTGCCGGCTCACGGACGCGGGCGGAGCGGGCGTCACCGGCGGCGAGCGGTCCACCGTGGAACTGACCGGTGTCACCGTCACCGACTGCGCCGCGGGCGCGGTACGGCTCGGCGGCGGGGCCCGGGCCCGGCTGACCGGCAGCCGCCTGAGCGGCGGCCGGGCCCATCTGCTGACGGTCACCCAGTCGGCGCGGGCCGAGATCGACACCTGCGCGCTCGTCGGCGCGGGGACGGACGGCATCCACACGTCGGGCGAGGCCGGCCTGGCGCTGCGCGACTCGACGGTGACCGGCGGCGAGGCGGGGCTGCGGCTCACCTCCGCCGAACCGTGCGAGGTGAGCCGCACCCGGCTGGCCGGGCAGCGCGGCGACGGCCTCGTGGTGGCGACGGGCGCCGTCGTGGAACTGGCGCACGTCGACGTGGTGGCGGCCGGCGGCGCCGGGATCACCGTCGACGGCGGAGCGCGGCTGACCATGGACGGCGGCTCCGTGGCCGACGCGGCGGGCAGCGGCATCGTCGTCCGCGACGGCGCCCGGCCCGAGATCCGCGGCGTGCGGGTGACCGGCGCGGGCAAGAACGGCGTGCTGTTCGGCGCGGGTTCCGGCGGCACCCTCACCGACTGCGACCTGTCCGGCAGCGGCTTCCCGGCCGTGCACGCCGGCGCGGGCGCCGCGCCGACGCTGCGCCGCTGCCGGGTCCTGGACTGCGCCCGGGACGTGGGGCTCGGCGAGGGCGCGGCGCCCGTCTTCGAGGAGTGCGTCGCCGTGGACGTCACCAGCCCGGTGCTCCCCACGAACCTCACCGGCACGACCGGCCCGGCCGGCACGCCGCCCGCCGGGACCGCCACGGGCACCCCGACCGGGTCCGTCGCCGGTGCGCCCGCGCCCACGGGTGAGGCCGGCCCGACCCTGGAGGGCGAGCCGGAGCCCGAGCCCGAGACGCTGGAGGACCTGCTGGGCGAGCTGGACGAACTCGTCGGGCTCGACGGCGTGAAGCGCGACGTCAGCGGCATGGTGAAGCTGATGCAGACCGTCCGGCTGCGGCAGGAGGCGGGACTGCCCGCGCCGCCCCTCAGCCGCCACCTGGTCTTCGCCGGAAACCCGGGCACCGGCAAGACGACGGTGGCGCGGCTCTACGGCCGGCTGCTGAAGGCGCTCGGCCTGCTCGGCCGCGGCCACCTGGTGGAGGTGGACCGCTCCGCGCTGGTCGGCGAGTACGTCGGCCACACCGGCCCGAAGACCACCGAGGCGTTCCAGCGGGCCCGGGGCGGGGTGCTCTTCATCGACGAGGCGTACGCGCTCGTACCGGCCGCCGTGGGCAACGACTTCGGTCACGAGGCCATCGCGACGCTGGTGAAGCTGATGGAGGACCACCGCGACGAGGTCGTCGTCATCGCCGCCGGCTACCCCGCCGACATGAACCGCTTCATCTCCTCCAACCCGGGCCTCGCCTCCCGGTTCACCCGCACCCTGCTGTTCGCCGACTACACCTCCCAGGAGGTCGTCTCCATCGTGGAGCACCAAGCGCAGCGCCACCGCTACGAGCTGAGCGTGGGGGCCCGCGAGGCGCTGTCGACGCACATCGAGTCCATCCCGCGCGACGCCGCGTTCGGCAACGGCCGCACCGCGCGCCAGCTGTTCCAGCAGATGACCGAACGGCAGGCGCTGCGCATGGCCGAGCTGGTCGACCCCGGCGCGGCCCAGCTGATGGTTCTGGAGGAGGCGGACCTGCCCGTGCCCAACGCGCTGCGCTGAGCCGCGCGCCCCCGCTCCCGCCCCCGTCCGACCGCAGCCACCGCCGGAGGTCCCGTGCCACCGACCCGTTTCTCCCAGACGTACACCGACAAGCCGTCCCGCGTGCGGATCGGGCTGCTGCCCGGCCGCCGCGTCTTCGTGACGGTCGGGTCGGTCGCCGCCGCCACCGCCGCGGTCCTCGGCGGCGCCGCCCTCGCCGACGGGCTCTCCTCGGGGCCGGACACCTCGCGGTCGGTGCCGGCGCCGCCCTCGCCGTCGGCCTCCGCGTCGCAGAGCCCCACCACGGCGCCGTCGCCCGACGGCTCCAGCAGCGCGAGCGCCGAGTCGAAGGGGGCGGAGGAGCACAAGAAGAAGCCGGTGCCCACCGTCACCGTCCACGCCGGCGCCCCCGCGGGCGGGAGCGGGGCGACCGCCGGTTCCAAGGACTCCGGATCGAAGGCCACGGCCGGGTCGAAGAGCGACAGCTCCTCGTCGGACACCACCAAGAAGGCACCCGCGCAGACGAAGCTCACCGGCCCCAGGGGACCGGTCAAGGGCCTCGCCGGCAAGTGCGTCCAGCGGATGTCGGGCGGCCTGCAACTGCGCTCCTGCGACGGCGGCGCCGACCAGGTCTGGTTCTTCGCCTCCGACGGCACCCTGCGCAACCAGGGCGCGTGCCTGTCGACGGCGGGCAACTCGACCAAGGACGGGTCCCGGCTCGTGATGGTGCGCTGCGACACCTCGAACGTGCGGCAGTGGCGCATCTCGCCCAACGCGGACGTCGTCAATGTCGCGGCCGACAAGTGCCTGGACGTCGCCAACGCCGCCACCGCGGACGGCACACCGCTCCAGATCGCCTGGTGCTCGGGGAACCCGGCGCAGAAGTGGCAGACCCCCTGAGCCCGCCCCGGCGCCTCCTTCAGCCGGTCGCGGGCGAGGCTGTATAACTGGCAGGACACGTCACGACCGACGCGACCCACGAGAGGAGGACGCCGCATGTTCCGTACGAGCACCTGGTCCACGACCCTGCGCCCGGCCGCGCTGCTGCTCTTCCTCCTCGTCCAGTCCGTCCTCGTCGACGCCGGCAGCCTCGCCGGGGCCGTCGCGCTCGCCGCGACCGCCGCCGCGGGCTCCGCGCTCGCCGTCTGCTCCCTGCTCACCGCGCGCTCCGCGCCCGTCGTGCCGCCCACCAGCGTGCGCACGGCCATGCGCGACCGCGAGCAGCGCACCGCCTTCCTGCCGCAGCGCGATCCCGACGCACGGGGGCGCACCCGTCCCCGAGCACCCGGACGTCTCGTCCCGACGGGCCGCTGACCTAGCAGTTCCTCCTGCCGGGCCCGTGGTCCGTCACGCCGAAACCCGTTCTGTTTCCGGCACGACGAGACCCCCGGAGGGCTCACCCATGTCGTCGTTCATGTCCGTCTTCGCAAGCCTGGTCGAGCACCTGGCCACCCTGCTCCAGCCGCTGTTCCACGCCTCGGCGACCGCTGCCGCGATCGTTCTGTTCACCGCGTTCGTACGCCTCCTCGTCCATCCCCTGTCGCGGGCCGGCGCCCGGGGCCAGCGCGACCGGCTGAAGCTGCAGCCGCGCATCGCGGAACTCAGGGCCAAGCACAAGAAGAACCCCGAGGCGCTGCAGAAGGCGATCATGGAGCTGCACCGCGAGGAGAAGGTCTCCCCGCTCTCCGGCTGCCTGCCGATGCTGTGCCAGATGCCGGCGTTCTTCCTGCTCTACCACCTGTTCTCCAGCGCCAGCATCGGCGGCGACCCCAACTCCCTGCTCGGGCACACCCTCGGCGCGGCCCCGCTCGGCGGGCGGTTCACGGACGCGCTCGCGCACGGCGGGCTGTTCGGGGCGCAGGGTCTGGTGTACGTGGCGCTGTTCGTGCTCGTCGCGGCCGTGGCGACCTTCAATTACCGGCGGACCAAGCGACAGATGGCCCTGTCCGCGGCCGCGACGCCCGCCTCGGACCAGCCGCAGGTGCCGGGCATGGGCGCGATGGCCAAGTTCATGCCGCTGATGTCCTTCATGACCCTGTTCTCGGTGGCCTACGTGCCGCTCGCCGCCGCGCTGTACATCGTCACCTCGACGACGTGGAGCGCCATCGAGCGTGCCGCCCTCTACCGCGACATGCCGTACGCGGGCGCGGCGGCGCTTCCCGTCTGAGGCAGCGGCCGGGCCAGGGCGCGGGTCCAGTCCGTGAACGGGGTATTGCGGACTGGACGCCGAACTTGGAGGATCGACCAGACCTCCGATGGCTGAGGCCGCACCTTGCCATGGAGGCTCCTCCTAGATCAGAGGGAGTTACACCATGAAGCTGCTGCGAGTCGGACCCGCCGGAGCCGAGCGCCCCGCGCTCCTCGACGCCGCGGGAACCCTCCGTGACCTGTCGGGACTCGTCCCCGACGTCGACGGGGCGCTGCTCGCGGACGACGCCGCGCTGGACCGGGTACGGGCCGCGGCTGCCTCCGGGGAGCTGCCCGCCCTTGACTCCGCGGGCCTGCGCGTCGGCCCGCCGGTGGGCCGGATCGGCAAGGTCGTGTGCATCGGCCTGAACTACCACGACCACGCCGCCGAGACCGGCGCCGAGCCGCCCGCCGAGCCCGTCGTCTTCTTCAAGGCGGCGGACACGGTGGTCGGGCCGCACGACACCGTGCTCGTTCCGCGCCGCTCCACCAAGACCGACTGGGAGGTGGAGCTGGCCGTGGTCATCGGACGTACGGCCCGCTATGTCGAGTCCCACGAGGCCGCGCTCGCCTGCGTCGGCGGGTACGCGGTCGCGCACGACGTGTCCGAGCGCGAGTTCCAGATCGAGCGCGGCGGCACCTGGGACAAGGGCAAGAACTGCGAGACGTTCAACCCGCTCGGGCCGTGGCTGGTGACGCCCGACGAGGTGCCCGACCCGCAGGCGCTCGGCCTGAAGCTGTGGGTCAACGGCGAGCTGAAGCAGGACGGCAGCACCGCCGACCAGATCTTCTCCGTGGCGGAGGTCGTGCGCTACGTGAGCCAGTTCATGACCCTGTACCCGGGTGACGTCATCAACACCGGGACGCCGGCGGGGGTCGCCATGGGGCAGCCCGAGCCGAAGCCGTATCTGCGGGCCGGGGATGTGGTGGAGCTGGAGATCGGGGGGCTGGGGAGGCAGCGGCAGGAGCTCAAGCCGGCCTAGTCGCGCAGTTCCCCGCGCCCCTGAGGGGCGCACCGCGTGCGGCCCCCTCGGAGCCCCCGAACGGGGGCCCCGAGGGCGTGTCTGCCTCGGGTGCGGCCGGGATCTTCACATAGTGCGCCTATGGGAAAAATCAGCGCGCGTATGTCCGTCGCCGCCCTGGCGGCCCTGCTGGTCGGGGGCGCGGCCGGGGTCGCCGTCGCGGATCCGCTGCCCGGCGGCCTCGGTCCCTGCCTGGGGAGTCAGTGCCCCGATGTGTACCCGGACCCGAACAACGGTGCCCCGGCCGGGCGGGACAGCAACATCAACGTCTTCGTCGGCGGGGACATGCTCGTCCGACGCTCCGCCGCCGAGGCGGAGGGCAAGGTCGTGGTGCTCGGCGACTTCGACCAGGACAAGGACGCCGGGGTCTCGCAGCTCTACAACGTCGGCATCGCGGGCGTCGGCTCGCGCGTCCCGCCCCCCGACGGCAGCGACTTCCTCACCGTCGGCGGGAACGTCACCATCGACTCCGGCGAGCGGCTCGACGTGGAGGACGCCAGCGCCCACGGCGACGTACGGTACGGCGGCACGCTCACCGGCACCGTGGAGACCGACCGCATCCAGGACGCCGACGCCACGGCGCCCTACACGGCCCTGCGCAAGCAGTTGCAGGACGCCAGCCACTGCTACGCGTACGTGAACGGCGCCCGCCGCACCGCGACCGGCACGGCCGTGAACACCGGCGGCAGCACCGTCTTCACCGGCGACGGCAGCTCGGCGATCCAGATCTTCGACGTCGACTTCGACCTCGCCGGCAGCGGCGGGGGCCAGCAGGGCTTCTCGTTCGCCGGGATCCCGTCCGGCGCCACCGTCCTCGTCAACGTCTACGGGGACGCGCGCGCGATCAACACGTACGAGGCGATGCTCCCCGCCGACCTCCGGGACCGGCTGCTGTGGAACTTCCCCGACGCCACGGACGTGACCCTCGCCGGCACCACCCAGTTCTCCGGCAGCACCCTGGTGGGCAATCCGGCCAGTACGACGACGGTGACCATGTCCGGGTTCAACGGCCGCTTCTACACGACCGGTTCGCTCACCCACACGTCGTCGGCCAGCGGCGGCGGGGGCCAGGAGTTCCACGCCTACCCGTTCGTGGGCGACCTGCCGACCTGCGACGACACCAGCCCGACGCCGACGCCGACGCCGACTCCTACGCCGACGCCGACGCCGACTCCTACGCCGACACCGACTCCGACCCCAACACCGACCCCTACGCCGACACCGACCCCAACACCGACCCCTACGCCGACTCCGACGCCGACACCGACTCCTACGCCGACCCCGACTCCGACGCCCACACCCACGCCCAGCCCCACCGACAGCACGTCGGGCGGCGGGACCGGTGGCGGGCAGGGCGGGACCGGCGGCGGGGAGCTCGCGGACACCGGGGCGCCCGGGGGCGTGCTGGTGCTCGGCGGGATCGCCGCGGCCACCCTGACGGCGGGCGCGGCGATCGCCGGGACGGCGCGCAGGCGGCGCGGGGTCAGCTCGCGTCGATGAAGCGGCTCAGGGCCTCCACCACGAGGGCGTGGTCCTCGACCTGGGGGAGGCCCGAGACGACGACGGTGCCGACGACTCCCGTGCCCCGTACGGTGACCGGGAACGCTCCGCCGTGGGCCGCGTACGTGTCCGGGTCCAGGCGGGACGAGTCCTCGAACGTCGTGCCCTTGGCCCGGAAGCGGGTGCCGACCAGCAGCGACGAGACCTGGTAGCGCTCCACCACCCGGCGCTTGCGGGCGATCCACGCGTCGTTGTCCGGCGTCGAGCCGGGCAGCGCCGCGTGGAAGAGCTGCTGGCCGCCGCGCGTGATGTCGATCGCGACCGGCGCCCGGCGTTCGCGCGCCAGCTCCACCAGCAGCGTGCCGAGCGCCCACGCGTCGTCGTAGCCGAAGGAGTCGAGGACCAGGCGGGCCTCCTGCTCCTCCAGGGCCGCGATGTCAGGGGCTGCGGAAGGGGTGCTCACAGGGTCACCGTCACCTTCTGGTCGGCGGAGCGGCGGGCCGCCTCCAGGACGTCGAGGGCGTCCGCCGCCTGGGTGGCGGGCACCGGGTTCGGGGCGCCGTCGCGCAGGGCCGCGGCGACGGCGGCGTAGTACGCGGGGTAGTCGCCGTCGGCCGTCGGCTGCGGACGGCCGCCGCCGGTCAGCGGGGACTCGCCGGAACCGACCCGGCCCCACATCGACTCGCACTCCACACCCCACGGCTCACCGGCCACCGGGCGCCTGCCGTCGCGCAGGGCCGCCTCCTGCGGGTCGAGGCCGTACTTCACGTAACCCGCCTGCGAGCCGAGGACGCGGAAGCGCGGGCCGAGCTGGGCGGTGGTCGCCGAGACGTAGAGGTGGGAGCGGACGCCGTTCGCGTGCGTGATCGCGATGAACGTGTCGTCGTCCGCCTCCGCGCCCGGGCGGCGCACGTCGGACTCGGCGTAGACCGAGACGGCCGGGCCGAACAGCACCAGGGCCTGGTCGACGACATGGCTGCCGAGGTCGTAGAGCAGGCCGCCGATCTCCTCCGGGTTCCCGGACTCGCGCCAGCCGCCCTTGGGCTGCGGGCGCCAGCGCTCGAAGCGCGACTCGAAGCGCCACACGTCGCCCAGCTCGCCGTCCTTCAGGAGGGCCTGGAGGGTCAGGAAGTCGTTGTCCCAGCGGCGGTTCTGGAAGACCGACAGGAGCAGGCCGCGCTCGTCGGCGAGCGCCGCCAGCTCGCGGGCCTCGGCGGCCGTCCCGGCCACCGGCTTGTCGACGACGACCGGCAGGCCCGCCTTCAGCGCGGCCTTCGCGAGCGGTACGTGCGTCTTGTTCGGGGACGCGATGACGATCAGGTCGAGCTCGCCGGCCCGCTCCCACAGCTCGTCGGGGGAGGCCGCGAACCGCAGCCCGTCACCGTGCTCGGCGCGGGCCTGGGCCTGCCGCTCCGGGTTCGAGGTGACGACCGTGTCGAGGGTCAGGCCCTCGGTCGCGGCGATCAGCGGGGCGTGGAAGACGGAGCCCGCGAGGCCGTAGCCGATCAGGCCCACGCGAAGGGAAGCACTCGTACCAGTCATGCTCCCCACTTAAACAACGCTGTTGCCAAAGTGCAAGCGGGAGGGACAATGGCAGGGTGAACACGCATGTCACGCATGCCCAGCATGCGCAGCCCACCGCGGGCGTGAACCTGACCGCCCTGCGCGGGCACAACGCCGCGCTCGTGCTCGACCTGCTCCGCACCGCGGGGGAGCACGGCATCAGCCGCCTGGAGCTGGCCGAGCGGACCGGACTGACCCCGCAGGCCGTCAGCAAGATCACCGCCCGGCTCCGGGGCGAGGGGCTCGTCGTCGAGGCGGGCCGCCGGGCCTCCACCGGCGGCAAGCCGCGCACGGTGCTGCGCCTGGTCGCGGACGCCGGACACGCGGTGGGCCTGCACCTGGACCGCGACGAGCTGCACACCGTCCTGACCGACCTGTCGGGAGCCGTCGTCGCGAACCGGCGGGCCCCGCTCGACCTGGGCGCGGGGGCCGAGGCCGTCCTCGGCGCCGCCGCCTGCGAGGTGGACCAGCTGCTCGGCGGGGTCGCCCAGGGGCAGGCGCTCGGCGTCGGCGTCGCGATGCCCGGCCCGCTCGACCACGGCGACGGCGTGCTGCACCGGGTCACCGGCTTCCCGCAGTGGGACGGGTTCCCGCTGCGCGACGCGCTCGCCGAGCGGCTCGGGCTGCCGGTCGTCGTCGACAAGGACACCAACGCCGCCGCGCTCGGCCTCGCCCTCGGCGCGGGCGACGACGGCGCGCGCTCCTTCGTCTACCTGCACCTCGGGACCGGGCTCGGCGCCGGACTCGTCCTGGGCGGCGCGCTGTACCGCGGGGCGCGGACCGGGGCGGGGGAGTTCGGCCACCAGGTGATCCAGCTCGACGGCCCGCCCTGCGACTGCGGCAACCGCGGCTGCATCGAGGCGCTGTGCCTGGCCGCCGTCGCGCGCGGCACCGGCGACGGCCTGGACGAGGCCGCGCGGGTGCTCGGCGAGGGGGCGGGGAATCTGGTGAGCCTGCTCGACATCGACGCCGTGCTGCTGGGCGGGCGGACCGTGCTCGCCGCCGAGGAGCGGTTCGTGCGCGGTGTCGGCGCGGTGCTCGACGTGCGGGCGCGGCGCGGGGGATGCGGGCCGATACCGGTGCGCGGGGCGCCGGGCGGCGCCGGCCTCGTCGTCGAGGGCGCCGCCCAGCTGATCCTCGCGCCGCTGTTCGGGAGGTTGGTCCGATAGAGGGCCGTTCGCTGGCTATTTGATGGTTATGCGCTCGCGGGCGGTCGTGGTGCGGCCGTCGCGCCGGGCGGGCGTGGCAAGGTGCGGGGCCACGGCGGAGGCCGTGCCCGTGACCGCTCGACCCCGGACCAGCAAAGGCCCCGCATGCGACTGCGCCGTCCGATCGCCCTCGGCATGACCGCGACCGCCGCCGCCCTCGCCCTCGCCGCACCGCTCCCGGCGACGGCGCACAGCGGCGCCCCGGCCGCCGCCCGCGAGGCCGCCTGCGACGCGGCCGCCGACGGGGCCCGCTTCCCGGTCGACGCCCGCATCCACCCGGGTCCGGACACCTATCACCCCGGCGACGGCCGGCGCCGCTGGTCGATCGAGCTCACCGACACCACCGGCACCGGCTGCACGGCCGTCCACCCGGTCCTCGTCCTCGTCGACCGGAACCGGGAACTGAGGCCCGGCCAGATCCGGATGGAGTTCCACGACGGCACGCGCTGGCGGCCCGTGTCCTTCGAGCACACCGACGAGGACGAGAACATCGGCGTCCTCGACGACGGCTTCCCCGGCTTCACGGTCGGCGCGGGCCGGACCGTGACCGTCGAGATCCGGCTCGCCTTCACCGCGGCCGCCCGGCCCGGCCGGGTCGTCGCCGACGCCGCCGTCGTGCAGCGCCGGGGCGACGACGGCGACTGGGTGGGGGAGTCGGGCAGCTACCCGTTCACGATCGCCGACGACGACACCGAGCCCGGATCCGCGACGGACGGCACCGACCCGTCGCTGCCCGACCAGCTCGCCGCGACCGGCCGCGACGCCTCCCTGCTCGGCCTCGGGATCACCGCCTGCGCCCTCCTCGCCTCCGGCGCCGCCCTCGTGCTCGGATCCCGCCGGCTGCGCACGCCGCGGTACTGAGAACAGCACCGGCGCACCCCGCCGGGACCCCGGCGACCCGGTCCGTTCACCCGCGTCTGGGACCATCCCCGCGTGGACCACCCGAACTACCCGCACGCCCAGGCCCCCGGCGCCCCCGTGCGCGACGGCATTCCCGAGCACGGCCGGATCCCCAAGTACTACGCCGTAAAGGCCCAAATAGGCGCGCTCGTCGACGAGTTGGGCGAAGGCGAGGCGCTGCCCACCGAACGCGACCTCGCCGTGCGGCACGGCGTCGCACGCGAGACCGTCCGGCAGGCACTGCGCGAGCTGCTGCTCGAAGGGCGCCTGCGCCGCCGCGGCCGGGGCACCGTCGTCGCCGGACCCAAACTGGAGCAGCCGCTCTCCCTGGCCTCGTACACCGAGGGCGTGCGCCGCCAGGGCCGGCGGCCCGGCCGCACGCTCATCGGCCTCGACCGCTTCCCGTGCCCGCCCGCGCTCGCGCCCGAGATCGGCCTGGAGCGCGGCGAGCCCGTCTGGCACATGGAGCGGGTGCTGCTCGCCGACGACGAGCGGGTCGGCCTGGAGTCCACCTATGTCTCCGTGGCCCGGATGCCGCGCCTCGACCGCGACTTCGACCCCGACTCGTCCTTCTACTCGTACGTCCACGAACGCCTCGGCATCGACTTCGGCTCCGCCGACGAACGCATCGAGACGGTGCTCGCCACCCCGCGCGAGGCGCTGCTCATCGGCACGCCGCCCGCGCTGCCGATGCTGCTGATCCACCGCGTCTCGTACGACACCGGGGGCGACCCCACCGAGCGGGTGCGCACGCTGTACCGGGGCGACCGGTTCTCCTTCACCACCCGGCTGGGCGGAAACGAGCGGTAGCGGAGGACAACTGCCCTTTCAGTGCCGCTGGTTGAGGCGAATCGACGCGCGATGATAACGGGAACGTAACGGGTCTAGGCCAAGCTTGGGAGCCCGTTCACCGTCCCGTTGCCGGGTGGACCGGCCCGGGACACCCGCCTTGAGGAGCGTGGGCGCCGTGAGAGCACTGGAAGACAGAGAGGTCGATGCCCGATGACGCAGGGCCGCAGCGGCATCCGGTTCGACCGGGTCTGTGTCGCGTACGGCGGGAACACCGTGCTCGACTCCCTGGAGCTGACCGTCGAGCCCGGTGAGGTGATGGCCCTGCTCGGGCCGTCCGGATCCGGCAAGACCACCGCCCTGCGCGCCGTCGCCGGGTTCGTGAGACCCGCCTCCGGCCGGGTGTTCATCGGGGAGCGCGACGTCACCGACCTGCCGCCGCACCGGCGCGGGATCGGCATGGTCGTGCAGAGCTACGCGCTCTTCCCGCACCTGCGCGTCGCCGACAACGTCGCCTTCGGGATGCGCGCGCAGAAGGTGCCGAAGGCCGAGATACCCGGCCGGGTCGCCGAGGCCCTGGAGCTCACCGGCATGGCGGCCTACGCGCGCCGCTACCCGCGTGAACTCTCCGGCGGCCAGCAGCAGCGCGTCGCCATCGCGCGGGCCCTCGCCATCCGGCCCGGGGTGCTGCTCCTCGACGAACCGCTGTCCGCGCTCGACGCCCAGCTCAGGTCCGGCATGCTCGCCGAACTGGCCCGGCTGCACCGCGAACTGCCCGACGTGTCGATCCTCTACGTCACCCACGACCAGGTCGAGGCGCTGACCCTGGCCGACCGGATCGCCGTCATGGACAAGGCACGCCTCCAGGACGTCGGCACCCCGCAGGAGCTGTACCGCACGCCACGCACCGAATTCACCGCGTCGTTCGTCGGAGGCGCCAACCTCCTCCCCGTACGCGTCGCTTCGGGCTCGGTGTCCTTCGGACAGGCCGAGCTGAAGGTGCCGACCGACGGCGTCGCGCCCGGCGCCACGGCCACCCTCTGCGTCCGCCCCCACCTCGTCGGACTCGGCGACGGGCCCAACGCGCTGACCGGCACCGTCACCGAGGTCCAGTGGCGCGGCTCCACCCACCGGCTCTACGTCGAGGTGGACGGCCGCCAGGTCAAGGCGGACGTGCGCGAGCTGCGGCAGCCGCCCGCGCTCGGCGAACGGGCCACCGTGCACTTCGCGCCGGAGGACGCGGTGCTGCTCCGCGCGGGGGTGACCGACGATGACTAGCGCCACGCTCGACGTCCCGGTCCAGGGCACCGCCAAGTCACCCAGGAAGATCGGCAGTTGGGTGTGGGCGCTGCCCCCGGTCGCCGCCCTCGCCGTCGTCTTCCTCTACCCGCTCTTCCTCGTCGTCCGGCAGTCCCTCCAGCCGGACACCGGCGGCACCTCCCTGAAGCCGTACACCGACGTCTTCGCCTCGACGGCCTTCCGCGAGGCGCTCGGCACGACCGTGTGGCTGGCCGTCGGCTCGACCGTCGGCTGCCTCGTCCTCGGGTTCGCGCTCGCGCTGATCATCGCGTTCGTGCCGTTCCCCGGCGGCAAGGCCGTCGCCAAGTTCATCGACGTCTTCCTCTCCTTCCCGTCCTTCCTGATCACGCTCGCCCTGCTCTTCGTGTACGGGCAGGTGGGCATGGCCAACGGCCTGTGGCGGGACGTCACGGGCGCCGCCACCGGACCGTTCCAGTTCCTCACCACGCCCTGGGGCGTACTGCTCGCCGAGATCACCTACTTCACACCGTTCGTGATGCGGCCGCTGCTCGCCGCGTTCTCGCAGGTGGAGACCGCGCAGCTGGAGGTCGCCTCGTCGCTCGGGGCGCGGCCGGCCCGGATCGTGCGCCAGGTGATCCTGCCCGAGGCGCTGCCCGCGCTGGCCGCCGGCGGGGCGCTGGTCCTCGTGATGTGCCTCAACGAGTTCGGGATCGTGCTCTTCACCGGGGCCAAGGGGGTCACCACGCTGCCGATGCTCGTGTACAGCAAGGCCATCCTGGAGTCCGACTATCCGGGGGCCTGCGTCGTGGCGGTCGTCAATGTGGCCATCTCCGTCGGGCTGTACGGGATCTACCGGGTGGTGAGCCGCCGTGTGGGTGCCTGACGCGTTGCCGGGTGCGGCCCGTGGCGGGTTGCTCGCGCAGTTCCCCGCGCCCCTGAAGGGGCGCCTTCTCTCAGGGGAGATCTCTCGTGCTGGTGCATAGCAAGCCGGGGAAGTGGGCCACCTGGGCGCTCTTCTTCCTCCTCTTCCTGCCCCTCTTCGCCCTGCCCCTCCTCGTCATCGTCGCCGCGTCCTTCTCGACCAACTGGTCCGGGGCGCTTCCCTCCGGGTTCACCGGGAGCCACTACTCCGCCGCCACCAGCGGCGACTCGCTCACCGCGCTCACCACCAGCCTGGTCACCGCCGTCACGGCGAGCGTGCTCGCGCTGCTGACCGGAGGGTGGGCCGCGCTGGCCGCCGCGTCGCTCAAGAAGCGCGGGCGCCGGGCCATGGACGCGCTGTTCGTGCTGCCCGTCGCCGTGCCGTCCGTCGTGGTCGGGCTCGCCGTGCTCGTCGCGTTCAGCAAGCCGCCGATGCTGCTCAACGGCACCCGCTGGATCGTCATCATCGCGCACACGATTCTTGTCACGGCGTTCGCCTACCAGTCGGTCTCGGCCGCCATCGTGCGTCTCGACCCGGTCTACGAACAGGCCGCGGCGTCGCTCGGCGCCCGGCCCGCGTACGTCCTGTGGAAGGTGAAGCTGCCCCTGCTGCTGCCGTCCCTGAACGCGGCGGCGGGGCTCTGCTTCGCCCTGTCCATGGGGGAGTTGAGCGCCACGATGATGCTCTACCCGCCGGACTGGATGCCGCTGCCGGTGCAGATCTACGCGACCACCGACCGCGGCTCGCTGTTCACCGGTTCCGCGATCGCGGTGGTCCTGATGGCCGCGACGCTGCTCGTCCTGCTCGCCGTCTCGCGGATCCGCACCAAGGCCTCGTACCGCTGATCCCCGTCCTGCTGATCCCCGTACCGCTGACCCTCGTATCACTCAATGGAGTTCACCTCGCCATGCGCAGAAACACGCTCACCACCGTAGGCGCCGTCACCGGCAGCCTCGCCCTCGCCGCCGGCCTGACCGCCTGCGGCGGCAGCTCCGCCGCCTCCGACGAGAAGGCCGTCACCGTCTACAGCGCCGACGGCCTCAAGGGCGAGAACGGCGACGGCTGGTACGACAAGGTCTTCAAGGACTTCACCGCCAAGACCGGCATCAAGGTCAAGTACGTCGAGGGCGGCTCCGGTGAGGTCGTCCAGCGCGCCGTGCGCGAGAAGACGAACACGCAGGCCGACGTCCTCGTCACGCTGCCGCCGTTCATCCAGCAGGCCGGCGGCAAGGGCCTCCTCGCGAAGTACAGCCCCGAGGGCTCGGACCAGGTCGACGGCGCCGACAAGGGCGCCGACGGCACCTGGACCTCCGTCGTGAACAACTACTTCGGCTTCGTCTACAACAAGAAGGAGCTGAAGACGCCGCCCGCCACCTGGGAGGAGCTGCTCGACGGGAAGTTCAAGAACAAGCTCCAGTACTCCACGCCGGGCGTCGCCGGCGACGGCACCGCCGTCGTCGTCAAGGCCATGCACG
Source organism: Streptomyces sp. HUAS MG91 (assembly GCF_040529335.1). Classification (GTDB taxonomy): domain Bacteria; phylum Actinomycetota; class Actinomycetes; order Streptomycetales; family Streptomycetaceae; genus Streptomyces; species Streptomyces tabacisoli. The sequence continues at coordinate 3,234,840 of NZ_CP159534.1, read as the reverse complement.
ACTTCGGCGGCAAGCAGCAGGCCATGGACTACCTGAAGAAGCTCCAGGCCAACAACGTCGGCCCGTCCGCCTCCACCGGCAAGCTGGCCCCCAAGGTCGACAAGGGCGAACTCCTCGTCGCCAACGGCGATGTGCAGATGAACTACGCCCAGTCCAAGGACATGCCCAACCTCGGCATCTGGTTCCCGAAGGCGGGGAGCGGCAAGCCCACCTCGTTCGCCCTCCCGTACGCGGCCGGGCTCGTGAAGAACGCCCCGCACACCGCCAACGGCAAGAAGCTCCTCGACTTCATGCTCGCCGCGAAGCAGCAGCAGGAGGTCAGCGCCATCGGCGGCGGCTTCTCCGCCCGCGCCGACGTCAAGGCCACCGACGAGAACGCCATCGCCCTCGCCAAGATCATGGACGGCGTGGAGATCTTCGAGCCGGACTGGAACGACATCGACAAGAACCTGACGGCGTACGTGGACGACTGGAAGTCCGCGACCGGCAGCTGAGTCCATCGGACGGTGACGAATGTCCATGGGCATTCGCGTCCGCGTCACCAGAAGATAACGGGTCTGGTCCAACACCTCTGTGTAATGGGGGAGTTGGGCCGGACCCGTAGCCGTGCGACCAGGCAGCAGTATCACCATTCGATAACGGGTCTGGACCAAAGCCCGTGAGCCCGCGATCTCGAAGGGCGCCGGCCCCCGCCGCGCCCCACGAACCGGAGGACCGCATGTCGCGCACCACCCCCGGCATTTCCCGACGCACACTCCTCATCGGCACCGCCACCGCGGCCGCCGCCCTCGCCGTCCCCACCACCGCCCTCGGCGCCGCCAGGACCCCCAAGGTCCTGGTCATCGGCCTCGACGGCACCCTTCTGAACAGAGTCAAGGACGCCGCCGCCCCGCGCCTGAAGGCCCTGATGGCGGCCGGTCTGACCGCCCCCAGCTCGATCTACGCCAACCCGCTGGCGCCCACCCTCTCCGGCCCCGGCTGGTCCACCCTCATCACCGGCGTGTGGCCCGACAAGCACAACGTGAAGGACAACAACTTCACCGGCCACAAGTTCGCCCAGTACCCGGACTTCCTCACCCGGATCGAGACCGCGAAGCCCGCCCTGTCCACGTACGCGGTCTCCTCCTGGGCACCGCTGACCGACACCGTCTTCTCCTCGAAGGTCGACACCCGCGTCTCCACGCCCAGCGCCGAGTACGACACCGGCACCACCAGCCGGGCCGTCGCGCAGCTCAAGAACGCCAACCCCGACGCGGTCTTCCTCCAGCTCGACAACGTCGACCACGCCGGCCACAGCTACGGCGCCGCCAGCCAGCAGTACCTGGACGCCATCCACGGCGTCGACGGGCAGGTCGGCCAGATCGTCGACGCGGTCACCTCCCGCGCCACGTACGCCAGTGAGGACTGGCTGATCCTCGTCACCGCCGACCACGGGCACACCGACGCGGGCGGCCACGGCGGCTCCACCTGGCCCGAGCGGCAGACCTTCATGATCGCCGTCGGCTCCGCCGTCTCCGCCGGATCCACCCGCTACGACGTGAAGATGCCCGACATCGCGGCCAGCGCCCTCGCCCACCTCGGCATCGCGCTCGACCCGGCCTGGGGCCTGGACGGCCGCCCCGTCCAGCAGCCGCGCCCCGACGACTTCGACAGCCTGCGCGCCAAGCTCACCGGCCCGGTCGACGAGAGCGGCATCGGAACCGGCGTCGTCGGCTTCACCCACACCCCGCCGAGCGGCTGGACGGTCGACAACTCGAAGATGGGCACCGGCGGCGTCACCGAGTGGCGCGGCTGGACCTTCACCACCGACGAGTTCTGGACCAAGGCCGAGCGCGACCAGCAGCGCGAGTCCAACATCCGGGCGCGGAACGTCTTCGCGGTCGCCGACGGCGACGAGTGGTCCGACAGGACCGTCTCCGGCTCGTACGACTCCACGCTGATCAGCCCCGCCTACCCGGTCACCGGCGGCCGCGCGGCGACCCTCACGTACACGACCCTCTACCGCCAGGAGTCCCCGCAGAAGGGCGAGGTCCTGGTCTCCTACGGCGGCGCCGCCCCGGTCTCCGTGAAGACGTACACCGCCGACGTCTCCTCCCGCACCGAGACCGTGCCCCTCCAGGTACCGGCCGGCGCGACCACGGCGCAGGTGCGCTTCCGGTACACCGGCGGCAACAACTGGTTCTGGACGATCGACGGGGTCGCGATCACCCAATCCTGATTAGGGTGAGGGGCGTCGGCACAGAGTGGTCCCGGCGCCCCTCAGTTCACTTGTTTCGCAGCGAAACCGCAGGAGTGCACCCCATGGCAGAGCGCAAGCCCATCGATTCGTGGCTCACCGACATGGACGGGGTGCTCATCCACGAAGGTGTGCCGATCCCGGGCGCCGACTCCTTCATCAAGAAGCTCCGCGACTCCGGCAAGCCCTTCCTGGTGCTGACCAACAACTCGATCTACACGGCCCGCGACCTCCAGGCCCGCCTCACCCGCATGGGCCTCGAGGTCCCGGTCGGCAACATCTGGACGTCCGCGCTGGCCACCGCCAAGTTCCTGGAGTCCCAGCGGCCCGGCGGCACCGCGTACGTGATCGGCGAGGCGGGCCTGACGACCGCCCTGCACGACATCGGCTACGTCCTCACCGACCACGCCCCCGACTACGTGGTGCTGGGCGAGACGCGCACGTACTCCTTCGAGGCCATGACCAAGGCCGTGCGCCTGATCAACGACGGCGCCCGCTTCATCTGCACCAACCCCGACGAGACCGGCCCCTCCACCGAGGGTCCGCTGCCCGCCACCGGCGCCGTCGCCGCGCTCATCACCAAGGCGACCGGCAAGCAGCCCTACTTCGCGGGCAAGCCGAACCCGCTGATGATGCGCACCGGGCTGAACGCCATCGGGGCGCACTCCGAGACCAGCGCCATGATCGGCGACCGGATGGACACCGACGTGCTGGCCGGCCTGGAGGCGGGCATGCAGACCTTCCTGGTGCGCACCGGGCTGACCAGCGACGCCGACATCGCGAAGTACCCGTTCACGCCGTCGCACGTCGTCGACTCCATCGCGGACCTCGTCGACCTGGTGTGACCGCCTGATCTCCGTCGCACGGCGGCTCCCGGGATGCGGAATGCGGCCCGGCGCGTGAACCTGCCAGTAACAGGAGGTTCACGATGCGTACAGATCTGCTCGCTCTCCGTGCCGCAGGCGCGGCCGCCGTTCTGGTGACACTGCCGGTCCTCGCGGCCCCGGCCCACGCGGAGGGCGGCGGATCCGTCACCGTCACCCCCTACGGCGTGCCGCCGGGCACCGAGGTCGACCTGCGGGTCTCCGGCTGCGACGGCAGGACCGGCACGGCCACGTCGGCGGCGTTCGTGTCGGCCGCCCGGCTCGGGCCCTCCGCCGACCGGCCGACCCTGTTCGGCGAGGCCCGGGTGAAGTCGTCCGCCGCCCCCGGCACCTACGACATCCTCGTGGTCTGCCCCGGCCACGACATCGTCTCCGAGATCAAGGGCAGCCTCCGGGTGCTGCCGGGCGGCCACACCCCGCCGCCGACGCCGACCGCGCCCGTGCACGCCGGGGGCGGCGGCACCGCGGCCCACCCGGCGGCCGCCGCGCACACCGGCCGGGCGGCCGTGACCACCGAGGGCCCCGGCACCCGGCACGCCGTCATCGGGCTGATCCTCGCCGCGGTCGCCGCCGTCGCCGTGGCCTTCCGCAGCGTCCGGCGCCGCCGGTCCGCCCGGAGCTGAACCCACGGTGAGCAAGCATCCCGGCACGGGACGGCTGATCACGGGCATCGCCTGGGCGGTGCTCCTGCTCGGCCTGTGGCTGTGGGGCCGCGGGGCCACCGACGTCTCCCTGTCCGGGCCCGCCACCGGCGACGCCGCCGCCGTCGGCCGCCCCTTCGGGGCCGAGCTGCCCGCCGCCCACAAGCCGGTCAAGGGCGCCAAGCCGCAGCGCGTCGACGTCGCCGCGCTGCGCATCCAGGCACCCGTCGTGGCCCGCGGCCTGGACGGCGGCGGCGCCGTCGACCCGCCGCCCTACGACCAGGCGGGCGTCGTCGGCTGGTACGGCGGGGGCGCCCGGCCGGGGGAGCGGGGCACCTCGCTGTTCGTCGGCCACGTCGACACCGAGACCCGGCCGGCCGTCTTCTACCACCTCAGCGAGGCCAAGCCCGGCGACACCGTGAAGGTGGTGCGCGACGACGGCTCCATCGCCGCGTTCACCGTCGACGAGGTCGAGGTCTACGACCGCGCGCACTTCGACCCCGCGAAGGCCTACGGCCCGCACGACCCGGACCGCGCCGAACTGCGCCTGATCACCTGCGGCGGCACCTTCGACAAGGCGTCGCGCACCTACACGGCGAACGTCGTCGTCTCCGCCTACTTGTCGGGCGTTCAGGAGCCCTCGCACAAGGCCGGCTGACAGGTGGGACGCACCTGGCCGGCCGGCGGCCCGCTCCCCCCGGAGCCGCCGGCCGGACTGGTCCTCGACCGCGCGCGCAGCGGGCTGCGGGAGTAACCCGGCGCCGGCGCAGGAGGCTTGAAGGACATTCCCCGAGGCGGGGAACCTTCCCGGTCCTGAAGGCCGAGGTCTGGGGCCACCGGGACCGACTCTAGGACGGATGCGGCGCGCAGGATAGAGGGTGTTTGACGCCAAGTACGAGGATGGTGGCGCTGCGTGGTCGTCGCAGGTGGGAGCCGCTTCTCAGGCAGGTCCGTACCTGTCGGGGCGCAACTGGGAGTCGGTCAGGGTGCGGTGCACGACGGCGCGCGCGACCTGATCGAGCGGCCGCCGGTTCCTGCGCGCGTACTGCCGCAACGTGTCGAACGCGCCGTCCGGAGTCGTGCCCCAGCGCTCGGCGAGCATCCCCTTTGCCTGTTCGATCCGCACACGGCTGGCAAGTGCTTCTCGCAGCTGTCCCGCCACCTTCCTGTACTGGGCGTAGGCACGGTGATTGAGCAGCCCGACGGTGGTTGCGTCGGCAAGTGTCTGTGCGATCGCCAACTCGCCGTGCGCGGACGGCGGGTGCGGTGCGTAGACGCTGAGCGCGCCGAGCAGTGTCTCGTGCCGGCACAGCGGCACCGCGTACGTCGACGCGATCCCGAACCGGCGGGCGGCCGCGGTGAACTCGGGCCAGCGGGCGGCGGCCTCCCGCGACACCAGGGAGACGGCCAGCGCCGTCCTGCCGGGCGCCAGGCTGTCGCGCACCGGGCCGGACTCCTGCTCCCACTCGAGGAGTTCCCGGACGGACTGCGGCTGCCGGGCGCCGTGCACGAGCGGGCCCGGCCGGCCGTTCCCCTCCAGCAGGGTCACGGCGGCGCCGCGCGCGTCCAGGAACTCCAGACAGCGGTCGGCCAGCCGGCTCAGGTGAAGTGCGGGATCGAAGTCCCCGATGAGGGTGTCGGCGAACTCCACCAGTGTTGCTGCGAGGCGCAGTTCGCGGGACTCCTGCGACATGTGTGTCACCTCTTCCAACCCTGAGGCAAGGTCCCCGACGCCCGGCGCCTACCCTGCTCCCGCGTGCTGTAACAGCTCTTTGACAAGCATCGTCCGGCCTCGTGGCCGCGCGGAGCCGTATGTCACGATTGAGGGCCAGACAGTGCACCCAAGGGGGAGTGGATGTACCGGAAACTGACGGCCGGCGCGGTCGTCGTGGGGGCGGCGCTGCTCGTGTCCGCGTGTTCCTCCGGAGGCGACAAGAAGGGCGACGACAGCACGGCCGGTCCGGTCGGGCAGCAGCCGAAGAGCGCCGATCCGTTCTGGGTCAATCCCGACAGCAAGGCGGCCGAGGCCGTGGCCGCACTGGAGAAGGACGGCAAGGACGCCGAGGCCAAGGCGGTCCGCAGGATCGCGGAGCAGCCGAGCGGCGAGTGGATCCTGCCGGAGAACGCCGAGTCGCAGGCGCGCGGCTACACCGAGGCCGCCCAGAAGGCGGACCGGGACGCGCTGCTCGTCATCTACAACATCCCGCACCGCGACTGCGGCAGCTATTCGCAGGGCGGCGCCTCGGACGGCAACGCGTACCGGGCGTTCATCGACCAGGTCGCCGCAGGGATAGGCGACCGGCCCGCGACGGTGATCCTGGAGCCGGACGCGGTGCAGCACATGGTGGACAACTGCACGCCGGGTCAGTTCCACGAGGAGCGCTACGACCTCCTCAAGGGCGCCGTCACCAAGCTCAGGACGCTGAAGGACACCAAGGTGTACCTGGACGCGGGGAACGCGGGCTGGGGCAAGCCCGACCAGCTCTCCCCGGCGCTCCAGCGCTCCGGCGTCGGCCAGGCCGACGGCTTCTCGGTGAACGTGTCGAACTTCTACTCCACCGAGGACTCCATCCGCTACGGCAAGGAGCTCTCGGCGAAGGTCGGCGGCAAGCCGTTCGTCGTCGACACCAGCCGCAACGGCAACGGGCCGTACACGGGCGGCGATCCGAACGAGCGCTGGTGCAACCCGCCGGGGCGGGCCCTCGGCGAGACGCCGACCACGAAGACCGGCGACCCGCTGGTGAAGGCGTACCTGTGGGTGAAGCGGCCGGGCGAGTCCGACGGCACCTGCAAGGGCGGGCCGAAGGCCGGCGCCTGGTGGGGCGCGTACGCGGTGAAGCTGGCCAACGCCGGGCGATGACGGGGAAAGTCGCGGGGGCGAGGGGCGCGATGCCCTTCGCCCCCGCGGTCGTTGTGGGCCGCGGCTACGGCACGTGCACCCACTGTGCCTTGCTGGGTGTGCCCTGATCGTCCGTCACGAACAGCATGTACCAGCCGGATTCGACCAGTGACCGGCTCTTGGGCACCGTCACCGTGATCGAGTCGTCGGACTTCTTCAGGTCCAGCGCGATCGACGTCTGGTCGACGTCGGTGACGTGCGTGGACGCGCTCGGCCTGATCAGCCGCGCCGTCTTGATGGACGAGGCGTGGGCGGTGCCGTACGTGGCCGAGGCGCCGCGCCTGATGGTCTTCTCGCCGCTCTCCAGGGTCGGGCGGGAGTCCCGGTACAGGTAGGGCGGCGTGTACATCTCCAGGCGCTGCTCGAACACGCCCGGCTTGGTGTCGGCCTTGTCCGCGTACAGCGAGTCGGAGCCGAAGAACAGCACGCGGCCGTCGGGGAGCAGCAGCGACCCCGAGTGGTAGTTGCGGCCCACCGCCGGGTCGGCGACCCGCTTGAAGGAGTTGGTCGCCGTGTCGTAGATCCGGGCCTGGTGGATGTTGGAGTCACCGCGGCCGCGGTAGTCCTCGGAGCCGCCCGAGACGAGGATGGAGTCGTCGGGCAGGACCGACGCCTGCGGGTAGCGGGTGCCCTTCTCCAGCGTCGGGCCGTCGGTGAACGCCGGCTTCTTCGCGGTGAGATCGACGATCCGGGTCTTGTTGCTGGACAGCTTGGACTCGCCGACCCCGCCGCCGCCGATCACCATGTACTTCTGGCTCTGCGCGGGCGGCAGCTCGACCGTGTTCGACGTCTCCATCATGTTCGCGTCGGACAGGCCGGGGATCTTCTGGAACTTGTTGTCCGTCAGGTCCCAGATGCCGGGCTTGCGGCCGACGTTGTCGGGGCCGTATCCCGCGTTCGACCCCGAGTAGAAGATCTTGCCGTTCTCCATCTGGAACAGCGCCGGGTAGGTGGGGAACTGGCGGACGTCCTTCGTCAGGTACGTCCACTTCTTCGTCTTCGGGTCGTACACCTCGTTCTTGCCGGGCACCAGCTGCCCGATCTCGTCGAGGCCGGAGACGGAGAGCACCCTGCCGTCCGAGAGCGTGGTCAGCGTGGGGTACCAGCGCGCCTCGTTCATCGGGTCGACCTTGATGTACTTCTCGGCGACCGGGTCGAACTCGTAGGAGTCGCGGATCCCCTGGAAGTCCTTCTTGTCGAGCGCGAGCTTCTGCGCGATGCCGTACACGTTGCGCGCGTCGGGACCGGTGAGGCCCTGCACCCGGTAGTTGTCCTGGGTGCCCGTCTCGTACTTGGTGCCGGAGCGCTGCGCCTCGACGTAGACGCGGCCGAGTCCGGGGTCGTTGCGCTGGAAGGCGCCGGTGGCCGGGTCGAAGACCTTCTTGGCGCGCGGGACGACGATGTTGTCCTTGGCGACGAAGGTCTTGCCGCTCTCCTTGCCGGTGAAGCGGGTGCCGGCCTTGATGGTCTTCGGCGCGTCCGGGTCCTCGTTGTGCACGATCATCAGGCCGCCGGCCTTGGTGACGTCGCCCTTGAGCTTCTCGTAGCGCTTGGTGCCGCCCGCGATCAGCAGATTGCCGTTGGCCAGCTGGGTGTGGCCCGTGCAGAACAGGTCGGTCGGCGTGTCGATCTTCTTGATGGTGTTCTTCACCGGGTCGTAGAGCCGGGTGTCGAACTTCTTCGCGTCGAAGTTCTTCTGGTTGTTGCCCGACCCGGCGATCAGCAGGATCTTGCCGGTGTGCAGCAGCGCCGCGTGGATCGTGTTGAGGCGCAGGTCCTTGGGGAAGTCGATGACGTCCCAGTGCCCGTTCTCGGCCTTGTACTCCGGTCTGTTGATCTTGTACTCGTGGTACTTGGCCGATCCGAAGCGATACAGCCAGGGGCCGTTCATCCCGGCGATCGCCAGTACCACCACCGTGCCGATGGCTATCCGCCGGGCACGGCGGCGGCTCGCACCGTCTTTCACTTGTTACGTCCCCCCAGGGAGATCTGCATGGTCTCGTCGTTGCCCCCGTCCGCGACCCAGGCGGGCTTCTGCTGCGGCACGCCGTGCTGCGGCGCGGCATGGCGGGGGACGTACGGCTGATCGGCCGGCCCGCCCGCGGGCGGCTTCGGCTTCTTCTTGTCCTGGCGCAGCATGTAGCGCCAGGCGAACATCGGCAGCGCGGTGATGAGCAGCGCGAAGCAGGCCCAGGTGATCATCGCCGGGTGCGCGTGCCCGAGGACGAAGCCGGCCGTGATCGACGCGGCGAAGATGACGATGAAGTACCAGTGGTAGCGGAAGGTCCCGAACCACCGGTCGGGGCTGGCCGAGTCGCCCTTCGGGGTCACGACGAACTTGCTCTTGCGGCGCAGCAGCGAGTCGATGAGCGCCTTCGCGTACAGCGGCGCGGACAGCGCGGACATGACCATACCGGCCACACCGCCGGAGCCCTCGGGCTCGTGCGGCGAGACGTTGTGCCGGCGGTTCCAGATGTAGAGGCCGATCTGGAGCGCCGAGGCGTTGCCGTACAGCATCAGCCAGACCGTCGGGTCGATGTTCACACCCGAGGCGCCCAGGCCCAGGAACAGGGCGCAACTCAGCGCCGCCAGAATCCAGTTCATGGCGGCCATCGGGTAGAAGATGATCATCATCGTGTAGTTGAAGAGCTTGCTCGGCGGGAGCGTGAAGAAGCCCTTCCAGTACTGCTTGAGGATCGTCTCGTACGTCCCGCGCGACCAGCGCATCTGCTGCGTGAAGAAGTCCGTCCAGGCGCTGGGGCCCTCGCCCACGGCCAGCACGTCCGGCGTGTACACCGAGCGCCACTTCTTGCCCGTCGCCGGGTTCTTGTGGCGGTGGATCTCGAAGCCGGTCGCCATGTCCTCGGTGATCGAGTCGTACAGGCCGCCGATCTGCTTGAGCGCGCTGATGCGCACCGCGTTCGACGTGCCGACGAACATGGGTGAGCCGTAGCGGTTGCCCGCGCGCTGGATCAGCGCGTGGAAGAGGAACTGCTGGGACTCGGCGGCCTTGGTGACGAAGTTGTCGTAATTGCCGTACACCTGGGGGCCGATGACGAATCCGACGTTCGGGTCGCGGAAGAAGCCGAGCATCCGCTCCAGGTAGTTGGGCATCGGGACGTGGTCGGTGTCGACCGAGGCGAAGAAGTCGTAGTCGTCGCCGTGCGCGTCCAGCCAGGCGTTGTAGTTGCCGTGCTTGGTCTTCGCGCGGTGCGGGCCCTTCGCCTGGTTCCACTTCGCGACGCCCTTGCGGGAGAAGTGGTGCACGCCGAGCCGTGCGCAGACCTCCTTGACCTCGGGGTCGTCGCCCTCGTCGAGGAGCCAGACGTGAAGAAGGCCCCGGTGGCGGAGCTTGACCGCCGCCTCCAGGGTCTTCGTCACCATCTCGATCGGCTCCTTGCCGGGCACGAACGAGGTCAGGAACGCCACTCTCGTGCCGGTCTCGGGCACCACCGGGATCGGGTCCCGGGCGACGAGCGTCGCGTGCGCGTTCGACAGGACGTTCATGCAGCGGAAGAGCTCGATCAGGCCGATCGCGACGAGCATGACGATGTCGAGCGCGGGCAGGAAGTCGTACTTCACGTAGTCGCGCTCGGTCCAGTGCTCGGGCTGGAGCAGCCAGAACAGCAGCACGAGCGAGAGCAGCGGGGCCGCGCCCAGCATGAGCGCCGCGCGGATCCGGTGCGGCTCCTGCGAGAGCAGTGAGCGGTACTGCACCGTGTACGGCTTGCTCGGGTCGGGCTGGGTGAGGGGCCCGGCGAGCCGGCTGTAGTGCTCGTAGTCGTAGCGCGGCAGGCTCTTCTTTATTCGCTTGAAGCCGCCGGTGCGGTGCGGTGGCACCCGCAGCTGGGTCGTCTCGGACGGGTCGAACTGCCCGCGGGCACCCGTCGGCGTCGACGTCATGTTGAGTCATCCCCCCGCACGCGAGTCACCGCGTGGTCGTCGGTCCTCCGCCCGTGACCGGTCCCCCTCGACCATCCCGGGCGTATCAGTGGCCGGCCACCGTCCCACCCTCTCTAAGACTGGAACGACAGCCTTCCGGTTGCATGATGCCCCCCCCCTCGGCATCGCTTCATGAACGGGGCCCCCGTCCCCGCGCCTTGAGCAGCCGGATCGCGCCGTACTCCCGCCGAACCCGCCTCTGCGCCCCCGCCTCACGGACGGCAACTACCCTGCACCGTAAGTCCCTTTGGGGCCAAAGGCTCCACGATAGGGTGCTGCGCCCCACCTCATGATCGCAAGGTCGATACGGATCGAAACACGGTGTTTACCGGCCTTAATGTGCAGCGATCCCATATCTCCTCGACTGTGAGGATCCTTTGCGTTTCCTGTGCGCCTGGGGGCCCGCCACTCGGACACATGAACGACAAAGGCCCTCCACGCTGGTGGAGGGCCTTTGCTTGCTGTGCGCCATCAGGGACTCGAACCCCGGACACGCGGATGCTGCATCCCCCGGGGGACAACCCCCGGACCCCCGGCCGTTCGCCGGACTGCTGTTCTACCCAACGACAAAGGCCCTCCACGCTGGTGGAGGGCCCGTGCCTTGCTGTGCGCCATCAGGGACTCGAACCCCGGACACGCGGATTAAGAGTCCGCTGCTCTAACCAACTGAGCTAATGGCGCCCGCTGACCTGCATAACTTTACCCGAACTCCTGGGGTGCTCCGGACCGCCGTTGGCCAGGCGGCGCGCCGAGGGGGCGGGGTATTTGTGGGGATTTCCATCATTCGGACCGTCAACATGCGGTTTGTCCGGACAGTTGAGACGCTGCCTGCGTGCGACGGCGAGGCTCGTCAGTTCGTTGGCGGCTCTGGAGTGTGAGGGGAATCGCATGGAGGCTCCGGTATTCGAGGACTTCGACCCGGCGGGCGGCTGCCGCTGCGCGGGGTGCGTCCAGTGGCGGCGCACCGCACCGCCCCCGGGACGGACACGGCTCGGCGCGCGGCACGCCCTGGCCGTCGCGGCGGCGGCCGGCACCGTCATCGGCGGTGTCCAGCTCACCCCGGCCGCCGCGGCCGGGCAGCACGAGGCCAGACCGGGTGAGCCCGCGCCGGGCGACGACGACGTCACCCCGCAGGGCGGCACCAGCGCGCTGCACGGAGCGCCGGGCCAGGCCGCCGGCGCGGTGAGCCTGACGCAGCAGACGGCGCTGCGCACCACGACCCGGGCGGCGATCATCAACCGGGCCAAGACCTGGGTGGCCGCCAAGGTCCCGTACAGCATGGACAAGTACTGGAACGACGGCTACCGCCAGGACTGCTCCGGCTTCGTCTCCATGGCGTGGGACCTGCCGGGCAACGAGTGGACGGGCAGCCTCGCGGCGTTCGGCACCCGGATCACCAAGGCGCAGCTCCAGCCCGGCGACATCCTGCTCTTCCACAATCCGTCCGACCCGGAGAAGGGCTCGCACGTCACCATCTTCGGCGGGTGGACGGACTACACGCGCAACTACTACATCGCCTACGAGCAGACCCGCCCCGGCACCAGGAAGCAGTCCACCCCGTACGCGTACTGGAGCAACTCCGCCAAGTACCTCGCCTACCGCTACAAGGGCGTGAAGGCGGGCTCCACCTCCGGCGCGGGCACCTCGACGACGAAGTTCCCCGGCGCCGGGTCCTTCGGGCCCGGGGCGAACAACGCCTACGTCACCCAGCTCGGCCGGCTGCTCGTGGAGCGCGGCGGCAAGCGGTTCTACAGCCAGGGCCCCGGCCCGCGCTGGAGCGACGCGGACCGCAGGGCGACCCAGGCGTTCCAGAAGGCCCAGGGCTGGAGCGGCGCCGACGCCGACGGCATCCCGGGGCCGACGACGTGGTCGTACCTGGTCGCCGGCAAGGGCAAGGACATCCCGGCCGCGAGCAAGGGCGCCTCGGGCGCCAAGGGCTCCAGCGCCACGAAGGCCCCGGCCTTCCCCGGCCGGGCGGCGTTCCGGCCGGGCGCGAGCGGCGCCGCCGTGACGAAGCTCGGCGAACAGCTCGTGAAGAAAGGATTCGGCAAGTACTACGCGCAGGGCCCGACCCCGCGCTGGGGCGAGGCGGACCGACGGGCCGTCGAGGCGTTCCAGCGCGCGCAGGGCTGGCGGGGCGCGGCGGCCGACGGCTATCCCGGGCCGGAGACCTGGCGGCGGCTCTTCTCATGACCACCACCGGCCGGACCGGGACGACGGCCAGAACGACGAGTGACGGTGCCGGGGCGGACCGAGAGAGCGACGAGGAAGCGATGAGCGAAACCACCGAGACCGGGGAACGGCCGCGCAACGCGCGGCTCATCCAGAACGAGGCGACCACCGAGATCCCGGTCCACCTCCTCTTCCGAGACGACCCGGACCCGGTGGCCGTGCCGCTGCGCCCCGCGGTGGTCGGCACCGGCGCGGTCAAGGGCGGCAACGGCAGGACCATGGCCCCGCGCCGGATGCCGCCGCGCGCCCCGGCCCGCCCGGCGCCCACCGTCGACCCGGACCTGGAGGAGCGCGGCGGACGGGCGCTGCCCGGCGCGCTCGGGGTGCTCGGCGGGCTGGCCGGAGCGGCCGGCGCGGTGGCCTCGCTCGGCTGGGCCGGGGCGCTGCCGCAGATCGTCACGGAGATCGCCGGGCTGTCCCGGTACGAGGGCACCGGGCTCGGAGCGGCGCAGTGGTCGGCGGTCGCCGGGTCCGGGGCGCTCGCCCTGTTCGGCTTCGGCGGTCTGGCGCGCGGGCGCGCCGGGCGGGCCTGGGTGCTCACCCTGTTCGGCCGGTACCGGGGCACGGTCCGCAAGTCCGGGCTGCTCTGGGTGAACCCGCTGCTGCTGCGCCGCCGGACCGACGTGCGCCTGCGGCACTGGCGCAGCGAGCCGATGCCCGCGGTCGACGCGAACGGGGTCGCGCTGCGCGTCGTCGTCCTCGTGGTGTGGCGGATCAAGGACACCGCCCGTGCGGCCTTCGGGGTCGAGGACCACGAGACGTATCTGCGCGAGTGCGTGGAGGCGGACATGGCGCGGGTGCTGTCCCAGCTGCCCGCCGACGCCTTCCACGAGGACGCGCCGACCCTGCGCAACGCCGAGGCCGTCGGCGACCTGCTCACCCGGCGGCTCGCCGCGGACGCCGAGCCGGTCGGCATCGAGGTGTTCTCGGCGCAGCCCACCCGGATCGAGTACGCGCCCGAGGTGGCGGCCGCGATGCAGCGCCGCCGGATCGCCGCGCTCGACGCGCAGCACCGGGACAGCGTGCTCACCTCGGTCGTGGACTCGGTGGAGGACACGGTGACCCGGCTGACCACGCGGGGCCTGGTGGAGCTGGACGACTACGAGCGCAAGGCGCTGGTGAAGGACCTGACCGTCGCCTTCTACACCGGCCGGGGGGAGTGAGGCGGGGCTTCCGGAACCTGCGATTGGTATGGACATGTTCAACTCCCGGCAATACATTGGGAGTTGGTCTAGACCTAGCACCTTGCTGTGCGCACGGCTTCCGGAAGTCCCCACACCCCCAGGAGCGGCAGCATGCGGAAGAAGATCTACGCGGCATTGCTCGGCCTCACCACCGCCGGGGCGTTCGCCCTGTCGGCCGGCGGCGCGAGCAGCCACGGCTACACGGACCTGCCCATCAGCAGGCAGAAGCTCTGTGCCAACGGCACCGTCGCCAACTGCGGCAACATCCAGTGGGAGCCGCAGAGCGTCGAGGGCCCCAAGGGCTTCCCGGCCGCGGGTCCCGCCGACGGCCAGATCTGCTCGGCGAACCACTCCGAGTTCGGCCAGCTCAACGCGGCCAAGCAGCCCAACGGCTCGGCCTGGCCGACCACCAAGGTGACGGGTGGTCAGAGCTACACGTTCAGGTGGCAGTTCACCGCGCGGCACTCCACCACGGACTTCCGCTACTACATCACCAAGAACGGCTGGAACGACAGCCAGCCGCTGACCCGCGCCGCCCTGGACACCACCCCGTTCCTCACGGTGCCCTACAGCGGCCAGCCCCCGGCGACCCTCTCGCACTCCGGCACCCTGCCGTCGGGCAAGTCCGGCCACCACGTGATCCTCGCGGTGTGGACGATCGCGGACACGGCGAACGCGTTCTACGCGTGCTCGGACGTCACGTTCTGACCGGGATGTTCTGAGCCTTCCTTGAGCAACTTCTGCTCCGGATCCCGGTAGCTTCCCTGTACGCCGACGAGCTGTCGCCGGCGTACGGGGGAGTGTTCGACCACGGGGGTGGGGGCATGGAGTTCTTCTTCGTCGGGCTCGCGGTCATCATGGCGGCATTCGTGGTGACGATCTGCGTGGCGCTGCTGCGCCGTGCGCTGCGCATCCGGCGGGCCTGGCACGGCGGGCGCACGTCCGAGGCGCGGTGTCTGCGGGTGTTCACCACCACGACCGGCGGCGACTCGCCGACCACCCACCGCAGCCGCGTGTACGAGTTCACCACGCGCGAGGGCCGCACCGTCCGCATCACCGCGGACGGCGGGCCCGACACGGTCCTGGAGGGCGACATCGTCATGGTGCGCTACTCGGCCGACGCGCCGGAGCACGCGACGGCCGAGCCGTACCGGCCGGTCGCGCTCGGAGTGGGCATGGGGTGCGTCGTGCTGTTCACGGCGGCCGCGCTCGCCGTGTGCGTCACCGTCATGGTCATCGCGCTGACCGCGGGAGGGCCGGAAGAGGAGCAGATCCCGGACGACTTCCCCCACGGCTACTACGACGATCCCAACGGCTAGGACAGGCCCTGGCCCACGGGTCTCCACTTCTGACGGTACGTCAATTATGGTGCGCGGCCATGGGATCCGACACGCGCACCTTCGCGGAACTGGTCCAGGCCCGGTGGGGCGACCACCGGCCCGGTCTCGCGTACGAGGACCAGACGCTCAGCCACCACGAGGTCACCGCGGGCGCCGCGGCCCGCGCCGCGCTCCTCGCCGACCTGCTGCCCGCCGGCGCCGAGCGGCACCTCGGGGTGCTGCTCGACAACACCCCGGAGTTCCCGCAGTGGCTCGCCGCCGCCGCGCTGTCCGGGGCCGCCGTCGCCGGGCTCAATCCCACCCGCCGCGGCGCCGAGCTGGCCCGCGACATCACGCACACCGAATGCCGGGTCCTGGTCACCGACCGCGCCCACCTCCCGCTGCTCGACGGGCTCGCGCTCCCCGGCGTCCGCGTCCTGGTGACCGACACCGGCGCCTACGCCGAACTGCTCGCCCCCTATCGAGGGGCCGAGCCGGAGATCGCCGCGCACGTCGGGCCCGGCTCGCGCATGCTGCTCTACTTCACCTCCGGCTCGACCGGCGCCCCCAAGGCCGCCCTGTGCAGCCAGGGCCGGCTCGCCGCCGCGGGCCACTCCCTGGTCGGCACCTTCGGCGTACGGCCCGACGACGTGCACTACGTCTGCATGCCGCTCTTCCACGGCAACGCGGTCATCGCCGACTGGGCACCGGCCGTCGCGGCGGGCGCGGGCGTGGCGCTGCGCCGCCGCTTCTCCGCGTCCGCGTTCCTGCCCGACGTGCGACGGTACGGCGCGACCTACTTCACGTACGTGGGCCGGGCCGTCCAGTACCTCCTGGCCACCGAGGAGCGGGCCGACGACAAGGACAACCCGCTGCGCGTCGGCTTCGGGACCGAGGCGGGCGCGGTCGACGCGGCGCGCTTCGAGGCACGGTTCGGCGTGCGGCTCGTCGAGGGGTACGGCTCGTCGGAGGGCGGCGCCGCCGTGCAGCGCACCGTCGACACCCCGCCGGGCGCGATCGGGCGGCCGGCGCCCCACGACGACCTCGTCGTCCTCGACCCCGACACCAGGGCGGAGTGCCCGCCCGCCGTCTTCGACACCGGCGGGCGGCTGGTCAACGGGGCCGAGGCGATCGGCGAGCTGGTCAACCGGGGGCGCTCGCCCTTCGAGGGGTACTGGCGCAACGACGCCGCGTACGCCGAGCGGGTGCGCGAGCACGGCTGGTACTGGACCGGCGACCTCTTCTACCGGGACGCCGAGGGGTTCCTCTACTTCGCGGGGCGCGGCGACGACAAGATCCGCGTGGACAGCGAGAACCTCGCCCCCGCCATGATCGAGAACATCCTGGCCCGCTGGCCGGACGCCGCAGCCGTCGCCGTGTACGGGGTGCCCGATCCCGTCGCCGGGGACCAGGTGATGGCGACCCTCGCGCCGCGCGAGGGGGTGTCCTTCGATCCGCTGGCGTTCGGGGAGTTTCTGCTCGGGCAGGGTGACCTCGGTACGAAGATGGCGCCCCGTTTCGTGCGGGTGGTGGACCGGATGCCGGTCACCGCGACCAACAAGGTGCGGCGCGGGGAGCTGCGGCGGGAGGGGTTCTGGGGCGGTGCCGACGAGCTGTGGTGGCGTCCGCCGGGGGCCGCCGCGTACCGGGTGCTGACCTCGGGGGAGCGGGAGGGGCTCGCCGCGGCGTTCCGGGAGCGGGGGCGCGGGCATCTGCTCGGTCCGCGGTGACCTCGTGGTCGGGAGCACCCCTTCGGGCCAGGTAGTATTTACCTCGTCAACCGGCGCCATTAGCTCAGTTGGTTAGAGCAGCGGACTCTTAATCCGCGTGTCCGGGGTTCGAGTCCCTGATGGCGCACAGTAAAGCGAAAGCCCTCCACCGTAGTGGGGGGCTTTCGTCGTTGCGAGCTGCGACCAGCCACACTCAAGCCGCACCTTGGCTCCCGGTGATCAGATCGCCAGGGACAGAAGGACCGGTGCCGCGCTCTGGTTGAGGCGGTCGGCCGCGTGGTGGAGGCGGTGGGCGTGCTCCACCGGGAGCGAGAGGGCCAGGCAGCCCACCGAGGAGCCCGCCGTGATGGGGACGGCGGCGCAGACCGTGCCCACCGCGTACTCCTGGAGATCAAGGACGGGAACGGTCGCCGGCTGCGCGGCCAGCTTCGACAGCAGCACCTTCTCGTTCGTGATCGTGCGCGAGGTGAGGCGGGCCATCTTGTGGCGGGAAAGATGGTCCCGCCGGCCGTTGACGTCCAGCTGGCCGAGGAGGCTCTTGCCCACGGCGCTGGCGTGCGCCGAGACGCGGAAGTCCACCCACTCGTTCACCGGCGGGGTCTCGGGCCCGGACGCGTACTGCGTGATCCGGACCTCGCCGTCGATGTACCGGCTGATGTAGACGGCGGCGCCCACGGTGTCGCGCAGCTCGTCCAGTGTGAGCTGCAGCTTCGCGGTGAGCGCGGACTCGTGCCCGTCGGCCGCGCCGAGCCGGTCGAGCGTGGCCCCGGCGAGATACGCGCCGTCGGCGGCCTGCTGGACGTACCCCTCGCGCCGCAGCATGCGCAGCATGTGGGTCAACTGGTCCACGGGCAGACCGGTGACGCGCGCCAGTTCCGTGTCGGTGATGCCGACGCCCCGGCGGGCGACGGCCTCCAGCACGCGCAGAGCGTGCTGCACCGACTGGTGCGGCTTGTACGACGACGCGTCCTTGTCGTGCTTCAGCGCCACGGCATCCCCCTGCATGGAACGGTTCCGGACAGCTGGCTTCGTCCACGATAGCCGCCAACACACCCAAGAGGGGCGCTGGTTGGGGAGATTGGTGGCGCGTTCCGTACCCTCTCAGCAGGAACGCGCCACTCTGGCATATGCCAAAGTCATGCCACGATCAGACCGTGGCTGGTCACAGGACCGCGCTCAGGAACTCCCGGGTGCGCTCGTGCTCGGGGTCGCTGAAAATCTTCTCCGGCGATCCGGACTCGATGACCCGGCCGGCGTCGAACATCAGGACCTGGTCGGAGATGTCCCGGGCGAAGTTCATCTCGTGGGTGACGCAGAGCATGGTGATGTCGGTCGTGTGCGCGATGTCGCGCAGCACGTCGAGGACGCCCGCGACCAGCTCGGGGTCGAGCGCGGACGTCACCTCGTCGAGCAGCAGCACCTGAGGACGCATGGCGAGCGCCCGCGCGATGGCCACCCGCTGCTGCTGGCCGCCGGAGAGCTGCGAGGGGTACGCGTCGATGCGGTCGCCGAGCCCGACCATGTCGAGCAGCTCGCGGGCCCGCTCCTCGGCCTCGTCCTTCGACAGGCCGAGGACGGTGACCGGCGCCTCGGTGATGTTGCGCAGCACCTTCATGTTCGGGAAGAGGTTGAACTGCTGGAAGACCATCCCGATGTTCTTGCGGACCTCGCGGACGTGCTTCTCGCCGGCCGGGACCAGCTTGCCGTTCTTCTCCTCGTGGGTGAGGTACTCGCCGCCCACTCTGATCGTGCCCTCGTCGGGCTTGAGCAGGGTCATCAGCAGCCGCAGGATCGTCGTCTTGCCGGAGCCCGACGGACCGATCAGCGTCACGTGCTTGCCGGAGGCGACCGAGAAGTCCAGCTGGTCGAGGACGGTGTTGTCGCCGAACCGCTTCACGACCTTGTCGAAGCGGATCAGCTCGCTGCCGTCCACCGCGGGGTTGGGCTGCTCTTTGGACAGGTTCGTGTCAGTGGACAAGGCGGCGCTCCAGGGATCGGAGAAGGAGGGAGGCGAGGTAGGAGACGACGATGAAGGCCACGCCGACGACGGTGAGGGCCTCGGTGTACTGGAACGTCTGGGCCGCC
This sequence comes from Streptomyces sp. HUAS MG91, assembly GCF_040529335.1. Taxonomy (GTDB): domain Bacteria; phylum Actinomycetota; class Actinomycetes; order Streptomycetales; family Streptomycetaceae; genus Streptomyces; species Streptomyces tabacisoli. The sequence goes on along the minus strand of NZ_CP159534.1, from coordinate 3,215,688 downwards.
TGGAGGCGGGAGCGCTGGAGCAGTTCCAGGACGCCGATGCCCGCGAGCAGCGGGGTGTCCTTCAGCATCGCCACGACGTAGTTGCCGAGCGCGGGAACGACGCGGCGGATCGCCTGCGGCAGGATCACCGCGGTCCACGTCTTGCGGTACGGCAGGCTCAGCGCGCGGGCCGCCTCCCACTGTCCGGCCGGCACGGCCTCGATGCCCGCGCGGTAGACCTGCGCGGTGTACGTCGAGTAGTGCAGGCCGATCGCGACGACGCCCGTGGTCAGCGCGGAGAACTGGATGCCCGCCTCGGGCAGCACGAAGTACAGGAAGAACAGCTGGACCAGGAGCGGGGTGTTGCGGATGAACTCCGTGATCAGCCCGACGGGCCAGCGCACGAAGCGGGTCGGCGCCCGGAAGGCCAGGGCCCAGAGCAGGCCGACGCTGAAGGAGATCAGCGAGCCGTACAGCAAGATCTGGAGGGTGACGAGGATGCCGTCCCAGAAGTGCGGCATGAAGTCGCTGACGGCGGACCAGTCCCAGGTGGTCGCGGCGGTGGTGATCACTGGGCACCTCCTCCGCCCACGGGGAGCTGGGCGGTCTCGTTCTGCTGGCGGAGGTTGAGCCTGCGCATGACTCCGACTCCTGGATCGGGCTTCTGCCCGAGTCCGGCCTTGGTCTTCTTCTCCAGCGCGCGCATCCCGCGCGTCAGCAGGAACGCGATGACGAAGTAGATGACGAGCGTGATCGCGTAGATCTCCGCGCTCTCGGTGGTCGCCAGGCGCACCAGGTACGCGGCGAACGACACGTCACCGATGCCGAGCAGCGACACCAGCGCGGTGCCCTTCAGCAGCTCGATCAGCAGGTTCGAGAACGGCGGGATCATCTCCGGCACGGCCTGCGGCAGCAGGATCAGCCGCATCCGCTGCCACGGAGTGAAGCTCAGCGCGACCCCCGCCTCGCGCTGCGCGGGCGCCACCGCGTTCAGGGCACCGCGCACGATCTCCGCGCCGTACGCGCCGTAGGACAGGCCGAGGGCCAGTACGGCCGCCCACATCGGCACCAGCGACCAGCCCGCGAGCTGCGGCAGGACGAAGAAGATCCAGAACATCAGGACCAGGGCGGACGTGCCCCGGAAGATCTCGGTGTACAGGCCGGCCACGAAGCGGACGATCCACAGCCGGTGCGTACGCGCGGCGCCGACGCCGAACGCGACCACGGTCGCGAGGGCGGCGCTGTAGAGGGTCAGCTGGATCGTGACCCAGATGCCCGGAAGTACCCAGTGTTCCCACAGTCCGGAGGTCATCGGCACAGCTCCTCGGCGGTCAGCGTCGTCATCTCCGCCTTCGTGAAGCCGAACGGCCGGAGAATCCGGAAGAGTTCGCCGCTCTTCTTCATCTTGTGGATCTCGACGTTGAAGGCGTCCCGCAGTCCGGTGTCGGCGCGCCGGAAGGTGAAGCCGCCGCCGTCGACGTGCTTCTTGCCGTCCACCAGCGGCGCGAACGGTGTGGTGGCCTCCGCCTTGCGGCTCTTCCTGGTGACCTCGCGCGTGGTCAGCGCGGTCCCGGCGAAGACGTCGATGCGCCCGGCCTCCACGGCGTTCAGCCCGGCCACCTGATCCTGGAGGATCACGATGTCGGACTCCTTGTAACCGGCGTCCACCGCGTACTGGATCTCCGCGTAGCCGGTGCCCGTACCGAACTTGGCCTTCGACTTCACGACGTCGGCGTAGGAGTGCAGGTTCTTCGGATTGCCCTTCGCGACGATGAACGAGTCCAGCATCTGGTACTCGGGATCCGCGAAGATGACCTGCTGGCAGCGTTCCTTGTTGATGTACATCCCGGCGGACACGACGTCGAACTGCTGCGTGTTCAGGCCGGGGATGAGCGAGGCGAAGTCGGTCGCGACCGGCTGGACTTTGGCGACTCCCAGCCGTTTGAAGATCACCTTGGCCAGTTCCACCGCCTCGCCGGTGAACTTCCCGCTGTCGTCGATGTATCCGTACGGCACCTCTCCCGCGATGCCGAGTCGCACCGTTCCCTGTGACCGGAGCCGGGCGAGCGTGTCACCGCTCGGTACCCGGCTGCAGCCCGCGGCGCCGAGAGCGCCGGCCGCACCGAGCACTCCGAGGCCGGCGAGCAGTGATCGTCTGCGGACACCCTGTCTTCTGAGCGGTTTCCCGTTCGTACGTATCTCAGTTGGTGGAGCCATGGGCGCGCGGCTACCCGAACGGAACCGATCCATGCCGATCAATTCACGCCCCTGTCACGGCTGATGCGGTCTTGACCGTGAGGGGTGGCCCGGGACGACCATGGAACGCATGGCTGACTCCACGACTGAATCCGGCACCCGTTTCATCGAAGTCTCCCTGGCCAAGAGGGGAGTTGCCTGCACGGCCAAACTCCTCGACGACCGCGCGCCGCTGACCTGCGCGGCGGTCTGGGACGCGCTGCCGCTCGTCTCCGACGTCTACCACGCCAAATACGCGCGCAACGAGATCTATGCCCTGTTCCCGGCATTCGCGGAACAGGAACCACCGCTGGAGAATCCGACGGTGACGCCCATTCCCGGCGACCTCTGTTATTTCTCCTTCAACGGGACGCAGTTGGGCTCGCAGTCCTACGGCTACGGCAGCGGGGCCGGCCTGAGCGCCGGGGCACCCGTGATCGACCTCGCCCTGTTCTACGAGCGCAACAACCTGCTCATGAACGGGGATGTGGGCTGGGTGCCCGGCATCGTGTGGGGCCAGGTGGTGGAGGGCCTGGACACCATGGCCGAGGCGTGCCAGGACCTGTGGCGGAGCGGAGCGGTGGGAGAGACCTTGGGCTTCCGCCGGGTCTAGCCCGTCACTCGTCCGTTCGGCGGAGGCCGATCAAGCCCCTCCGGCGATTGAGGAGCGGGGTCCGGGGCGGAGCTCCGTGCTACGGCGCGTCGAGACCCGCGACCCCGGCCTCATAAAGGGCATGCGCCACCCGGAGAACCAGCCCGTCCTGGTGACGGGCGCCCACCACCTGAAGCCCGACCGGCAGACCGTCCCCGTCCACCCCGACAGGGACGGTCGCGGCCGGCTGCTGGGTCAGATTGAACGGGTACGTGAACGGCGTCCACCCCGTCCACCGCCGCAACCCCGACCCCCGCGGCACCTCCACCCCGGCCTCGAACGCGGTGACCGGCAGCGTCGGCGTCACCAGCACGTCGTACGTCGAGTGGAAGACGCCCATCCGCCGCCCCAGCTCCATCCGCACGTCCACGGCGGCGAGATAGTCGAGCGCGCTCATCCGCGCCCCCTGCGCGCAGATCTCCCGCAGCCCGGGATCGAGCAGCTCGCGCTGCGCGGCGGACAGCCGCTGCGTGACCCGGGCCGCCCCGCTGAACCACAGGGTGTGGAAGGCCTCGACCGGATCGGTGAAGTCCGGGTCGGTCTCCTCCACGTACGCGCCGAGCCCGGCGAGCCGCTCGACGGCCGAGCGCACCGCGGCCGCGACCGGCGCCCGTACCGCCACCTGCCCGCCCAGCGACGGCGAGAACGCGACCCGCAGCCCGCGCACCCCGCCCTGGATCCCCTCGCGGAAGCCGCCGACCGCCGGGCCGAGCCCCGACCAGTCGCGCGGGTCGGGGCCGGAGATCACGTCCATCAGCAGCGCCGCGTCGGCCGCGGTGCGCGTCATCGGCCCCACGTGCGCGAGGGTGCCGAACGCCGACGCCGGATACAGTGGCACCCGCCCGTACGTCGGCTTGAGCCCGAAGACGCCGCAGAAGGCGGCCGGTATGCGCACCGAGCCGCCGCCGTCCGTGCCCAGCGACAGCGGCCCCGCGCCGACCGCGACCGCCGCCGCGCTGCCACCGCTGGAACCGCCGGCGGTGCGCGAGGTGTCGTACGGGTTGCGGGTCACGCCCGACAGTGGCGAGTCGGTGACGCCCTTCCAGCCGAACTCGGGCGTGGTCGTCTTGCCGACGAACACGGCGCCGTGCTCGCGCAGCCGGGCGACCGACGGGGCGTCCTCCGGCCAACTACCCTCCGCGCGAACGGTCTTCGAGCCCCGGAACGTGGGCGCTCCGCGCTGCAACAGGATGTCCTTGACCGTCACCGGCACCCCGTCGACCAGCCCCCGCGGCTCGCCGCGCCGCCAGCGCCCGGCACTCTCCTCCGCCGCCGCGAGCGCCCCTTCGGCGTCGACCCGTACGAACGCGTTCAGCGCGGGCTCGGTCTCCTCGATCCGGGCCAGCACGGCCCGGGTGGCGTCGACGGGGCTGAACTCGCCCTTGCGGTAGCCGTCGAGCAGATCCTGCGCGGTCAGTCCGGTGAGCTCGGCCGTCATCCGTCCTCCAGTGCCAGGGGTCCGGTGCGTCAGTGGTTCAGTGACCAGCTGTTCGGTGATCAGCTTCCGGGGACATACCCACGTTTCTTGTCTACTACATTCATCAGCGGCCGCCCGTTCTCCCAGCGACCGAACAACTCCACGAACTGGCGCCCCAGTTCGTCCCGCCAGCCCACGGTGTCGCCGCTCATGTGCGGTGACACGATCAGTCCCGGAGCGGTCCACAGCGGGCTGTCGTCGGGCAGCGGCTCGTGCTCGAAGACGTCGAGCGCGGCGCCCGCGATCCACCGCTTGCGCAGGGCGTCCACCAGGTCGGACTCCACGACCAGCGGCCCGCGTCCCACATTGATGAACCGCGCCGACGGCTGCATCACGCCGAACCGGCGGGCGTCGAACATGCCGCGCGTCTCGTCGGTCAGCGGCGCCGCGCACACCGCCCAGTCGGCGCGGGCGAGCAGCCGGTCCAGGTCCGCAGGGCCGTGCACCCCGGCCCGGGCCCGCCGTCCGACCAGCGCCGTGGTGATGCCGAGCGCCTTGAGCTGCTTGACGATCGCCTGCCCGATGGGGCCGGTGCCGACGACACAGGCCCGGGTCCCGGCGATCCGCTGCGTCTCGCGGTGCCGCCACTCCCGGTTCGCCTGGTACCCGATCGTGGCGGGCAGGTCCTTGCCCATCGCCAGGACGAGCGCGGCCACGTACTCGGCGATCGGCTGGTCGAAGACGCCCCGCGCGTTGGTCAGTTCCGTGTCCGAGGCGACGAGTTCGGGGAACATCAGCCGGTCCACGCCCGCGCTCGCCGTGTGCACCCACACCGGCCGCGCACCCCGTCCGGGCCACGCCTCGCGCACCGCGTCCGACAGGAAGCCCCAGACCAACAGGACGTCCGCGTACGGAAGTTGATCACGCAGCTCGGTGGCGTCCTTGGCGTGCAGCACCCGGGCCCGGCCGGTCAGCACGCCCAGCCGGGGCGGTGGCGCGGGCGGGGCCGCGTCGAGGACGAGGACCGTGGGGCGACGCGCGTCGGGGCCGGACATCGAGGGGAAATCGTTTCGCAACGAAGCTCCGCTTTCCTGGTGATGGACAAGTCGGGAACATCGGGATCATGAACTGTGGGCGGTGTGCGCCGTCTCACGGCATCCCAACTGACATGCGCGGATTGACCACGCTGGCACCTGAACCTACCTTCGTCAACAGCGGTACCCCGTACGCGGGTTCCCGCCCTCTTCGCTGTCCCGACGACCCGGCGCTCTGCCGGCTCAAGCATCGCATCGGCAATCACCACGTCAGCTGAACCTGGGGCATGCTCTATGGACGTCTCATTCCTGGGGGGACCGCAGCCGCAGCGCGGCGTCGGCGTAGTCGCACCGTTCGACTTCGCCCTCGACCGTGAACTGTGGCGCTGGGTACCCGACGACATCTCCCTCCACCTCACCCGCACCCCGTTCGTGCCCGTCGAGGTCAGCCTCGACCTGGCCCGCCTGGTCAGCGAGCACGAGACACTCGGGGAGGCGGTCCGGGCGCTCGGCGCCGCCGAACCGCAGGTCCTCGCGTACGCCTGCACCTCGGGCAGCTTCGTCGGCGGCATCGCCGGGGAGCGCGCCATGTGCGAGGCCATGCGCAGGGCCGGGGAGCTCCCGTCCGTGACCACGTCGGGGGCGCTGCTCGACGCCCTCGCCGACCTCGGAGCGCGCCGCATCGCGCTCGTCACCCCGTACACCCGCTCCGTCACCGAGTCGCTGGAGGAGTATCTGGCGGAGGCGGGCATCACCGTGGTGGGCCGGGCCTATCTCGGGCTGACCCGGCACATCTGGAAGGTGCCCTACCGGGACGTGGCCGAGATGGCGCGCGCGGCGGTCGGCACCGGCGCCGACGCGCTCTTCATCAGCTGTACGAACCTGCCCACGTACGACGTCATCCCGCAGCTGGAGGCCGAGCTGCGGATGCCGGTGATCTCGGCCAATCAGGTCACGATGTGGGCAGCCCTCACCCGACTGGGTACGCGAGCAGTGGGCCCCTACCAGGCGCTGCTCGATCCGGCGGCGCGCCGGCAGTGGCCCGTGCCAGGACGTCAGGCAGAACAGCGTCTTCCGGAACTTCCGGAGGGCCAGGAAGGGTGGGCATAGAGCATGACAGCGCTCGGATTTCTCTACCCCGGACACTCCGCGGAGGACGACTATCCGCGGATCGAGATGCTGATCGACAGCGACGTACGGCTGGCCGTCGTGCACACCGACATCGGCGAGGACGCGCACCGCGTCGACGCGCTGCTGCGCATGGGCGCGCCGGAGCGGCTCTCCGCCGGGGTCGAGGAGCTGCGGCTTTCCGGCGCCGAGGCGGTGGTCTGGGCGTGCACGTCCGGCAGCTTCGTCTTCGGCTGGGACGGCGCTCACGACCAGGTCCGCGGGCTCGCGCAGGCCGCGGGGCTGCCCGCGTCCAGCACCTCCTTCGCCTTCGCGCACGCGATCGGTGAGCTGGGGGTGCGGCGGGTGGCGGTCGCGGCGACCTATCCGTCGGACGTCGCGGACCACTTCGCCACGTTCCTCAAGGCGGCCGGCGCCGAGGTGCTCTCCGTGCGGGGCAGCGGGATCATCACCGCGGCCGAGGTGGGTACCTGGGGCTGGGACGAGGTCCTCGCCATGGCCCGGGCCGGGGATCATCCGGACGCCGAGGCGGTCCTTCTCCCGGACACGGCGCTGCACACCGCCGCGCACATCTCCGACCTGGAACGGGAGCTCGGCAAACCGGTCCTCACCGCCAACCAGGTCACCGTCTGGGAGGCGCTGCGCCTGGTCGACCGCCGAGTCAACGCTCCCGCTCTGGGCGCCCTGTTCACAAAGGAGCCGGTGATCCAGGCGTAGTCGTTCGGGTGCGGCCCGGTGGCCGCTTCTCGCGCAGTTCCCCGCGCCCCTGAAGCGAGCTTCGCTCGCTCAGGGGAAGGCTGCGCGAAGCGCATGCCTTGGGGGCGCGGGGAACTGCGCGAGAAGCCCCACCGGCCGTCGGACGGCGAACCAGGGGAATAAACCGGAGTGCGCCTCCGTTAAGGCCGGGGTCCAGCCCAGATGTAGAGCTATGCAGGAGGACCCCGTGCCGGCCACCCAAGACGAGATCCGCGGCGCAGCCCACGGCACCGCCCCCACCCCCCTCTCGGTCCTGGACCTGGTCACCGTAGGAGCGGGCCGCACCGCCACCCAGGCCCTGGCCACCGGAGTGGACATCGCCCGCCTCGCGGAGAACCGCGGATACCACCGCTACTGGGTCGCCGAGCACCACTCGATGCCCGGCGTCGCGTCCAGCAGCCCGGCCGTGATCCTGGCCCACCTGGCCGCCCACACGAACCGCATCCGCCTCGGCTCCGGCGGCGTCATGCTGCCCAACCACGCCCCCCTGGTCATCGCGGAGCAGTTCGGCACCCTGGAAGCCCTCGCCCCGCACCGCGTCGACCTCGGCCTCGGCCGCGCCCCCGGCACCGACGGCGCCACCGCCGCCGCCCTGCGCCGCAGCGACCGCCTGAACGAGGGCGCCGACGACTTCCCCCAGCAGCTCGCCGAGCTGACCCGCTTCCTCGACGACGACTTCCCCGACGGCCACCCGTACTCCCGCATCCACGCGGTCCCGGGCCCGGTCCAGGCCACCTCGCCCGGCGGCGTCCAGGACCCGCACCGCCCGCCGGTCTGGCTGCTCGGCTCCTCCGGCTTCAGCGCCCGCCTGGCCGGCGCCCTGGGCCTGCCGTTCGCCTTCGCGCACCACTTCTCCGCGCAGAACACGATCCCGGCCCTCGACCTGTACCGCGAGTCGTTCCGGCCCTCCGAGGTGCTGTCCGAGCCCTACGCCCTGATCGGCGTCTCGGCGCTGGCGACCGACGACGACGGCACGGAGGCCCGCCGCCAGGTGCTGGCCGCCGCGCTCAACATGGTCCGGCTGCGCACCGGCCGCCCCGGCCTGGTCCCGACGCCGGAGGAGGCGGAGGCGTACCAGTTCAACGAGATGGAGCGGGACTTCATCGACTCCTGGAACTCGAACGTCATCCACGGCACCGCCGACGAGGTCCGCTCCGGACTCGACGACCTCCAGAAGCGCACCGGCGCCGACGAGCTGATGCTCACGGCCAACGCCCACACCGGTGAGATCCGGCTGCGCAGCTACGAACTCATCGCCGACGCCTACGGGATGCCGAAGGGCTGACCGGGAGGGTTCAGGAGACGGGCGCGAGCAGCCGGGAGATACGGTCCGGCGCCACCGGCCGCGAGTACAGCCACCCCTGCCCGGTGTCGCACCCGATCCGGCGCAGCCGCTCCGCCTGCTCGGCCGTCTCCACGCACTCGGCGGTCACGGTGAGCCCGAGCCGGTGGGCCAGCTGCACCAGCGCCTCCACGATCATCGCGTCGGCCGGATCGCTGGGCGCCGCCCCGTCCTCGTACTGGAAACCCCGTACGAACGACCCGTCCAGCTTCAGGACGGACACCGGGAGCCTGCTCAGGTAGGCCAGGTTCGAGTAGCCGGTCCCGAAGTCGTCGATGGCGATGCGGACGCCCATGTCGCTGAGGGCCTGGAGCGCCTGGAGCGGCCGCCCGGCCGAGCCCATGACGGCGGACTCGGTCAGCTCCAGCTGGAGCAGCTCGGGGGCGAGCCCGGTGTCCGCGAGGATCCGGGCGACATCGGCCACCAGATCCGAGTCCCACACCTGCCGCACCGCGACGTTCACGCTGACGAAGACGGGCGGCGCGCCGGGGTTGTCCAGCTGCCAGCGGCGCGCCTGCGCACACGCCGTGCGCAGCACCCACAGCCCCAACTGCACGATGGAGCCGTCCTCTTCGGCGAGTCCGATGAACCGATTCGGCGTCAGCAGCCCGAACTGCGGGTGCCGCCAGCGCACCAGCGCCTCGACGCCGCGCAGCGCACCGTCCTCCAGCTGGACGAGCGGCTGGTACTCCAGGACGAACTCGCCCCGCTCGACGGCCGGCCGCAGCCCCGACGACAGGGCCTGCCGGGTCATGCGGTGGGCGTTGCGCTCCGGGTCGAAGAGGGTCCAGCGGGCCTTGCCGTCGGCCTTCGCCCAGTACAGCGTGGTGTCGGCGGCCTGCATCAGACCGGTGGTCGACGTCCCGACGGCCTGCCGCTCGACGACGCCGACCGACGCGGAGACCGAAAGGCGCTGCCCGGCCAGGTCGAACGGCTCCCGCAGCGCGTCCAGCACGGACTGCGCCAGATCGGTCGCCTGCTCGGTGCCGGCCGACTCCTCCACGAGCAGCGCGAACTCGTCGCCGCCGAGCCGGGCCACCAGCGGGACGCCGGTGGTGTGCCGGGCCCGCTCGGCGCAGTGCGCGAGCCGCTGCGCGACGGCGGCCAGCAGCCGGTCGCCGACATGGTGGCCGAGGGTGTCGTTGACCGCCTTGAACCCGTCGAGGTCGAGATAGCACAGGCCCACCCGGCCGGTCGTTCCCGTCTCGTCGTACGCGCCGGCCTCCAGCGCGGCGGTGAGCCGCTCGAAGAACAGGGCGCGGTTGGGCAGCTTCGTCACCGGGTCGTGCATCTGGAGGTGGCGCAGCCGGGACCGCAGCTCGCGGTGGGCGCTGAGGTCGTGCAGCGAGACGAGGACGACCTCGGCGCCGGGCACCGGCGCGAGCGTGACGCGGGTCCACATCGAGTGGCCCACGGGGTGCTTGAGGCGCCGGGTGCGCGAGAGCCGGGCCTGCCGGCCGTCCAGTACGTCCTGGTACGCGTCCCGGGTGCGCGGGTCGGAGGCGAGGTCCAGCAGTTCGGCGGCGAGCCGCCCGACGACCGGCTGGTCGCTGTCGCCGCCCAGCAGGGCGAGCGCCGCACGGTTGGCCCCGACGACCAGTCCGGCCCGGTCGACGACCGCCATGGGGAGGGGAGACGCGAGGAACGCGGACCGGTAGGCGGCGTCCGGGGCGTCCAGCCGTGGGTGGCCACTCTCCGTGAGGAGATCGGGGCGCCGGCGCGGTGCGGACGCCTCCGTCGCCGTCGTCGGCCCATCGGGCTGTGCGCTCACCGTTCGCTCCCGCAGTGCGTCGTCTGGTTGCGTGTTCTGGTGCGGCCGGGTCCCGGCAGGAAAGTGTGCCGATCATAGAGGCAGGTCGGACGGCCTATCCAGCCTGCACCGCACACCGGTGCGGTCCCGGCGGGGGCACCACGGGACCGGCAGATCGTTTCTGCTCGGGCCGGGCCGGGCTTCTTCCGAGCGGCGACCGACCCGGATCATCTGTGACGTTCGGTGACCGCCGGGGTGTCGGCCGCTCACTCGTCCGGGCCAGATAAACAGGGCGAAGTGTGACGAACGCACACAGTCTGGGTGGGGTGTCCCGCATTCCCCGTCCGGAGGTCGACTTGCCGCGTCCGCAGCCACTCGGGGGAGTGGACAAGCGCCGTCTGCGTGCCACCGCCGCCGCGCTGACCGCTCTCACCGCCCTGGCCGCCATCGGTCTGGTCGCGGGTCCCGCGGCGGCCGCGCCGCCCTATGCCGGACCGTGCGCCCTGGAGCGCACCGCCGCCCACCATTCCGAGGGCCTGGACTCCTGGAACTCCGCCTATCCTCGGCCCGTCAAGCCGCTCAACGCGGTGATGGTCTTCCTGTCGTTCCCCGACTGGACGCCGACGACCACCCCGCGCCAACTGGCGGCCGACTACTTCCCCGCGACCAGCGATTTCTTCGCCCGCGCCTCGTACGGCAAGTTCCGGCTCGCCGCGCACCCCCAGCGGACGTGGATCGAGATGCCGCACGCCTCGACCTCGTACGCCATAAAGCGCGACTGGAGCGCGGCGCACCGCAGCGCCTATCTCCGTGACGCCCTGGCGGCGGCGGATCCGGTGACCGACTTCACCAAGTACGACGTCGTCTACTTCGTCGCCGACCCGGACGCGCCCGGCGTCGACTCGGACGCGACGAAGGTCGTGAACTTCGACCGGCCGATGCGCGCGGACGGCACCGACATCCGCCGGATCGTCACGGTCTTCGAGCACCACCCGCCGGACCGCAACGTCCTCGCGCACGAGACCGGCCACGTCTTCGACCTGCCGGACCTCTACCACCGGCCGACCGACGGGGAGGGGGACTGGGACACGTACGTCGGCGACTGGGACGTCATGGGCAGCCAGTTCGGGCTGGCCCCCGACTTCTTCGGCTGGCACAAGTGGAAGCTGGGCTGGCTGCCCTCGCGGCAGGTGGCGTGCGTGACGCACACCGGGGACACCCGGCTGACCCTGGAGCCGCTGAGCACGGCGCCACGGGTGCCGGGGGCTCCGTTCGGCACCGGTGACGGCACGAAGCTCGCGGTCGTGCGCACCGGGCCGTCCAGCGCGATCGCCCTGGAGGCGCGGGGCGCGGGCGGCAACGACGACACGACCTGCGCCCAGGGCGTCCTCGTCTACCGCGTCCGCAGCGACTCCGCCTCCGGCGCCGGGCCGGTCCAGGTCCTCGACTCCCATCCGTCCACGGAGGCCTGCTACGGCGACTCGGTCTACCCGCCGCTCGCGGACGCCCCGGTCCAGGAGGGCGAGAGCTTCTCGGTCCCGGGCGAGAAGCTCCGCGTGGAGGTGGGCGACCGGGCGTCCTCGGGATCGTGGACGGTGAAGGTGACGACCGGGTAGTTCGTCGCGCAGCGCATGCTTCAGGGGCGCGGGGAACTGCGCGACCAGCCACGATGGCGCCGCACCCGACAACCACGAAGGCCCCCCGCAGAAGCGGGAGGCCTTCGTTTCAGGTGCGCCATCAGGGACTCGAACCCCGGACACGCGGATTAAGAGTCCGCTGCTCTAACCAACTGAGCTAATGGCGCCGGCTGACGTCGTAGACATTAGCACTGAGATCGGCAGCAGGAAAAATCGATACCTGGACGCTCGAGTGCGCGGCGGCCCGGGCGGCCCGGACACACGCCCACAGCAGCACCTCGGCCCCCGGCAGCCAGGGATGACGGGTGTCCGGAGCGACCACCCAGCGCGACGGCTGATGCGGCTCGGCGGGCACCGACGGCGCGGGCACGGTCACCGCGTCCCCGCTGCCGTGACAGAGCAGCGGCGGCACCGCAGGCCCCCATTCCTCCCAGCGCAGCAGCGACGGCAGCCGCTGGGCGGTGCCCGGCGCGGCGAACAGGAGCATGCGCCCCCGGTACGTGGCGACCGGCCCGGACCCGGGCCCCTCGTCCCAGAGCCGGTCTAACATCCGCCGGCCGAAGATCGCGGGCACGTTCACCACGTCGAAAACGGAACCGCAGGGCAGCACCACGGGGGCGGAGGGGCGGGCCTCCCAGTGGGCGAGCGCGGAGCGCGGATACGTTCCTGCGGAGGCGAGCCAGGCCGCGCCCTCGGGCGTGACGCCCGAGACGTCGAAGCGGTCGTGAGCCGCGACCCGGGGGGTGTGGGCGGGGGCGAAGGGGGGATGCGTGGCGCTCATGTTTTCTACATCTACAGGGGGTGAGGGCGCAGCTCCAAAGGGTTGCGAGAAATCAGGACAGGAGGGGGCGGGGTGGAGTATCTTGCCCCTCTGGCATATGCCAAAAGATCTTGACCGTGACTCAGGCGGTCGGCTCGGCGGTGCCGCGCAGCAGGTCACGGCCGAACTCGACCATCTTCTTGGCGTAGTCCTCGGTCCACTCGGCGCGCTCCGCGATGTCCGCGGCCGTCAGCCTGTCGAACCGGCGCGGGTCGGCGAGCTGGGCCGCCGCGATGGCCTGGAACTCCACGGAGCGGTCGGCCGCGGCGCGAAACGCATGGGTCAGTTCCGTGGCGCGGGAGAGCAGTTCTCGCGGGTCCTCGACGGACTCCAGGTCGAAGAAGTGCTCCGGGTCTGCGGCGGCGTCCGCGGGCTCGAAGATCAACGGCGCGGGCCGCAACCGCGACCTGCGCTGCCGCTCGGGCTCCGCCATGGTGTTCCTCCTCGTGCTGGACGTACGGCCCGCTCTCGTTGCCCGGACCACCTTCCATTGTCCGCGCCCCCGCAAGACCGCCGCAGGGGAGGCTGCGCGCAGCGCATGCCTCAGGGGCGCGGGGAATTGCGCGACCAGCCACGACGGCGCCGCACCCGAAACTCAACCCCCCAAGGCGACCCGATGCTCCGACAACCGGCTCAACACGGAGTGATTCGCTTCCCAGCCGTCCGGAAACTTCACCGTCACCCCCAACTGCACCGGCTCCGCCGAAGGATGCGCGTCCAGGAGCTCCGCCACCCCCGCCCGGCACACCACGACGCACGCGTGCCGATGCCGCGAGGCAAGCACGCACAACCGCCCGGTCTCCAAGTGGAACGCCGTCGCGTCGGGCCGCCCCGACAGCGGATGCAGCACCACGGTGACGTCGAACTCCCGCCCCTGAAGACGGTTCGCCGTGTCCACGGTCACCCCGTGCACCCCGAGCCCGTCCAGCGCGGAGCGCACCGCGGCGGCCTGGTCGCGGTGGGCGGTGCCGACGCAGATCCGGTCCGCCGTCAGCGGCGCCGGGTCCGGCCCGCGCTCGGAGACCGTCACCCCGTCGCGGTCGAGCATGCGCCGCACCACGAGCGCCACGGCCCGCACCGCCTCCGGGTCCGTGCGCGGCGTGTGCGCGGCGGGCAGTTCGAGCAGGCCCCAGCCCGCCCGCGCCGCCTCGTCGATGACCCGGTCGACGCCCGAACCGTCCGACTCCGCACGGAACTCCAGCGTGCGATCGCCCTCCCGGGTGCCGCTGCGGAACGGCGTGTACGGATAGAACGCGGCCGACACCAGCGGCGCCGCCGACGCCGGAAGCCGCCAGGAGACCGGGAGTTCGTGCTGCGGCAGCTCGGGATTGTGGGCGAGCAGCGTCGACACCGCCGACGCCGACGGGTCGTGGGACAGCCCCGCCCACTGCTCCGCGCCGACCGTCGAGAACGGGTCGAGCTGCCCCGGGTCGCCCACGAACAGCGCCCGCTCGAACAGCCCGGCCACGGCGAGCAGCGCGTCCCCGCGCATCTGGTACGCCTCGTCGACGATCGCGTGCCGCCACGGCCCCCCGGCGTCCTCGACCTTCACGTGCGCCCACTTCGCCGCCGTCGAGATGACGACGGGCAGCGGTGCCAGATCGCCGGCCTTGGTCGACAGTCGTACCGTCGGCAGGTCGTCGAGCGCCTTGTCGTACGCGTCCGGGTCGCTGCTGTGCAGCCGGCCGACGGGCAGGGCGGGGCGCTTCTCGTGCAGGCGCAGGACGAGATCGTCGACCTGCGCGTTCGTCTGCGCGACGATCATCAACGGGCGGCCCGCGTCCGCCAGTTCGAGCGCGGCGCGCACGACGAGCGTCGACTTTCCGGCCCCGGGCGGGGAGTCCACGACGACCCCGCGGGCCTCGCTGTGCAGGGTGTCGCGCAGGATCTCGGCGGTGGCGCGGGCGGCCTCGGCCCCGGGGTCGAAGACGTCGTCGGCGGGCGGCGAAGCGCTGGCGGTCGTCACAGGATGTCCTCCGTCGTCACGGTGTCCGGCGCCTCGGCCCCGGCGCCCGGCGGACCGCCGTGGGTCCACGGGGTCTCCTCCGGCTCGGGCAGTTTCGGGCCGCCGCGCTGCTCGTGCTCGAACAGCGTCCAGCACACCCGCTCGCCCTTCTCCGGCACGGAACCCGGATCCGGCTCCTTGCCGCGCCCCATCTTGTCCAGCAGCCGCAGGACGACCGTGCCCTCGCTCTCGTAGGCCACGAACTCGGCGGTCTGCGCCTTGCCGTCCAGCGAGCGGTACACCTTCACGCGCTCCCCGAGGTGCGGGCGGTCGTCCGTGCGCAGGGTGATCAGCGGGCGCGGGCGCTTCTTGTCGTTGTACGCCGGGACCACCTCCGTCACCTCGCCGGCCAACGCCTCCCCGGCGAGCCGCCGGCCCGCCATGACGAGCGGGTCGTCGAGCGCCTCCTGGGCGTCCAGGCGGGCCTGCTCGCGCTCGCGCGTGGCCAGCTTGTTCGCCGCCGTCACCGCGTCGTCGCGGCGCGGCTGCGGGGGCTCGCCGGCCGCGACCCGGTCGCGGTGGCCGGTGAACGACCAGCGGTCGCGGGTCCAGCGGTCCGCGGCGCGCGGGCCCTCGGGCAGCGTGCACAGCGCGTCGAGGCCCCGCCACACCGCGTCCCAGGTGGGCCGGGTGCGGGACTCGACCAGGGCGTGCAGCTCCCGCTCGGCCGCGGTCAGTTCGGCCAGCCGGCCGTCGGCCTCCACGGCGTCCTCGGCGGCCGCCAGGCGCGTACGGGCCTTGTCGTAGCGCTCGATGGCGGGTGCGAGCAGCTTGTTGTCGAACGCCGGGTCGGTGGCCGGACCGGCCGGCGGGCACAGCAGCTGGCCGTGCGCGTCCCGGCCGCGCTCGGCGCGGAACGCGGCCTCGGCGCCCGAGGTGCCCTCCGGCGCCTCCACCCACGCGAGCAGCGCGCCGAGGTGCTGGTCCTCCAGGCTGGACTGGCCCGTCGCCCAGTGCCGGGACAGCAGGTCCGTCATGGCCAGCAGCAGCGCCGAGCCCGGGACCCGCGCCCGCTCGCCGAAGTGCGTCAGCCAGCGGCCGAGCAGCGGCACGTGCGGGGGAGCGGGATAGGGCGTCTCCGGGTCCTGCTCGGCCGTGCGCCGAAAACGCATCGAGCGGCCGAGCAGCCGGACGAACTCGATGCCCGCCCGGCTCGGCACGATCAACTGCGGCGCGTCCGCGCACAGCTCGACCTCGACCTTGACCCGCTTGTTCGTCGCGGGGTCGGTCTCGGCCCGCTCGGTCAGCTCGACGTCGCCCGCGTATCCGTCGATGTACGGCAGGACCGAATCGGCGAGCTGCGTCAGGAACGCGAAGCGCAGATCGCGGTCGCGCGGCTGCGCCACGACGAGGAGCCGCGGCGAGGTGCGCTCGGTGCCGACGAGGGCGCCGAGCGGGGCGCCCGTCTCGCCCGCGGTGGTGAGCGGCACCAGGACCAGGGGCCGCTGGGAGAGATGGCGGTGGCGGACCGTGGCGGTGGGCTGGGCGCGGCCGGTGCTGGTCGCCTCCAGCCGGGCCAGGTGGTTGATCAGGCTCACGCGGTGGGCTCCTCGCGGCGGTGGAGGTGGCGGTCGGTCGGGGACGGGATCAGCACCGCGCGCCTCCGAAGGCCTCCGTGAGGGCTTCCGCGCGCAGCGCCGCCGCCCGCCGCAGCGCCGCCACCGTCGGGTCCTCGGGGTCGCCCGCCTCGCCGTGCGCGGCGGCGAGCACCGCGTCCACCGTCGTCAGGCCGCCCAGCTCGGCGCGGAGCGGACGGCCCAGGCTCGTCACCGCGCCCGCCGCGCGGGAGCGGTCCCGGCAGTGGAAGGCCAGCTCGCACGCGGCCAGGCACTCCGGCGCGTACGCCGCGGGCACCGACTCGACGGCCGCCGTCAGCTCGGCCGGCGACTGCCCGGGGTCGAAGGCCGTGCCGGGCGGCAGCGCCGCCGCGATGTGCTCGATCCGGGTCAGCCGCGTCAACTGGCGCCGGGTCACCGAGCGCTGCTTGCGCACGTCGACCGCGGACGCGGCCGGCAGGTTCGTGAAGTCCTTGGGGCAGACGAGCACGATCCGGTCCCGGACCCGCGCCCCCGGCGTGCGCTCCGCGATCTGTTCCAGCGCCAGGACGTACACCGCGGACTGGCGGGCCGCCGCGCCGACCTTCGCCGCGTCCGCCGCGCCGTCGATCATCGGGAAGGACTTGATCTCGACGACCGTCCAGCTGCCGTCGGGGTGCACGACCACCGCGTCCGGCTCCAGGAACGCCGGGCTGCCCGCCACGTCCAGGGCCACCATCGGATGGTCCAGGAACGTCCACGTACCGGACGCGGCGGCCGACTCGACGGCCTCGCGCAGCGCCAGCGCGGTGCGCGCGGTGCGCCCCTCGGGCCCGATCGCCGACAGGTCGGGCGTCCGTACGAGATCGGGGACCGGCTCGGGCGTCCCGGCGGAGCCCACGCGGGCGTGCACGAGCCGCAGCAGCTCGGCGCCGCCGTCGGCCTTCACTCTCGCCTCGAACGCGTTCCCCCGCGTCAGGGCGAACTGGGACTGGCCGAAGGTGGCCGGCGCGCCCAGCGCGTCCGCGATCCGGCCCTTGTCGACACCCGCGCCGTCCAGGAGCGCGCGGCGACTGCACCCCGGGTTCGCCGCGAGGGCGGCCAGGGCGCGGGCGTCCAGCGGGCGCGGCGGGGTGTCGGGGCCGCGCAGCTCAGCGAGCCGGTGCCGCAGCCCCGTCGCCGGTGTCGCGGGGCTGCGATCGGCTTGCGGCCTTGCGCTGTCGGGGAATTCGCTCACCCGGGGAAGTCTGGCATTCCTCACTGACAATCGAGGAGCGTGTGGCGGAAGGGGCGGCCACCGGGGCGCCGCGCGACCCGGTCACCAGATCGGTGGCCCACTCCTTGACCAGCGCGGCGAGCCGCTGGACGGGCCGGGTGAGCGCCAGGCCGACGCCCATCACCGCGGCGCCGGCGAGCGCGTCGAAGAAGTAGTGGTTGGCGGTGCCCATCACGACGATCGTGGTGATCAGCGGGTAGGCCACGCCCGCGGCCTTGGTCCAGCGGCTGCCGCCGTGGCGCCACAGCATGATGCCGCACCACAGCGCCCACCCGACGTGCAGGCTGGGCATGGCCGCGTACTGGTTGGTCATCCCGCCCATGCCCTTGGGCGCGCTGGCCGCGCCGCCCCACCAGCCGTAGGAGCTGTACTGGGCCATCGTGTCGACGAAGCCGTACGAGGCCGAGAGCAGCCGGGGCGGGCAGGTCGGCAGCAGCGTGAAGCCGACGAGACCGATCATCGTCGAGGTCATCAGCCAGGTGCGGGCCGTGCGGTAGAGGTGCGCGCGGCGGCGGAAGAGCCAGATCAGCACGGCCGGGGTGACCACGTAGTGCAGCGAGGCGTACCAGAAGTCGGCGGGGACGCCGATCCAGGCCTCACGCGTGAACAGACGGTTCAGCGGGTGTTCGAGATTGAGGCGGACCGCTTTCTCGGCCCGGAGGATCGACACGCCGTGGTCCACGGCGGTCTGCACATCGCCCCGGGCCAGCAGACGGCCCGCGGTGTACGCGCTGTAGACGAGGACGATCAGGGGAAGTTCGGTCCACCAGCGAAGCCGTACGCCCGGTATCGCCTCCGTGCGTGGTGCGTGGTCGGTCTGCGACATGCGGGCCGCTCCCCCTCTTCCTCGTCCGGCGGCCTCTGGCCACGTGTCCACCCTAAGGCGTATATGGGCGTCCGCGCGGGTGACCCCCGACCCTCGTAGACGCTGAGATCTGGTGGCGGGTTGCCCAGCGGACCGTCCTCCTTGCGGTTGCGCGATGATGGAAGCGGCGACACTCCCGTTGCCTCCTGTTCATTTTGTTCCCTCCCGTCCTTCCCCGGCGTGCTCTTCACACTCCTCGCGCCCTTCCCGACGAAAGGTTCATCCCGTATGGCACCGCGCATCCTGTTGGCCCGGCACGGACAGACGGAGTGGTCCCTGTCCGGACGGCACACCGGCAGGACGGACATTCCGCTCCTGGAAGAGGGCCGCCGCGGGGCGAAGCTGCTCGGCGAGCGGTTGCACCGGGCTCCGTTCGACGGGCTCGACGGGGTCGAGGTGCGGACGTCGCCGCTGGTGCGGGCGAGCGAGACGTGTGAGCTCGCCGGGTTCGGGGAGCGGGCCGCTTCCTGGGACGCGCTGATGGAGTGGGACTACGGGGCGTATGAGGGGCTCACGCCGGCGGAGATCCAGGAGATGCGGCCCGGGTGGTTCATCTGGCGCGACGGGGTCCCCGACGGGGAGTCGATCGACGAGGTGACGGCGCGGGCCGATGAGGTCGTCTCCTGGGCCCGGGGCGCCGACCGGGACGTTCTCGTCTTCGCCCACGGGCACATCCTGCGCTCGATCGGCGCCCGCTGGCTCGGTCTCCCCCTGGACTTCGCGTCCCGCATCCGCCTGAACCCGACCTCGCTCTCGGTCCTGGGCTGGGCCTACGGCGACCCGGCCATCGAATCCTGGAACGAAACGGGCCACCTGTCCTGACCGTCCGACCGACGACCGGCGGGATTCAGGGGCGCGGGGAACTGCGCGACCAGCCACGACGAAAGCCGCACCCGGTGACGCGCCCCGCCTCAGCGGCGCGACTCCGCGTGGGACGTCAAGAACGCCGAGACCCCCGACGCCCGACGATGCGGCAGCAGCACGCGGGCCGTCGTCGCCAGCATCCCCTCGATACGGGACGACCGGACATCCCGGAGCAGCCCCAGCGCCCGGCCCCCCGCGGCGGCGGCCTCGTCGGGCTGCCCCGCGCGGGCCAGATCGTCCGCGAGCTCGGCGGTGTACAGCGCCATGTTCCGCGTGAAGTGCGGGTCCTGAAGGGCGACGGCCCGCCGCGCGTGCCGGGCCGCGCGGTCCCAGGACCCCAGCGCCGACCAGCACTGCGCCTCCAGACCCTCCAGCTCGGCCTCGCCGTAGAACGACATCCACTCCGGGTCGGCATCGGCCCCGCCCCGCGCGAACAGCGCCTGCGCCCGCGCCAGCGACCGCTCGCAGGACCGCTGGTCACCGAGGCCCGCCCAGCCCCCGGCCTCCCGCAGCGCGAGCAGCGACAGCAGCCGCGGCGAACCCAGTCGCCCGGCCACCCGCGCGGCGGCCTGCGCGGCCCGGACCGCCTCGCGCGGCCGCCCCGCGTCCCGCGCGAGGAACGCCGTGTTGCAGAACGCGTGCGCCTCCAGCGCCTCGTCCCCCGCCACCCGCGCCGTCGCCAGCGCCTCCGCGTAGTGCGAGCGGGCGTCGTCGAAGCGGCCCGAGTCGTGCGCCAGCCACCCCACGGAGATGGCCAGTTCACCCGCGCCGGCCTGCAAGCGGTCGGCGACCTCGCGCGAGGCCGTCCCCGAGTCGAGCAGTTCGAAGGCGGTGCGCAGCGGGGCCGCGGCGCGCCGGTACAGGCCGTCGCCGCCGTGCCGGTCGTCGAGCAGCCGGATCCGCCGGATCGCCTCCTCGACGGCGCCGACCCCCGCGCGGGCGGGGTGCCGGTCCAGGGGGGTCTGCTGCGGGGCGGTGCCGAAGGGCGCCAGGGCGGCGACGGCCACGGTGGCCGTCGAGCCGGTCATGCCGGTCATGAACGCGCGACGTCGCACGTCGCTCTCCTCGTGGTGCTGGGGGTCGTGCAGGGGGCTGTGCTGGGCCGGGACCATGGGGCGCGAGCCCCGGCCCCGTACCACGGAGCGGGGCGCGAACCCCAGGTCCGCGAGGGTCCGGCCGGGGAACATGTGCAGGAACACCCGCTCGTACGCGTAGTTGGGGCAGCGGATCTCGCCGGCCTCCACGCGTCCGATGTAGCGCGCGTCGCAGCTGACCCGCTCGCCGATCTCGCGCGCCGATCGCCGTACCGCGGCCGCGAACTCGCCCGGCGAGCGCTGACCGCGCAGCTCCCGGAAGGCGAGATTCGGTCGTGGGGGCGGTGGCGCCGGGGCATCCGAGAGATGCGGAGACGACGTCATGGGCGGGTCCTCCCGTGCGAACCGTGCCGGACACCAAGGGAGCGGGGTGCCGAGGTGACGGGCGGCGCGGTGGCGCGGTGGAACGGACACCTCGACGCGGTGTGCTGGTCCTTGTTCCGGCGAGGCTCGAAGGTACCGGTTGCGACGGGTCCGACACGCAGTGTTTGGCTACAAAACGGATATCTCACCCACGATCCGCCATGAACTGCCATCCTTTGCGGCGGCGTGCCGCCGTAGCCGGTTGACGTTCCGACGCGTTGAACCATGCGCGAAACCCCATCTGACACGAGGAGGGGCCGACGTGTTGGACGCGACACAGCCCACGACATCGACGGCGCAGCACTGTCCGACCGAGGAGCACAGTGCGCAGCCACCGGGCGCCTGCGACCTGGTCACCGTCCCGTCCCGGCAGGGGCTCGAAGCGGTCGACATCCTGCGCCGCGGCTGCGCGGAACCGGTCGGTCCCGTGCTGCACGACGGCGGCG
Organism: Streptomyces sp. HUAS MG91; assembly: GCF_040529335.1. Classification (GTDB taxonomy): domain Bacteria; phylum Actinomycetota; class Actinomycetes; order Streptomycetales; family Streptomycetaceae; genus Streptomyces; species Streptomyces tabacisoli. The sequence continues at coordinate 3,194,490 of NZ_CP159534.1, read as the reverse complement.
GCGCCACCCTCGGCTTCCTCGTCCCGCCCGGCACCGCCGACGCCTGGGACGTACCGGGCAGCGCCTGCACCCACACCGAGGGACGCGGCGCCCGGCTCGCCCCGCCGGTCGAGGGCACCGGCTGGCTGCTGCCGCCGGACCCCGACGGCACCGGCGCCGCCGACCTGGTCACCGACCCGGCCGTGCTGCGCGCCGCCCTCGACGAGGCGGCCCGCCTGATCGAGGCCGCCGACAACTGCCGCTGAGCCCGCCGCGCGCCGCCCGCGGATAATGGGCGAATGGCGAGGTCACGCGGGAAGCAGCAGGCGCGCAGGAGCGAGGGCGGCGGCCGGGGCGCGCGCGAGCCCGTCGTGGCGGACGTCGAGGGAGGGCTCGCCGAGCTGACGCCCGACCGGGACCGGCCCGCGGGCTGGACCCTGTATCTGGACGGCGCCCCGCAGTCCCACGTCGACCTCGACGATCCCGCGCACCTGTCCTTCGAGTACCAGCGCCGCATCGGGCACGTGCTCGATCTCGCCGCGGACCCGGGCCGCCCGGTCCAGGCCGTGCACCTCGGCGGCGGTGCCTTCACCCTCGCCCGCTACGTCGCCGCGACCCGGCCGCGCTCCACCCAGCAGGTCGTCGAGCGCGACGGCCCGCTCGTCCAACTGGTGCGCACGGCACTGCCGTTGGATCCCGGCGCCCGCATCCGGGTGCGGACCGCCGACGCCCGCGAGGCGCTGGCCAAGCTGCCCGACGCCTGGGCCGACGTGCTGGTGGCGGACGTCTTCAGCGGCGCCCGCACCCCCGCCCACCTCACCAGTACGGAGTTCCTGACCGAGGTGCGGCGCGTGCTGCGGCCCGCCGGGACCTACGTGGCGAACCTCGCCGACGGACCGCCCCTCGCCCATCTGCGCGGCCAGATCGCGACCGCCGCCGCCGTCTTCCCCGAACTGGCCCTGATCGCCGACCCGACGGTGCTGCGCGGCAAGCGGTTCGGCAACGCGGTGCTGGCCGCCTCCGCGCTGCCGCTGCCGGTCGCCGAGCTGACCCGCCGGGCCGCCGGTGACCCGCATCCCGGGCGGGTGGAGCACGGGCGCGGGCTGCTCGACTTCACCGGGGGAGCGGTGCCGGTGACGGACGCCTCGGCGAAGGCCTCCCCGGCGCCGCCGCCGTCGGTCTTCAAATAGCCGACGCGGGGCGCTCAGTAGTCGGCGACCTCCACCGACGGCTCGTGGTCGTGCCAGGTGCAGAACACCGAGACCTTGTCCGTGCCCGAGGTGAACTCCACCCGGATCCACGTCGTCTGCTGCCACACCTGTACCGACCAGCCGGCGCCCGGCGTCGCGGAGACGAGCGTCGCCGAGGTGTCGCCGAGGTCGAAGACGGCCCGCCCGCCGGCCGTCGAGTAGCTCTTCACCGTGCCGGACGAGGGCGCGCCGGACGAGGACGTGCCGGGCGACGACGCGGGCGGCGGAGCGCCGGAGGCCGTACGGCTCGGGGACGCGGGCTTCGTCGAGGCCGGGCGGGACGGCCGCGGGGACGCCGCCGAGGACGACGGCGACGGGGACGGCTCGGGGCGGTGCGTGGACGAGGCGAGCGGGGAGGCGGGCCCGTCCGGGCCGGCCACCGGCACGGCCTTCGGCGGGTCGTAGGCCGTGCCCGCCATCACCGTGTGCACGCCCCACCACGACAGGGTCACCGCGGCGCCGGTCGCCAGCAGCCACGCCACCGCGTGCACCAGGCCGCGCCGCACCGGGTTCCCGGCCGGCGCGGAGGGCACGGCCGGCGGTGCGGACGGGAGGGTCGGTGGGGGTGGCGTCGATGGCATCGCGGGCCATACTGCACCACACCCGCCACCGCTGTCCCGCGCGGTCCACGGTCACCCGGAAGAGGCTCGGGAACGTCCGGATGGCGTACGGTGCCGCCCATGGCAAGTGTGCTCGTGGTCGAGGACGACCAGTTCGTGCGCTCCGCTCTCATCCGGCACCTGACCGACGCCGCACACACCGTGCGCAGCGTCGGCACGGCCCTGGAGGCGCTGCGCGAGGTCGCCCATCTCCGGTTCGACGTGGTGATCCTCGACCTCGGTCTGCCCGACCTGGACGGGGCCGAGGCGCTGAAGATGCTGCGCGGGATCACCGACGTACCCGTGATCATCGCGACCGCGCGGGACGACGAGACGGAGATCGTCCGGCTGCTCAACGACGGCGCCGACGACTACCTCACCAAGCCCTTCTCGCCCGAGCACCTCGCCGCCCGGATGGCCGCCGTGCTGCGCCGCGCCCGGGGCAGCGCGGGCGCCGAGCCGCCGCCGCGGCTGATCCAGGTCGGCGGGCTCTCCATCGACCCGCTGCGCCGCCAGGCCGAACTCGACGGGACACCGCTGGACCTGACCCGCCGCGAGTTCGACCTGCTCGCCTTCCTCGCCGGGCGCCCCGGTGTCGTCGTCGCGCGCAAGGAGCTCCTCGCCGAGGTGTGGCAGCAGAGCTACGGCGACGACCAGACCATCGACGTCCATCTGTCGTGGCTGCGCAGGAAGTTGGGCGAGACGGCGGCCCGGCCGCGCTATCTGCACACCCTGCGCGGGGTCGGCGTGAAGCTGGAGCCGCCGCGCCCGGAGCCCGCGCCATGAGGTGGGCGCTGGTCAAGGTCTGTCTGGCCGTCACCACCATGGTCGTCGTCGCCTTCGCGATCCCGCTCGGGCTCGTCATCAAGGAGATGGCCCGCGACCGGGCGTTCTCGAACGCGGAGCGGACCGCCGCCGCCCTCGGCCCCACCCTGTCCATCACCACCGACCGCGACCAGCTCGCCCGCGCCCTCGCCACGGCGCAGACCGGCGGCGAGGACCGGGTCTCCGTCTACGTCCCCGCGGGCGACGGCGACCCCGCCATCCGGCTCGGCGCACAGCGGCTCGCCGAGGACCAGCTGACCGGGGTGCAGCGGGCGACCGTGCACGACGTGTCCGGCGGATCGGTGTGGCTCCAGCCGATCGCGGTCAGCCCCGTGAAGATCGCGGTCGTCGAGGTGTACGTGCCCGAGGACGAGGTCACCAACGGCGTCACCACCGCCTGGGTGGTCCTCGCGGGCGTCGGCATCGCCCTGATCATCGGGTCCGTGGCCGTCGCCGACCGGCTCGGCGTGCGCATGGTGCAGCCCGCCCAGCGGCTCGTCGGCGCCGCGCACGACCTGGGCGAGGGCAAGCTCGGCGCGCGGGTGCCCGAGGACGGGCCGACCGAACTGCGGCTCGCCGCCGTCGCGTTCAACTCCATGGCCGACCAGGTCGTGCAGCTCCTCGCCAACGAACGCGAGCTGGCCGCCGACCTCTCGCACCGCCTGCGCACCCCGCTCACCGTGCTCCGGCTCAATGCCGCCTCGCTCGGCGCCGGACCCGCCGCCGACCAGACCCGGGCCGCCGTCGAGCAGCTGGAGCGCGAGGTCGACACCATCATCCGCACCGCGCGCGACGCCAAGCCGCAGACCGCGGCGGCCGGGCCGGGCGCCGGCTGCGACGCCGCCGAGGTGATCCGGGAGCGGATGGACTTCTGGTCCGCGCTCGCCGAGGACGAGGGGCGCAAGGTGCGGGTCGCCGGTGTCGAGCGGCCGGTCCGCATCCCGGTGGCCCGCGGGGAGCTGGCCGCCGCGCTCGACGCCCTGCTCGGCAACGTCTTCCGGCACACCCCGGAGGGCACCGCCTTCGCCGTCGACGTGCACAGCGGCGAGGACGCCGTGATCGTGCTGGTCTCCGACGCCGGTCCCGGCATCGTCGACCCGCAGGCGGCGCTGGCCCGCGGCTCGGCCGACGGCCGGGTGGGCTCCACCGGGCTCGGCCTCGACATCGTGCGCCGCCTCGCCGAGTCGACCGGCGGCGACGTGACGATCGGCTCGTCCGTGCTGGGCGGCACCGAGGTGCGGATCTGGGTGCAGCTCGACCGCAGGGCGCCCGCCGAGGGCCGCCGGGGACGCGGACATCGCGGCCGGGAACGTAAAGGCTTGGTCTCGACCTTTAATCGCTCCCGATCCCTCCCTTAAGCCAACCCTAAGATCCGCAACTGCCTTCCTTCTTGCCCGAATTGACGGGTTCCTGATCGCTAGCGTGCTGCTCACCCCCAACACCCCGTATCGCTAAGGCAGGCACGTCATGAGCAGCACGCACCGGCGCAGGATCAGCGGCAGGAACAAGGCCATCGGCGCGGTGGTCACCGCGGCCGTGGTGGGCGGCGGCGCGTTCTTCCTCACCTCCACCGCGTCGGCGGCCTCGGTCGGTGCCGCGTTCACCAAGACCAGCAGCTGGTCGGGCGGTTACACCGGCCAGTACGTCATCACCAACGACACGGACGCGGCCCGGTCCGGCTGGACCCTGGAGTTCGACCTGCCCAAGGGCGCGAAGCTCGGCTCGCTGTGGAACGCCGAGTCGAAGACCGACGGGCAGCACGTCACCGTCACCCCCGCCTCCTGGGACAAGGCGGGCATCGCGCCCGGCAAGTCCGTGACCGTCGGTTTCGTCGTCGCCGGTGACGCCGCCCCGACCGGCTGCAAGATCGACGACACCGCGTGTTCCGTCGACGAGGGCGCCACCCCGGAGCCGAGCGGCCGCCCGACCGGGTCGGCGACCCCGTCCCCGACCGCCTCCGCGTCGGCCTCGCAGAGCGCCGAGCCGACGAAGACGGCCACTTCCTCGGCGAGCCCCTCGCAGTCGTCCGGCTCCGGTTCGGGCTCCGGGTCCGCCGCGAGCGGCGCCGCCTTCGCCCCGTACGTCGACACCTCGCTCTACCCGAAGTTCGACCTGGTCGCCGCCTCCAAGGCCACCGGCGTCAAGGAGTACAACCTCGCCTTCATCACCTCCGGCGGCACCTGCGCCCCGAAGTGGGGCGGCGTCACCGACCTCGGCAGCGACGAAGTGGCCGCGCAGATAGGCGACCTGCGGTCCGCCGGCGGTGACGTCCGGGTCTCCTTCGGCGGCGCCTCGGGCACCGAGCTGGCGCAGGCCTGCTCCTCGGCGTCCGACCTGGCGGCGGCGTACCAGAAGGTCATCGACCAGTTCAAGCTCACCAAGGTCGACTTCGACGTCGAGGGCGGCGCGCTGCCGGACACGGCCGCGAACACCGAGCGGGCCAAGGCGATCGCGACGCTCCAGAAGAACAACACGGACCTGAACGTCTCCTTCACCCTGCCGGTGATGCCCGAGGGCCTGACCTCCGACGGCGTGAACTTCCTGAAGAACGCCAAGGACAACGGCGTGAAGACCGACCTCGTCAACATCATGGCGATGGACTACGGGGCGTCGTACAGCGGCGACATGGGCACCTACGCCGAGCAGGCCGCGACCGCCACGCAGGCGCAGATCAAGACCGCGCTGGGCCTGTCCGACGCGGCCGCCTGGAAGGCCGTCGCGATCACCCCGATGATCGGCGTCAACGACGTCTCGTCGGAGGTCTTCAAGGTCGACGACGCCACCCAGCTCGTCTCTTTCGCCAAGGCCAAGGGCCTGGGCGGCCTGTCGATGTGGTCGGCCACCCGCGACAAGCAGTGCGACGGGGGCGCCTCGAACTCGGCGCAGCCGACCTGCAGCTCGATCGAGCAGTCGGCGAACGCGTTCCAGAAGGCGTTCGCGGCCTTCAAGTAGGCGCCGCCTTCAACTGACCACTGGAATACGGGGGTTGCAGCCCCGGCCGGCGCTCTGCGGAGTCCCCCACCCGGCCGGGGCTGACCGACGTCAGCCCTGCGCGGCCCGCCACTCCGCCGCGTAGCCGTCGAAGATCGCCCGCAGGTGGTGGCCGATCTTCAGGTAGTCCAGGTCGTCGAGGTTGGCGAGCGAGACGCGCACCGACCACTCCGGGCCCTCGAACCCGCCGCCGTTCAGGAGCACCACGCCCGTCTGCTGGGCGAGGCGGAACAGCGGGTCGACGGGCTCGAACTCCTTCTTCAGGAAGGCCGCGAACTCCTCGCCGTGCTCCAGCTCGGCCTGCGCCATCAGGTCCAGCTCGATGTAGTACCCGGCGCGGCGCGGGTCCTCGGCGACCTTCATCCGGGCGCCCTCCAGGAGGAGTTCGAGGCGCTGCTGGACGATCCCGCGGATCTTCTCCTTGTACGCCTGGCCCTCCTCCAGCATGTCGAAGAGCGAGAAGAGGCCGAGCATGACCTGCTGGGGGAGCGAGAGGCCCGCCGTGTGGTTGAGCGCCACCTGACGGGAGTCGGCGACCAGCCGGTCGATGAACCTGATCTTCTCGGGCTCCAGGGTGAGCGATCCGTACCGCTTGTTCAGGCGCTCCTTCTCCGCCGCCGGGAGCCCCGCGATCAGCTCGTCGATCACGTTGTCGTCGTGCAGCCCGATGACACCGAGCCGCCAGCCGGTGCAGCCGTAGTGCTTCGAGTACGAGTACACGAGCAGCGTGTTGCGCGGCAGGTCCGCGGCGATGGAGCGGAAGCCCTCCACGAACGTGCCGTACACGTCGTCGGTGACGATCAGCAGGTTCGGGTTCTTCGTCGAGACGATGTCCTTGATCTGGTTCGCGACGCGCTGCGACAGGGCGAGGGAGGGCGGGTTGGAGGGGTTGACCAGGCAGACCAGCTTGATCTCCGGGTCCTCCAGCTTGGCGACCTCCTCGGTCGGGTAGCGCCACTCGCGCACGCCCGCCTCGGCGAACATGTTGGCCTGGACGTACGTGACGTCGAACTCGTACGTGTCCAGCTCGGGGATCTCGATGTACGGCGTGAAGACCGGCACCATCAGGGCGATCTTGTCGCCCTTGTGCAGGATCCCGTTCTTCATGAGCGAGTCGAAGATGTAGCACATGGCGGCGGTGCCGCCCTCGGTCGCGAAGTACGAGATGTCACCGGCCGGCGGCTTCTTCGCGAACATCTCGTCGGCGATGTAGCCGCGCACGATCTCCTGCGTGTGGTGCAGGATCCGGTCCGGCACCGGGTAGTTGTCGCCGATCGAGCTGTCGGTCAGCTCGTGCACGAAGGCGTCCTTGTCGAACCCGAACCGCTGGATGCCCAGCTGCACGCACTGGGCGAGCATCTCGATGCCGGGCAGGTCCGGGTGGCGGCGCACGAACGTGTCGAAGCGCTCGTAGGAGCCCTTCTCCTCCGGCATGCCGCCGAGGTTGTCGGCCGTCCACACCCGGCGCGACTCCTCCAGGGAGAAGTAGCCGAGCGCGTAGAACGCCTCACGGGGGCCGGTCGCGGTCCAGTTCGGGTTGCCGCGGCCCGCGTTGAGCATCTGGACGCTCGACTTGTCCTTCTGGCCGGGCTGGTCGGCCTGCGCCTCCTTGGCCAGGTCGATGAAGATGTTCTTCAGCTCGAAGGGGGAGAGCTGGGCGTAGCTCTTGATCTGCTCGCGGGTCAGGTTCGTCTTCGGCATGAGGTCTCTGCTTCCTTACGGTGCTCAGGGGCGGGGCTCAGTGGTGGAGGAGGACGATCACGGCGCCCCAGATGGTCAGCAGCACGTTCCCGACGGCGTACGGGATCGTGTAGCCGAGCGTCGGCACCTGGGATCTGGACGACTCGTTGATCGCGCCGATGGCCGCCGTAGTGGTCTGGCCGCCCGCGAGGACGCCCATCAGGATCGGGAAGCGGATCTTCTGGATGTAGTGGCCGACCAGGAAGCCGACGATCAGCGGGATCACGGTCGCCACCGCGCCGAAGATCAGCAGCCCCCAGCCCGCCGTCGACAGGCCGGAGGTGAAGCTCGGGCCCGCGTTGATGCCGACGACCGCGACGAACAGGCACAGGCCGAGCGTGTCCATGAACCACTGGGCGCCGGGCGGCACGTTGCCGTACGTCGGGTACTTGCCGCGGATCCAGCCGAAGATCAGGCCCATGATCAGCGCGCCGCCCGAGGTGGACAGCGAGATCGGCACGCCGCCCGCGGTCAGCGCCGGGATGCCGATGCAGCCGCCGAGGAAGATGCCGAGGCCGACCCAGATCATGTCGGTCGCGAACGACGTCGGGACCGGCTTGCCGATCGCCGCGCCCGCCGGGTCGACCAGCCGCTTGGGCCCGGTCAGGATCAGGGTGTCGCCGCGCTCGATCTTCGAGGAGAGGCGGTACGGGAAGTCGGCGCCGGAGCGGTAGATCTTGTCGATGTAGACGCCGACCATGAACGGCTCCTTGCGCAGATCGGCGACCGTCTTGCCGAGCTGGGCCTTCTCCGAGGCGACGACGTGCAGCGTCTCGGTCTGGTAGCCGAGCAGTTCGACGTCGTCGGTCTCGCCGCCGATGTGCGTACGGGCGTCGTAGTCGACGAGCGAGCCGCGCAGCGCGCTCAGCGCCACGACATCGCCCTCGCGCAGCACCGTCTGCTGGTCGTGGTCGAGGATCTGCCCGTCGCGGCGCACCCGCGTGATGTAGATGCGGTGGCCGAGCTGCTGTTGCTGCTGCTCGAAGTCGTCGATGGTGCGGCCGACGACGTCCGGGCGCTGGATCGTGTAGGCCCGCAGCACGACCTCGTAGTAGCCCTCGTTGAGGTCCGGGTTGTCGTCCGGCGCGTCCAGCTCCTTGGCCAGCGCCGCCGACTCGGCCGCCAGGTCCTTGCGGTACAGCTTCGGCAGGACGTTGGCGAGCAGCATCGCGCACAGGATCGTGCCGAGCGGGTACGTCACCGCGTACCCGATGGCGACGAGGTTGCTCTCGTCCTTGACCTGGGCCGAGGACAGGCCCGGCAGGTTGCCGATGGCGTCCTGCGCGACACCGATCACCGCGGACTGGGTGAGGGCCCCGCCGAGCAGACCGGCGCTGAGCCCGGGACCGTAGCCGAGCAGGGCCGCGAAGCCCCAGCAGACCAGCAGGCCGGTGACGCAGACGACGATCGCGTTGACGACCTGCGGCAGGCCGTCCTTCTTCAGGCCGCGGAAGAACTGCGGGCCGACCTTGTAGCCGAGGGCGAACAGGAACATCGTGAAGAACAGGTTCTTCACGGTCCCGTCGATCGTCACCTTGAACTGGGCGCCGAGGAGCAGCCCCGCCACCAGACAGCCGGTGACGGCGCCGAGCGCGATCGCCTTGTAGCGGATCTTCCCGAAGAGGAAGCCGATCGCGACGGTGATGAAGACCAGCAGTTCGGGGTGGGGCTGGAAGATGTTCCGGTTGAGGAAGTCGATCACTGCTTGCCTCTCAGTGGCCGAGTACGCCGACGAGCAGGGGGCCCGTCAGGGGGAGCAGGAAGTTGGAGAGGGCGTAGGTGATCGTGTAGCCGAGCAGCGGCACCGACGACTGCGCCACCTGGGTGACGGCGGTGATCGCGGGTGTCGAGCACTGCTGTCCGGCGATGGCGCCGATCAGCAGCGGCTTCTCGATCTTCAGCAGTCGCCGCCCGACGAACAGCGAGATCGTGGCGGGGATCAGCACCATCGCGATCCCGGCGAACGGCAGCAGCGCCCCGTACTCCTTGAGCAGCGGCCAGGCCTGCGGCCCGGACACCAGGCCCGTACAGGCGATGAAGACGGCCAGCCCCATGTCCTTGATCGTGGAGGCGGCCTGCGGCGGGAACGCGCCGAAGGTCTGCGACCGCGAGCGGAACCAGCCGAACAGCAGGCCGGAGACCAGACAGCCGCCGCCCGTGCCGAGCGACAGCGGCACGTCGCCGAACTTGACCACGATCTGCCCGAGCAGCGAACCGGCGGCGATGCCGAGGCCCAGGTAGATGAAGTCGGTGGCGTCGTTCTTGACCACCGAGCCGATCTTGGCGACCAGCTTGTTCAGGCCCGAGCGGGCGCCGACCAGGGTGAGCACGTCACCGCGGTGCAGCACCGTGTCGCCGTTGGCCGGGATGTCGGTGTCGCCGCGGGTCACGTCGGTGACGTAGACGCCGTCCTGGAGGAACTCGGGGTTGGCCCGCTGGAGCTCGTCGACCGTCTTGCCGTCGAGCGCCTTGTCGGTGATGGAGACCTCGCGGCTGGCGAGCGGCGAGTCGAGTCCGGGCACGCCCGGGGTCTCGGGGCCGATCAGCCGGCCGGCCTCGATCACGTTGGCCCGCCGGCCGACCAGGAGCACCAGGTCCGAAAGGGTGAGTTCCAGCTCCGGCGTGACGGTGAGGATCTTGCTGCCGCGCTTGACGTTCTCGATCGTCACCCGCTCGTCGAGATGGTCCTGGAGATCGCTGACCGTGCGGCCGTCGGCGGTCGTCACCAGATAGGTGCGGCCCACCATGCCCGGCAGCGCCGGACGCTCGTCCGCCTCCAGGCTGCCGCTGCTGCGGGTCTTCTCCCACAGCTCGCGGGCGGCGTCGCGCAGGTTGATGCGGAGGATCATCGGCATGATCTGGCTCGTGTAGAGCACGATCGTGATCAGGCCGAAGAGGTAGCAGACCGTGTACGCGGTGGCGACGTTGCCCTGGTACTCGGTGATCTGCGAGGCGGTCAGATTGCTCAGCTTGCCGATGGACTCGGTCGCGGTGCCGACCACGGCGGACTCGGTGGCCGCGCCGGCCAGGATGCCGGAGGCCGTGCCGACGTCCAGGTCGAACCACTTGGCGAGGCCGAAGGCGATGCCGAGGACACAGACCAGCTCGATGCCGCAGAGCACGAAGAAGCGCAGCGACTTCTTGTTCAGGTTCCGGAAGAACTGAGGCCCGGCCATGTAGCCGAGCGCGAAGATGAACAGCGCGAAGAACACGGTCTTCACGTCGTCGGAGACCTGCGCCTTGGTCCAGGCGCCCAGCAGCAGCGAGACGATCAGGGTGCCGCAGATGCCGCCCAGGGTGAGCGGTCCCACGCGCAGCTTCCCGACGAGGTAGCCGAGCGCGAGGCTCACGAACAGGACGAGTTCCGGGTGGTCCTTGAGTACCCCCATGGCGGCTCAGTGGCTCTCGTGGGCGGACATATGTGAGTTATCGGGCATAGCCGAAAAATAAGGGCCGGTACGCCGCTCCGCCACGCGAGTGGCGTTCGGCGTACCGGCCCTTCCCCCCGGCCCGTGGTCAGTCCTGAGCGGGCAGCCCGCCGTTGCGCGCGACCTGTGCGTACCAGGTGGCGCTGGACTTCGGGATGCGCTGCTGCGTCTCGTAGTCGACGTAGACCGCGCCGAACCGCTTGCTGTACCCGTACGCCCATTCGAAGTTGTCGAGCAGCGACCAGAGGAAGTAGCCGCGGACGTCCGCGCCCCGGGCGATCGCGTCGTGCACGGCGCCGAGGTGGGCGTGCAGATAGCGGACCCGCTCCGGGTCGTGCACCGCGCCGTCCACGACGGTGTCCTCGTAGGCGGCGCCGTTCTCCGTCACGTAGAGGGGAACGCCGGGCGCCTGCGCGCTGTAGTCGAGGAGCAGGTCGCTCAGGCCGGTCGGGTCCACCGGCCAGTCCATCGCGGTGACGTCCTCGTTCACGCGGTGGAACTCGATCTCCTCCGAGCCCGGCCACGGCGAGTGGTCGCTGGCGCCGTGGCCGTCGCGCCGGGGGCCGGTCCGACCGGCGCGCGGGGCCGAGACGATGGCGGGCGTGTAGTAGTTCAGGCCGATGAAGTCCAGCGGCTGGTGGATGATCCCGGTGTCCCCGTCCTGCACGAACGACCAGTCCGTGAGGCGCGCGGTGTCGGCGATCAGGTCCTCGGGGTAGGCGCCCTTCAGCAGCGGCCCGGTGAAGACCCGGTTGGCGAGCGCGTCGATCCGGCGCTTGGCGTCCAGGTCGGCCGGGTCGTCGGTCAGCGACCTGACCACGCTCGGGTTCAGGCTGAGGCCGATCTGCGCGCGGCCGGGCAGGACGCCGCGCAGCGCCGACGTGGCCAGACCGTGGCCGAGGTTGAGGTGGTGCGCGGCGCGCAGGGCGGCTGCCCCGTCGGTGCGGCCCGGCGCGTGCACGCCCGAGCCGTAGCCCAGGAAGGCGCTGCACCAGGGCTCGTTCAGGGTCACCCACTGCTCGACCCGGTCGCCGAGCGCCTCGCCGACCAGGGTGGCGTACTCCGCGAACCGGTGGGCGGTGTCCCGCACGGGCCAGCCGCCCGCGTTCTCCAGCTCCTGCGGCAGGTCCCAGTGGTACAGGGTCGCGACGGGCTTGATGCCGTGCGCGAGCAGTTCGTCGACCAGGCCCCGGTAGAAGTCGAGCCCGCGCTGCACGGCGGGCCCGCGCCCGGTCGGCTGCACCCGCGGCCAGGCCACGGAGAAGCGGTACGCGGTCAGGCCCAGGTCCGCCATCAGCCGCACGTCGTCGCGCCAGCGGTGGTAGTGGTCCACGGCGACGTCACCGGTGTCCCCGTTCAGCACCTTGCCCGGGGTGTGGCTGAAGGTGTCCCAGATCGACGGGGTGCGGCCGTCCTCGCGGACGGCGCCCTCGATCTGGTACGAGGCGGTGGCGGAGCCCCACAGGAATCCGGCGGGGAAGCGGGTCACTGCCGTGGGGGCTGTGGTGATGGCGGGCTCAATGTTGTCAGTGGTGGTCATAGGAGCGCTCCCATAAGGGTGGAAGGAGGTCGGAGGGAGGGGCGAGTGCGGGCCGGTGGCCGCTTCTCGCGCACCGGGCCGGCACTCGCCCGCGTCGAGGAACGGGGCAGACGAGAAGGCGAGGCCCGCTACCCCTTCACCGCGCCCTGCATGATGCCGCCCACGATCTGCTTGCCGAACAGCAAGAACGCGATGAGCAGCGGCAACGTGCCCAGAAGCGCGCCGGCCATGATCACGGAGTCGTCGGGGATGTAGCCGGTGCCCAGCGAGTTGAGGGCGACCTGGACCGTCGGGTTCTCCTGGTTCAGGGCGATGATCGGCCACAGGAAGTCGTTCCAGGCCATGACGAAGGTCAGCAGCCCGAGCACGGCCATCGCGGGCCGGGCCGCCGGGAAGACGACGTGCCACACGACCCGCAGGCTGCTCGCACCGTCGACCCGCGCCGCCTCGATCAGCTCGGTCGGCAGCGCCTGCACCAGGTACTGCCGCATGAAGAACGTACCGAAGGCGCTGACCAGGGTCGGCAGGATCACCGTCTGGAGCTGGTTGGACCAGCCCAGGTCGCTCATCCACAGGTAGAGCGGCACGACGGCGAGCTGCGGCGGGATCATCATGGTGCCGATGGTCATCAGCAGCAGCGTCGAGGAGAACCGGAACTTCAGCTTGGCGAAGGCGAATCCGGCGAGCGTGGAGAACACGACCGTACCGATGGTGATGGTCGACGCCACGATCACCGAGTTGAGCATCGCCGTGCCCATGGAGGCCTGTTCCCAGGCCGTCTGCAGGTTCTTGAACAGGTTTCCGCCGAACCAGAACGGCGGCGGCGTCTGCGCGAGCCGGGTGTTGGTGCGCGAGGCCGCGATCGCCGTCCACACCAGCGGCGCGAGGGAGATCACGGCGAACAGCACGAGCACGGCGTACGTGACCGGTCCCGCGTGCAGTTGCTTGCCGGCCCCCATCCCCCGCCGCTTCGGGCCGGGCGGCGCCGGCGCCGGCGCGGGCACCGGCGTCACATCAGTGATGGTGGTCATTGGGTCTTCCTCAGCCGTCGGGTGATCAGCAGGTTGATCGCGGCGATGACCAGCAGGATCAGGAACATCGACCAGGCGATCGCGGAGGCCTTGCCGAGGTTGCCGACGATCCAGCCCTGGTCGTACATGTACAGGCCGAGCGTCTGGTACTGGTGCTCGGACCCGCCCTTGGTGCCGCTGACTCCGCCGAACAGCAGCGGCTCGCCGAACAGTTGGGTCGCGCCGATGGTGGAGACGACCACCGTGAACAGGATGGTCGGTCGCAGCATCGGGATGGTCACGTGACGGAACTGCTTCCACCGGTTCGCGCCGTCCAGCGCCGCCGACTCGTACAGGTCGGCCGGGATCGCCTGCATCGCGGCGAGATAGATCAGCGCGTTGTACCCGGTCCACCGCCAGATGACGATCGACGACACGGCGAACTGCGAACCCCAGTCGGACTCACGCCAGTTGACGGGATCCATGCCGACCAGATCCAGCAGCCAGTTGACCATGCCGGTGTCCGGCGAGAACAGCAGCACGAAGACGAGCGTCGCCGCCGCCACCGAGGTCGCGTACGGGGTGAGCACGACCACGCGCCACACGACCGACCCGCGCAGCCGGTAGTTGAGCATGTGGGCGAGCCAGAGGGCCGCGATCAGCTGCGGCACGGTGGAGATCACGCCGATGCTGAACGTGTTCTTCAGCGCGTTCCAGAAGAAGTCCGACGTGAAGAGGTTCTTGTAGTTGTCCAGGCCCGCCCAGGTCTGGGTGTCGAGCGAGGACAGCTGCACGTTGTGCAGCGAGTACCAGGCGGTGTAGAGCAGCGGCACCAGCGAGAAGGCGCCGAAGATGATGAAGAAGGGGGAGATGAACGCGTACGGGGACGCCTTCATGTCCCAGCGGTACAGCCGGCTGCGCCAGGAGGAGGGCGCCGGCGTCGTACCGCGACCCTGAGCGCCCCGGGCCGGGCCCGGCTCCCCGGTGAGGGAGCCGGGCCCGGCGTCGGCGCTCGACGCGTCGCGCGCGAGTGCCTGTTCGGAGCTGGTCACTGGCCGAGCACGTCCTTGACTTCCTTGGTGGCCGCGTCCCAGCCCTGCGACGGCGACTTGCCCTTCTGCTCCACCTGGAGGATGCCGGTGTCGGTGATCGCGGTGCTGATCGGCTGGTCCTTGACGCCGAAGACCTGGACCGGGATGGTCTTCGCCGAGTCGGAGAAGATCTGGGTGAGCGGAGCGTCCGAGAAGTACTTGGTGGTCTTCGCCTCGGGCTTCAGGCTCGCGTACGCCGACGGCGTGGACGGGAAGCTGGCCTGCTCACCGAAGACCTTGGCCTGCTGCTCCGGGGCCGTCAGCCACTTGGCCAGCGCGATGGCCTCCTTCTGGTGCTTGCTCGCGGTCGGCACGCCGATGAACGAGCCGCCCCAGTTGGCCGCGGTCGGCGCCGCCGCCACGTCCCACTTGCCCTCGCCGGCCGCGCCGGCCTTGGTCTGGATGTAGCCGAGCATCCACGCGGGGCAGGCCACCGTGGCGAAGGTGCCGTTGGCGAAGCCCTGGTCCCAGGGCTTGTCGAACTGCTTCAGCTTGGCCGACATGTCGCTGGTCGCGACCGTCATCGCGGCGTTCCAGGAGTTCTTCACGCCCGAGGACTTGTCCCAGATGACGTTGCCCTCCTTGTCGTAGTAGCGCTCCTTCTCACCACCGAGCGCCGCGTTGTAGACGGAGGAGGCCGAGTCCACGAACTTGGTGCCGCTCGGCGCCTTCTTCATGTACTGCTTGCCCAGGGCGACGTACTTGTCCCAGCTGCCGTTCCAGGACTTGGCGAGCTTGGTGCGGTCGGTCTCCAGACCGGCCTTCTCGAACAGGTCCTTGCGGTAGCAGATGGCCATCGGGCCGACGTCCGTGCCGAGGGCGATCTGCTTGCCGTCCTTGGTGGTGGCCTGGGCGTTCTTCCAGTCCAGCCACTGGGACTTGTCGACCTCCTTGCCGATGTCGACGAACTTGGCGGCCTGGGTCTGCACCGCCTCGGTGATGTTGCCGACCTCGATGGCCTGGATGTCGTCCGTGCCGGAGCCGGCCTGCAGACGGGTGAGCGTCTTGGGCCAGTAGACGTCGGTGCGAGTGGTGACGTTCTCCTTGATCGTGATGTCCTTGTGGAGCTTCATGTACTCGTCGTAGAGCCCGGCCTGCTTGTAACCGAAGGTGCCGAAGGTGCCGACCGTCAGGGTCGTCTTGCCCCCGCCACCGGAGCCACCGCTCGATCCGCTGCCGGAGTCGCCGTCGTCGGCGGCGCATCCGGCAAGCAGTCCTGTCGCCAGGGCGGCGACGACCGCGAAGGTCGTCGCGCGGCGGGACGTACGGGCAGTCGTGCGCATTGCGTCCTCCAAAGTGCTCACTTGCTCATCTGTACTGATCCCGGCCAACTGCCTTGCTGGACCCTTGTGTTCACGTGCGGCTCGGTCGGGGAGCGTGCGGCTTCTGTATGCGTCTACTAGGATGGGAGCGCTCCCATCCGTGATGAGTTGAAGATTCGCGCCTCGGGCGGTGGGTGTCAAGACGTGTGACGGCGACAAGTCGCCGCGGTTATAGGGCTGTTAGATTCCGCCTGAGACTCGGGGAGGGAGAAGCCATGGTGGCTCACGGCACTCACGGCAGGCGTCCGACGCTGGAGGAGGTCGCGGCCCGGGCCGGCGTCGGCCGCGGCACCGTCTCCCGGGTGATCAACGGCTCCCCGCGGGTCAGCGACGCCACCCGCGCCTCGGTCGAGGAGGCCATCGCCGAGCTGGGCTACGTCCCGAACACGGCGGCCCGCGCCCTCGCCGCCAACCGCACCGACTCCATAGCCGTGGTGGTCCCTGAAGCCGAGTCCCGGTTCTTCTCGGAGCCCTACTTCTCCGGCATGGTCGGCGGCGTCGGCATGGCCCTCGCCGAGTCCAACCTGCAGCTTCTGCTCACCTTCGCCCGCGGTGAGCGCGAGCGCGACAAGCTCGCCTCCTACCTCGCGGCCCACCGCGTCGACGGCGTCCTCCTCGTCTCCGTCCACTCCGACGACCCGCTCGCCGACCGGCTCCTCCAGATGGACATCCCCACGGTGATCAGCGGCCCCCGCTCGGCCGACGAGCCGCTGCCCTCGGTCGACACCGACAACTACGCAGGGGCCCGCTCCGCGATCGAGCACCTGGTCTCCCGCGGCCGCCGCTCGATCGCGATCATCACCGGCCCGCTCGACGTGTACGGAGCCCAGCGCCGACTGGTCGGATACGAGGACGAACTGGCCGCCTCCGGACTCGCGTACGACGAGAAAATGGTGGCCTACGGAGACTTCACCGAGGAGGGCGGCCGGCGCTGCATGACTGATCTTCTTGAACGCAGCCCCCGCCTCGACGCGGTCTTCGCCTGCTCCGACCTGATGGCCTCCGGCGCCCGCCAGGTCCTGCGCGAGGCGGGCCGCCGCATCCCCGACGACGTGGCGCTGGTCGGCTTCGACGACTCCATGATCGCCCGCCACCTGGAGCCCGGCCTGACCAGCGTCCGCCAGCCCACCCGCGACATGGGCCGCGCGATGACGGAGCTCCTCCTCGACGAGATAGCCCTGGCGGCAGAGGGCAAACGCTCCTCGTCCCGCCGGGGCGCGGAGCGCCACCTGGTACTACCGACGGAACTGGTGATCCGGGCGTCGTCGTAGGGGGCCCGGCAGTCGTGGGCCTTCTGGTGGCGGGTGCCCGTCATGCCTCCGCGGACACGATGAGGGTCCCGATGTGCCCCGGGGTTGGGGCGTCCACCACCCGAGCCGTGGCGGTGGTGAATCCGGCGCGGAGCAGATGCCGCTCCCACACGGCCGGCTTGTAGCTGTACCGGTAGGTGAACTGGGCCTTCCCGGCAAAGCCGCCCTTGTACATGCCCTGGGGCCCGTAGGCCCCGGGGATGGCGGGCGGTTGGGAGAACACGAACCGCCCGCCCGGGGTGAGGTGTTCGCGGACGAGGGGGAACAGCCGGGACGGGTCGGTGAACCAGGCCGCGCCGAAGATGCTGAAGACGGCGTCGTACGTCCGGGTGTCGTCGCGCAGGACGCCGAGGACCTCGCCGCACACGAACTCTGCGCCGGTGTGCGCCCATTTCTCGGTGGACTTCCGCACCATGACCGGGGACAGGTCGATACCGCGTGCCTCCACGCCGGACAGTGCGAGATGCGCGAGGGCCCGGCCGGTGCCGCAGCCGACCTCCAGGACCGACGCCGGGGCACCAAGGAGCTCGGGACCGGGACCGTGACCGGCGTACTGGGTCCAGCAGAAAGCAGGTTCGGCGTCGTCCTTGAAGGCGGACTCGGCGAAGGTGTTCCAGAGGGCGGTCTCGGCGGCGATGTCGTGGGGAACAGGCACAGAGGGTCCTTGGACGGGTCGACATACGGGTCCCCGCCCTCGCGGCGGGGGAGAGGGCGGGGGTGACTGTAGCGGGTCAGTGACTGTCGGGGGCCTTGTTGTCGCAGGCCGAGCAGACGTCACTCTGGGCCGCATCAGGTACGTGGTGATCACGATCGGCAGCCCGCAGGGCCGGGGAGAGCATGGCCGTGTGATCCCAGGGATGCGGAAACGATCAAGGCCCGGCCTGCTTTCGCAGGTCGGGCCTTGATCATTCAGGGTGAGTGACGGGACTTGAACCCGCGGCCACCTGGACCACAACCAGGTGCTCTACCAACTGAGCTACACCCACCATGTCCGGTCTTTTGTCGTTCTTCCGACCGGCCGAGAAAAAGTGTACAGGGTCCGAAGGGGTGCTCGCGCACCCCTTTTGCCGAAGCCGGGCGGACCCCGTACGAGCGGGCCTGGAAGTGGCTACTCCGCAGGCAGGACGTGCTTCGCCGCGATGGACTTCGCGGTGTCCGAGTCGG
The DNA here is from genome assembly GCF_040529335.1 of Streptomyces sp. HUAS MG91. Taxonomy (GTDB): domain Bacteria; phylum Actinomycetota; class Actinomycetes; order Streptomycetales; family Streptomycetaceae; genus Streptomyces; species Streptomyces tabacisoli. The sequence goes on along the minus strand of NZ_CP159534.1, from coordinate 3,176,241 downwards.
GCCCGGGTTGCGGGACGAAGATCGCCTCGCGGTAGTAGCGCAGCTCCGCGATGGATTCGCGGATGTCGGCGAGCGCCCGGTGGTTGCCGTTCTTCTCCGGACTGTTGAAGTACGCCCTCGGGTACCAGCGCCGGGCCAGTTCCTTGACCGAGGACACATCGACGATCCGGTAGTGGAGGTACTCCTCCAGCGTCGGCATGTCCCGCAGCAGGAATCCCCGGTCGGTCCCGACCGAGTTCCCGCAGAGCGGGGCCTTGCCCGCGTCCTTGACGTGTTCACGTACGTACGCCAGGACCTGCTCCTCGGCGTCGGCGAGCGTCGTGCCGCCCGCCAGCTCTTCCAGGAGACCCGAGGCGGTGTGCATCTGCCGCACCACCTCGGGCATCTGTTCCAAGGCCTCGTCCGGGGGGCGGATCACGATGTCCACCCCGTCACCGAGTACGTTCAGCTCCGAGTCGGTGACCAGTGCGGCCACCTCGATGAGCGCGTCGTTCGCCAGCGAGAGTCCGGTCATCTCGCAGTCGATCCACACCATGCGATCGTTCATGGGCCAACCCTACGGGTCAGACCTTCTCGCTGGCAGACGACGGGCATCAGCTCCTGTACGGGTTACTGGGGCGCGGTCCGCGGCCCGGGCAGGCTGGCGCGCCCCGGCGCGAACGCGTCGGACGGCGGTTTGCCGCCCTCCAGGTGTCCGGAGTGCCCCGCGTGTCCGCTGTGCCCCGTCGGCAGCGACGCCGCGTGGGCACCCAGGCCCGACGCGGCCGCGGCCGTGCGCCGGGACTGACTCGGCACGGCACCGGGGCCCGCCGGGTCGCCCGGCAGGGCGGACAGGTCGACCGGCGGCTTGTCCGCCGGCTTGCCGTTCGCCCCCGGGCCGTCGCTCGACTGCGGCCGGCGCGCCCGGTAGGCCGCCCGGTACGCGGCCGGGGACGAGCCCAGCTGCCGCCGGAAGTGGCCGCGCAGTGCCACGGGAGAGCGGAACCCGCAGCGCCCCGCCACCTCGTCCACGGAGTAGTCGGACGTCTCGAGCAGCCGCTGCGCCTGGAGCACCCGCTGCGTGATCAGCCACTGGAGCGGGGCGGACCCCGTCAGCGACCGGAAGCGGCGGTCGAAGGTGCGGCGGCTCATATAGGCACGGGCGGCGAGCGTCTCCACATCGAACTGTTCGTGTAAATGCTCCAGCGCCCAGGCGACGACCTCGGCCAGCGGGTCCGCCCCGATCTCCTCGGGAAGTGACCGGTCGAGATAGCGCTCCTGGCCGCCGCTGCGGCGCGGCGGGACCACCAGACGGCGGGCGAGCGCGCCGGCCGCCTCGTTTCCGTGATCCGTGCGCACGATGTGCAGGCACAGATCGATACCGGCCGCGGTGCCCGCGCTCGTCAGTACGTCGCCGTCGTCCACGAAGAGCTCGCGCGGGTCCACATGGACCGACGGATATCGCTTGGCCAGTGTCGGTGCGTACATCCAGTGCGTGGTCGCCGGTCGGCCATCCAGCAGGCCGGCCGCGGCGAGCACGAAAGCGCCGGTGCACAGGCCGACTATGCGTGCTCCTTCCTCATGGGCGCGACGTATCGCGTCCAGCGCCTCCTCCGGGGGCGGCGAGGTGATCGACCGCCAGGCGGGCACGACGACCGTGCCTGCCCGCGAGATCGCCTCGAGCCCATGAGGCGCTGTGAGTTCGAGCCCTCCGGTGGTCCGCAGGGGTCCCTCTTCACCGGCGCACACGAGCAACCGGTAGCGGGGAACTCCCGCGTCCTGACGGTCGATTCCGAACACGGAGAGCGGTATGGAACTCTCGAAGATGGGTCCGCCGCTGAAGAGCAGCACCGCGACGATCTCGCGTCGCCTGCGCCCTGACAGCTTGCGAGCCGCCGCCTCCGGCGCGGTGGTGGAGTCGTGGCTCATCCTGCTAAGCCCCCCTCGGTGATCGCGGCTCCCTCAATACTCTGACGGGCTGTTCGCTCCTGCACGTTTCCCCTCGGTCCTGCTGAAGTCCCCCGCCGCCAAAAACTCGACCAGTCATGATCGAATCTACTGTGTCTCCGGCTGCCCCTGTGACCAGTTAAAGACCTGGCACATTGTCGACATGGCAACTTGGCGTGAAGCATTCGATCACGAAGCGTTGCACTCACGGGCGTTGCTGGGAAGTGCGCCTCAACTCAGTGGCCGGTCCCCGTAGGGTGCGCGGGGCTTTTGCGGCCCTTTCAGCCCTGGTGGAACGGGGGTTGGAAGCGGTGAGGAGCAAGGAATGCCTGTGCGGCTGAAGTTGGCTGAAAATGTACGGGGTAGCGCGTTGGAACGCCTCAGTCCACCGGCGCACTCTGCCCGGCTCGGTGCCCGCCCCTGTGCGCCCCCTGCCCCGTACGGCCGTGCCTACCACGATGCGCGCAGCATTGTTCAGTGTGCAACCGTGCAGCACCACGTTCGGACTGTCGGAGGAGCAGTCGGCAGGCCGCGGTGACCGCGGCGAGGCCCAGGGCGGCCCCGGCCGCGCCGGCCGCGGAGATGCCGTACCCGACGAGGACGAGCGGCACCAGGACACAGCTGAACGCCGCCCAGCGGACGACGTCGCCCGCCCCGTCGGCCCCTGTGAATGGCTTGTCATGGATGTGCGGAGTCGGCCGTGTGTGCGACTCCGGCGCGCGGGCGGGGGCCGGGATGCTCCGGCGCGAGCCGGCGGTCCGGTGCGCGGTGGACGGTCCGGGCACGTGGTGCTCCTTGGTGCTCCCTGGGTCGTGACGGTCGGGAGTTCAACGCGCGGCGTGCGTCCCGGTCACTCGTTCCGCCCGCCGAGTGGCCCACAAGAGTGCGCAAACCGCCTGTACGGGGCAGCAACCATTGCCATACGGTCGGCGCCTCGTGCATGCTCCCCTGAACGCTGCGGAGCGCACGTACGTACAGGTCCGAGAGCGGGCCGGAGTCTGGGCAGAGGAGGAGTGTCGCCGTACCCTTGGGGGTATGGGGTTGGGAAGATGATTCCCGGACACAGCTCCGCCGATCAGATGTCGTCCCCTCATTTGAGGCCCACGAGGTACACGCCGAGACACTCATGGCCGGTCACGAACTTCCCGAACCCGAAGGCCGCAAACGGCAGGTCGCCGATCCGACGACGACCCCCCGAGCCGCCGAAGAGCCCCGTCACGCCTGTGACCCCGCGTTCAAGCACGGCGTCGTCGTCGGCTTCGACGGCTCGACGTCGAGCGAGCGGGCCCTGGCGTACGCGATCGGCATGGCGCACCGCTCGGGTTCCGGGCTGATCATCGTGCATGTCGCCAACCGGCTGCCCACCACGGTGTGGGCCGGCTGTGAGCCGCCCGTCTTCGTGGACGTGCCCGACCACCGCACCGAGGTGCTCGGCCTGGAGCTCGCCTGCGCGGACTATCTCTCCGAGGTGCCGTGGATCCTCGTCGAGCGCGGTGGCGACATCTGCCACGAGCTGGAGGAGGTCGGCCGGGAGTACTCCGCCGACGCCATCGTCGTGGGCTCGACCCACGGTCTCGTCGGGCGGATCTTCGGCTCCGTCGCGGGGCGGCTCGCGCGGCGCGCGCAGCGGCCCGTCGTTGTCATTCCGTGACCGGGTCCTGTCCCAGGTGAAATGCGGCTGACGGTTCATCAAGTCGGGTGCGGGGAAGCGTCATTGGCCGGTCGGTGAATTTCTGCCGCGTGGCTGAATCTACTCGCGCGTAGAGGTGCTTTGTGCCCTTGTGAAGGGTACATAGCGGTCGCTGGACAACAGCTCAGAGCACCCGCACTTCGTATGAAGGGAGCCCGCTGTGGACAACGACGTCTCCGCGGGAAGCACCGCCTCCTCCGTCTCGACTCTCGGTCAACTCGCGCTCGGACTCACCCTGTTGGCGTTCGGCCTCGGTCACACCGCGGTGATCGACGGTGTCACGGCGGCCAACGCCGTCTCCGTCGCGACGTACGTGGGCGGGGTCGCCCTCTTCGTCGCCGGTCTGCTCGCACTGCGCGAGGACGGCTTCACCGGTACCGCCTTCGCCGGGCTCGGCGCCTTCTGGTTCACCTGGGGCGTCGGGGCCGGGGACGCGGTCTCGGCGAACGCGGCGGGGCTGTTCCTGCTGCTGTTCGCCCTGCTCGCGCTCAGTCTGACGCTCGGGTCCGCGGGGGCCGGGGTGTTCGCGCGGGGCACGTACGGGTTGCTGTTCGTGGCGATGGTGCTGCTGGCCGTCGCCGCGTTCGGTGACACGGCGGGGCTGGCCAAGGTGGGCGGCTGGTTCGCCGTCGCCGGTGGGGCCGTGGCCTGGTACGGGGCGACCGCGGCCATGTCGGGGCTGCCGACCGTGCTGCCCGGGCGGGCTGCTGGTCGGGGGGTGACGGCCGCCGGCTGACAGCCATGTCGGGCCGGGGCAATGGGCGGCCCCGGCCCTCCGGGAACGGGTCCCTTCGCGTCGGGTGGCACGCGGAGGGGCCCGTTCGTGTGCCGAGCGGTCTCGGTGCCGAGTGCTGCCCGGTGGGGGCTGGTCGCGCAGTTCCCCGCGCCCCTGAGGCATGTGCTGACGCGCAGCCTCCCCTTGGCGCCCCTGGGCGAGCGGAGCTCGCTTCCAGGGGCGCGGGGAACTGCGCGAGAAGCGGCCACCGGCCGTCAGCCGACCGACAACCCACGAGGGGCGCGGGGACTGCGCGACCAGCCCCCACCGGAGCGGCAGCGATTACTCCACCGTCACCGACTTCGCCAGGTTGCGCGGCTTGTCGATGTCGCGGCCGAGGGCGAGGGCCGTGTGGTAGGCGAGGAGCTGGAGGGGGATGCCCATCAGGATCGGGTCCAGCTCGTCCTCGTTCTTCGGGACGACGATGGTGTGGTCCGCCTTCTCCTGCTCCTGGTGCGCGACAGCGAGGATGCGGCCGGAGCGGGCCTTGATCTCCTCCATCGCGGCGCGGTTCTTCTCCAGCAGGTCGTCGTCGGGGACGATCGCGACCGTGGGCAGCGCGGGCTCGATCAGGGCGAGGGGGCCGTGCTTCAGCTCGGAGGCGGGGTAGGCCTCGGCGTGGATGTACGAGACCTCCTTGAGCTTCAGGGACGCCTCGCGGGCCACCGGGTAGCCCCGGACGCGGCCGATGAACATCATCGAGCGGGCGTCCGCGTACTGGTCGGCGATCTTCTTGATCTCCGCCTCCTGGGCGAGGATCTCCGTGATCTGGGCGGGCAGCTTGCGCAGGCCCTCGATGATGCGCTTGCCGTCCGCCACGGACAGGTCGCGGATGCGGCCGAGGTGGAGGGCCAGGAGCGCGAAGGCGACCGTCGTGTTCGTGAAGCACTTGGTGGAGACGACGCAGACCTCGGGGCCCGCGTGGACGTAGACACCGGCGTCGGACTCGCGGGCGATCGCCGAGCCGACGACGTTCACGACGCCGAAGACGCGCGCGCCCTTGCGCTTCAGTTCCTGGACGGCGGCCAGGACGTCGTACGTCTCGCCCGACTGGGACACCGCGATGTACAGGGTGTCGGGGTCGACGACCGGGTTGCGGTAGCGGAACTCGGAGGCCGGCTCGGCGTCCGCGGGGATGCGGGCCAGCTCCTCGATCATCTGGGCGCCGATCAGGCCCGCGTGGTACGAGGTGCCGCAGCCGAGGATCTTCACGCGGCGCACGGTGCGGGCCTCGCGGGCGTCCAGGTTGAGGCCGCCGAGGTGCACGGTGGAGAAGCGGTCGTCGATGCGGCCGCGCAGCACGCGGTCCACGGCGTCGGCCTGCTCGGAGATCTCCTTGTGCATGTACGTGTCGTGGCCGCCCATGTCGTAGGAGGCCGCCTCCCACTCCACCGTGGTGGGGGAGGCCGTGGTGCGGGTGCCCTCCGTGGTGTACGTACGGAAGTCGTCGGCCTTCAGAGTCGCCATCTCACCGTCGTCGAGGGTGACGATCTGGCGGGTGTGCGAGACCAGCGCGGCGATGTCCGAGGCGACGAACATCTCCTTGTCGCCGATGCCGAGGACGACCGGCGAGCCGTTGCGGGCCACGACGATGCGGTCCGGGAAGTCGGCGTGCACGACCGCGATGCCGTACGTGCCCTCGATCAGCCGGAGCGCGTCGCGGACCTTGTCCTCCAGGTCCGACTGCTGCGAGCGGGCGATGAGGTGGGTGAGGACCTCGGTGTCCGTCTCGGAGAGGAACTCGACGCCCTCGGCGATCAGCTTCGCGCGCAGCTCGGAGGCGTTGTCGATGATGCCGTTGTGCACGACGGCGACCTTGTTGTCGCCGGACATGTGCGGGTGCGCGTTCTCGTCGGAGGGGGCGCCGTGCGTGGCCCAGCGGGTGTGCGCGATGCCGGTCGTGCCCTTGAAGCGGGCCGGGACCTTGGCCTCCAGGTCCCGGACGCGGCCCTTGGCCTTGACCATCTTCAGACCGGCGGCCTTGGGGCTGGTGATGACGACGCCCGCGGAGTCGTAGCCGCGGTACTCCAGGCGCTGCAGGCCCTCCAGGAGCAGCGGCGCCACGTCACGCTTGCCGATGTAACCGACAATTCCGCACATAAGTTGGTGCAATCCCCTCTATGTAGAGCATATGGAGCACTGGTTCAGCCGTAGACGATCCGGCGGAGCTGCCGGAGCGAGAGCTCCGGCGGGGCCACCGCCCGGTAGGGCAGCTCCGCCTCGATCTGTTCGAAGATCGCCGCGTTCACCAGGCCCTGACCCTGGAGCTCGCGGTGGCGGCGGCGGACGAACCCCTCCGCCGGTTCGTCGAAGTAGGCGAGCACGTCCTGGATCACCCGCAGCGCCTCGCCCCGGCTCAGGGCGGTGGTCCGCGTCAGATGATCGACAAGTTCCTCGTGCACTCGGTAGATCCTGGGGGACCGCCGATGGTTTCGCAAGAAATCTGCCCGATATCGGGCAGCCTCGACCTTCTCCGGGGACGCCGGGGCGGAAGCTGTGAAGGTTTGAAGGGCGCCATGCCGCTTGTTCGGCCCGCGTTCACCCGGCGTATCCGGCCGGGATGGCTGCCCCCAGCACCTTTCGAGTCATGGACATTCCACGTATGGGCGTTCCCGCCGAACTGGCCGAGCGGAGCCTCGCCGAGCAGCACGAGTACCTGCGCAGCACCTTCTCCCGCCGCACCATGATCCGCGGCGGCGCCGTCACCGTCGGCGCGGTCGCCGGCGGTGTCTTCGTGCCGGGCGCCGTCGCCCAGGCCGCCCCGGCCGCCGCGCCGGTCTCCGCCACCGCCGACATCGACGGGGCCCTCGTCGCCCCCTTCGGCCGGCACCTCTCCTACGGCGACGACCCGCGCACCGAGATGACGGTCTCCTGGCAGGTCCCGGTGCCGGTCAAGAACCCGTTCATCCGCATCGGCTCCAGCGCCGGCGACCTGTCGCGGAAGATCTCCGCCGAGGTCCGCGCCCTCTACACCCCGGCCGGGGTCGGCACCAGCGCCGACCACACCCAGTACTACGTGCACGCCAAGCTGTCCCACCTCAAGCCGGGCCGCACCTACTACTACGGCGTCGGCCACCAGGGCTTCGACCCCGCCTCGCCGAAGTTCGCGGGCACGATCGGCACCTTCACCACGGCGCCCTCGCACGCGGAGCCCTTCACCTTCACCGCCTTCGGCGACCAGGGCGTCAGCTACCACGCGCTGGCCAACGACTCCCTGATCCTCGCCCAGGGCCCGTCCTTCCACCTGCACGCCGGCGACATCGCGTACGCCGACCCGTCGGGCTCGGGGCAGACCACGGACACCTTCGACGCGCGGACCTGGGACCAGTTCCTCGCGCAGACCGAGTCCGTCGCCAAGACCGTGCCGTGGATGGTCTCCTACGGCAACCACGACATGGAGGCCTGGTACGCGCCGCACGGCTACGGCAGCCAGCAGGCCCGCTTCGAGCCGCCGGCCAACGGCCCCGACCCGGAGAACCTGCCCGGCGTCTACTCCTTCGTGCACGGCAACACGGCGATCATCTCGCTCGACGCCAACGACGTGTCGTTCGAGATCCCGGCCAACCTCGGCCTCTCCGGCGGCACCCAGACCAAGTGGTTCGAGGCGCAGCTGAAGAAGTTCCGGGCGCACAACTCCGGCATCGACTTCGTCGTCGTCTTCTTCCACCACTGCGCGTACTGCACCGCCACCGCGCACGCCTCGGAGGGGGGCGTGCGCAAGGAATGGGTGCCGCTGTTCGAGAAGTACACCGTGGACTTGGTGATCAACGGCCACAACCACGTCTACGAGCGCTCCGACGTGCTCAAGGGCGAGAAGGTCACCAAGGAGCTGCCGATCGGCGGCACCGTCTACCCGGAGACCGAGGGCGTCGTCTACGTCACGGCCGGCGCGGCGGGCAAGAGCCTGTACGCCTTCCCGGTCACCGACTCCTACGAGGGCCACGAGAAGGACACCGACCCGTTCGCCTCGTACGTCACCGAGGAGGGCGGCGCCAAGAAGGCCGTCACGGTCGACTGGTCGCGGGTGCGCTACACCAACTACTCGTTCCTGCGGGTGGACGTGAAGCCCGCGTCCTTCGGGCGCACGGCGACCCTGACGGTCCGCGGCATCGCCGAGACCGGCGCGGAGATCGACAAGTTCGTGGTGGCCCGCAAGTCCAAGCGGTAAACGAACCCTAGAGCCGCTTGAGCACCGCCTGCTTCGCCGCCGCGAACTCCTCGGCCGTGAGGATCCCGGCCCGGTGCAGCTCGCCCAGTTCGCGCAGCCGGCGCAGCAGTGCGTCGTGGTCGTCCTCCGGTACCTTCGCGGGTGCCGGAGGCGCGGCCTCGGGCGCCTTCTCCAGGGCGGGGGCCGCGGTGGCGGTCCCCGCTCCCGGATGCGGCAGCCGGGCCTGCACCGCCGCCGCGACCAGCGCCATCAGCGGGTCCTTCTTGAAGCCCCACAGCTCGACGGAGTTCGGGTCGTACTTCGGCGGCGCCTTGGTGGGCGAGGAGCGGACGGTGAAGCGCAGACAGCCGTTCTCCAGGCCCGCGGCCGGCTGCCACTCCACCGCCGCGATGTCGGCGAGGGCGAGCTGCCGGGCGCCGGCGCTCGCCTTCGCGTCCTCCGTCTTCCAGTTCCACTCCAGCCGGACGTGCTCCCCGTCGAAGCTCGCCGTGCCGTCGCCCGCGGAGACCGAGAGCGGGACGGCCGGGCCGGGCAGCAGGTACGCGGTGCAGGCCGACGCCGGGACCTGTTCGAGCAGCAGCGCGTTGCGCACCTCGTCCACGAGGTACTCCGCGACGCCGTAGCGGTCCGACTCGACGGTGAGCTGGTACGGGTCCGTGCCCTCGGTCAGTTTGCCGCCGGTGGCCTGCAGCAGCGGGTCCGCGCCGTCGCGCAGCCGCAGCCGCAGCCGGCCCGACTTCCTGCCCTGCTCGAAGGAGACTCCGGCGAGCGCCGCGAGCGGGACGGTCAGTTCACCCAGGGTCCTGCGCAGCAGGTTCACACCCTTGTCGCGCCCGGGAACGAGCCGCAGCGCCTCGCCGTCGAACGTCCACGTGCCGTCGCGCTGGATGATTTCCGCCATGGGGCAATTCTGGCAGGGGCCCGGGAGGACCGTCTCCCGAGCCCCTGCGGCCTGTGCGCCCGTGATCAGGCGATCGGGTTGTCGAGGTCGCCGACCAGTTGCAGGGCGCCCGAGGGGTCGGCCAGGTCCACCATCTGCTCGTTGTTGCGCAGTTGGAGCCGGTTCAGGCAGGACAGCGCGAAGCTCGGGGCGAACATGTCGAACCGGGCGAACTTGTCGGCGAGTTGGGGTGCCGACGCCTGGTAGTCACGGACGCAGTCCGCGACCGCCGCCCAGAAGGTGTCCTCGTCGACGACGCCGTCCCCGACCAGGTTCGCCGCCAGGAAGCGGAAGAAGCAGTCGAAGACGTCCGTGAAGATCGACAGCAGTTTCATGTCGTCGGGCACGTCGGCGCGGATGCGGTCCACCTTCGGCGGCAGCACCGCGTCCGGGTCCATCACCGCGATCTCCTCGGCGATGTCCTTGAAGACGGCCCGCTGGACCGTGCCCCGCTCGTCCAGGACCAGGATGACGTTCTCGCCGTGCGGCATGAACACCAGGTCGTAGGCGTAGAAGCTGTGCAGCAGCGGGGTCAGGTACGCGCGCAGGTACGGCTTAAGCCACTCCGTCGGCGTCAGCCCGGAGCGCTCGATCAGGGCGCCCGCGAGCGAGCGGCCCTCGCGGTCCACGTGCAGCAGCGAGGCCATGGTGGCCAGCCGCTCGCCGGGGGCCAGGGACGGGACGGGGGACTCGCGCCACAGGGCCGCGAGCATTTTGCGGTACGGGGAGTAGCGGTCGGTGGCGGCCTCGTACTCCAGGTGCCGGTAGCCGACGGCCGCCCGCTCGCGGATGATCGTCAGGCCGGTGCCCTTGAGCACCTCGTCGTTCTCGATGAGCGCGGCGAGCCAGTCGTTGATCGCGGGCGTCGCCTCCATGTACGCCGCCGACAGGCCGCGCATGAAGCCCATGTTGATGACCGACAGGGCCGTTTTCACATAGTGCTTGGCGGGGTCGGTGGTGTTGAAGAACGTACGGATCGACTGCTGGGCCAGGTACTCGTCGTCGCCCTCGCCGAGGCAGACGAGGTGCCGCTGGGCGACCTCCGCCGCGAAGGTGACCGACAGTTTGTTCCACCACTGCCACGGATGCACCGGGATCAGCAGGAAGTCCGCCGGGTCGAGGCCCTGCTCGCGCAGGGTCGCGTCGAAGCGCTCGACGGTCTTCTCGCCCAGCTCGGCGCGGAGGAAGGACTCGTACTCCAGGCCGGTGCCCGCCGTGAACGCGGCGCGCTCGCGGGTCGCCGCCAGCCAGATCAGCCGGACGGGGCTCGCGGTCTCGGGCGCGTACGACAGGTACTCGTGGATGCCGAAGCCGAGCCGGCCGTTGTTGGCGACGAAGCACGGGTGGCCCTCGGTCATGCCCGTCTCGATGGCCTGGAAGTCGTCGGTGGCCGCGAGCTCGGCGGCCGTCGTGTCCGGCTTCGCCAGTTTGTAGCAGGTGCCGGAGAGGGTGGAGGAGATCTCCTCCAGGTAGACCGGCAGGATCGATTCGCTCAGGCCGAGCGCGTCCTTCATCTCGATGAAGAACTCCAGCGCGTTCAGCGGGAGTTCGGTGCCGTCGCGGTGGCGGGTGACGGAGTCCGCGGACACCTGCCAGTGGTCCAGGCGCAGCCGGCGGGCCGCGAACCGGTAGCTGGTGTTGCCGTCGTCGCTGCGGACGACGTACCGGTCGCCCGCCTCGCTCTCCACGGGATCCGGGGTGAGCAGCCGCTCGTGGGCGAACTCGGCGAGCGCCTTGCGGATCAGGAGGCGGTTGGCCTCGGCCCAGTGGTCGGGGGTCAGGTGGGAGACTGCGTCCGCGATGCTCATGCTCGCGCGCTCCTTCCGGTGGCCTTCTCGAACTGTTCGCGCGTGCAGAAACTCAGCAGCGCCTTCTTCTCCGGCTTGTCGATCTCGCGCTCGGGGACGAAGCCCACGGCCTCGTTGAGCGCGTGGACCGCCGTGTTGCGTACGTCGGGCTCGACCACGACGCGCTCGACGGCCGGATCGGCGAAGAGGAACTCCATCACCGCCGTGATCACGGCCCGGGTGAAGCCGGATATGCGTATCTCGGAGGGCGCGGTCAGGAAGTGCATGCCGATGTCGCCGGGCTCGGGCTCGTACAGGCCGACGAGTTCGACGTGGCGCGGGTCGTAGCGCTCCATCAGGAACGCGGGCTCCCCGTCGTGCAGGCCGAGGAACGCGTCGTGGTGCTCGGCCGCCGCGATGGACATGTACTCGCGCTCGACGTCCTGGAGTTTCGCGTCCTGCATCAGCCAGAACGCGGCCTTCGGGTCGGTGACCCAGCGGTGCAGCAGCTCCGCGTCGTTCTGCGGGTCGACGGGGCGCAGGGTCAGTGTGCCGGGCGTGCGGGTGGTGGTGCTCATACGGCGAACTCCTGGAAGGCGATGGTCTTCTCGACGGGGTAGTACTCGGTGCCGAGCAGCTCGCCGATGATGTAGCTGTTGCGGTAGGCGCCCATGCCCAGGTCGGGGCTGGTGATCGAGTGGGTGTGCACGCCCGCGTTCTGGAGGAAGATGCCGCTCCCGGCCGTGTCGATCGTGTAGTTGCGGGCGACGTCGAAGCGGCCCCGGCCGTCGAGCCGGATGCGGTCCTTGACGGGCTCCAGGAACGCGGGGGTCGCGTACTTGTAGCCGGTGGCGAGGATCAGGCCCTCGGTCTCGATCTCGTACGCCTTGTCCTGCTCCTCCTGGTGCAGGCCGAGGGTGTACGTGCCGTTGTCGTCGTACGAGGCCGTGCGCAGCGCCGAGTTGGTGAGCAGCCGCGTGGGCACCGGGCCGTCGAGGCCCTTCTGGTAGAGCAGGTCGAAGATGGCGTCGATCAGCTCGCCGTCGATGCCCTTGAACAGGCCCTTCTGCCGCTCCTCCAGCGAGTACCGGGTGGCCTCCGGCAGCGCGTGGAAGTAGTCGATGTAGTCCGGGGACGTCATCTCCAGCGTCAGTTTGGTGTATTCGAGCGGGAAGAAGCGGGGCGAGCGGGTCACCCAGTTCAGCCGGTAGCCGTGGACGTCGATCTCGCTCAGCAGGTCGTAGTAGATCTCGGCGGCGGACTGGCCGCTGCCGACCAGCGTGATCGACTTCTTCCGCTGGAGGGCCTGCTTGTGCTGCATGTAGCGGGAGTTGTGCAGGACGCCGTCGCCGCCCAGCTCCGCGCAGGACTCCGGGACGTACGGCGGGGTGCCGGTGCCGAGGACCAGGCGCCGCGCGCGGTAGGTCTCGCCGGTGTCGGTGGTGACGACGTAGCGCTCGGCGTCGTCCTCGTAGCGCACCTCGGTCACCGTCGTGCTGAAGCGGATCGAGGAGAGTTTGGCCGCCGCCCACCGGCAGTACGCGTTGTACTCGACACGCAGCGGATAGAAGTTCTCGCGGATGTAGAACGAGTACAACCGCCCCGATTCCTTCAAGTAGTTGAGGAAGGAGTAGGGGGAGGTCGGGTCGGCGAGGGTCACCAGGTCCGACATGAACGGGGTCTGGAGGTGGGCACCGTCGAGGAACATGCCCGAGTGCCACTCGAAGTCCGGCTTGGACTCCAGGAAGACGCCGTTCAGCTCGGCTATGGGTTCGGTGAGGCAGGCGAGACCGAGGTTGAAGGGGCCGAGCCCGATCCCGATGAAGTCGTAGGTCTCAAGAGGCGCGGTCAAGGGTGTCTCCCAGGTACTGCTCGGCGTGGCCGGCGATGAGGTCGAGGACGGCCTTGATGTCGTCAAGGGTCGTCTCGGGGTTGAGCAGGGTGAACTTCAGGTACTGGCGGCCGCCGGTCTTGGTGCCCGCCACGACCGCGTCGCCGGAGGCGGACAGGGCCTTGCGGGCGTACAGGTTGGCCCGGTCGATCTCGGCCGGGTCGGTGACGGTCGCGGGGACGTAGCGGTAGACGAGGGTGGACAGGCTCGGCTCGACGACCACGTCGTAGCGCGGGTCGGCGGCCAGCACCTCCCAGGCCTGGTGGGCCAGTTCGCAGACCTCGTCGAAGAGGCCGCCGATGCCGTCGGCGCCCATCACGCGCAGGGTGAGCCACAGCTTGAGGGCGTCGAAGCGGCGGGTGGTCTGGAGCGACTTGTCCACCTGGTTGGGGATGCGCTCGGCGACGGTGCGCCGGGGGTTGAGGTACTCCGCGTGGTAGGTGGCGTGCCGCAGGGTGGCGCCGTCGCGGACCAGCACGGCGCTCGAACTCACCGGCTGGAAGAAGGACTTGTGGTAGTCGACGGTGACGGAGTCGGCGCGCTCGATGCCGTCGAGGCGGTCCCGGCGGGTGCGCGAGGCGAGCAGCCCGCAGCCGTAGGCCGCGTCGACGTGCATCCAGGTGTCGTACTGGGCGCAGAGCTCGGCGATCTCCGGCAGCGGGTCGATGGAGCCGAAGTCGGTGGTGCCGGCGGTGGCGACGACGGCCATGGGGACGAGGTCGTCGGCCTTGCAGCGCTCCAGTTCGGCCGCGAGGGCCAGGGTGCGCATCCGCTTGTCCTTGTCGACGGGGATCGTCACGACGCAACCCGGCGGCAGGCCGAGGAGTTTCGCGGACTTCTGGACGCTGAAGTGGCCGGCCTCGGAGGCGAAGATCCGCAGCCGGGCGAGGTCCTCGGTCTTGCTCTCCTCGCGGGCGAGGAGCAGCGCCTGGAGGTTGGACTGCGAGCCGCCGGAGGTGAAGACGCCGTCGGCGGCCGGTCCGAGCCCGATCCGGGCGGCGGTCCAGTCGATCAGCTTGCGCTCGATGAGCGTGCCGCCCGCCGACTGGTCCCAGGTGTCGAGCGAGGAGTTGACCGCGGACAGGACCGCCTCGCCGAGCACGGCCGGGATGACGACCGGGCAGTTGAGGTGGGCGAGGTAGCGCGGGTGGTGGAAGTAGACGGCGTCGCGGAGGTAGACGTCCTCCAGCTCGTCGAGCGCGGCGATGGTGTCGTGCAGCGGCTCGTCGAGGTTCACGGCGTCGACGGTGGGGGAGAGGGCGTCGGGTGTGACGCCGGTGAACGGCCGTGAGGTGGTGGCGAGTTTGGCCGCCACCCGCTCGATTCCCTCGGTCACGGAGCTGCGGTACAACTCCGCGGTCGTGTCATTGAGCAGGTGCGAGCGCATGAACGGATCCTCCGGGTGGGGATGAGGTGGTTCCCGGGTGGGGCAGGAGTGCCGCGGCCATGGGCAAGGGGCGGGGCCGCAGCGCTTGACTTAGGTTAGCCTAACCTAATTTCTGCGCGCGACCCTGCCCCTGTTTATGGCGGAATGTGTAGTTGTTTGGCGGGAATTGTGTCTACGCGGCGGCCTCGGCCCGCAGCGCGTCCTCGCTCAGACCGCGCCGCCAGTACCCGACGAACTTCACCGCCCGCTTGTCGTAGCCGCGCTCGCGCACCAGGTGGCGGCGCAGCTCCTTCATCGAGCCGGACTCGCCGGACAGCCAGGCGTACGGCCGTGCCGCGTCGGGGAGTTGGGCGGCGCGGATGGCGTCGAGCGCGCCCGGGGCCCGCTCGTCGCGGACCAGCCAGTGCACGGTGAGGTTGGCCGCCGTGAGGATCGGCTGGATGTCGGCGCGGTGCGGGACCTCCAGCCACACGTGGGCGGAGACGGACGCGGGCAGCCAGGCCAGGATGTTGAGCGCGGCGGGCAGCGCCGTCTCGTCGCCCCACATCAGGATGTGGTCGAAGTCGGCCGGGGGCTGGCAGCGCACGGCGGCGTTGTCGGCGATCGCGGGGCCGAGCACCACGACCTTGTCGCCCGGCGTCGCGGCCTCGGCCCAGCGGCAGGCGGGGCCGGTGGTCGCGGGGTCGTCGTTGTGCAGCACGAAGTCGATGTCGACCTCCTGCGCGGGGTGCCGGCGCTGGCCGCTCAGGGTGTACGAGCGCATGACCGCGCGGACGTCGTCCGGCAGCGCCCGGTACGCGGCGTGCCAGCCGTGGCCGTCGTCGCCGGGCACGATGGGCGGCAGGACGGGGGCGTCCTGGCCGGGCCGCGGCAGGAAGAGGGAGAGGGACTGGTCCCGCCCCCCGCCGTGGAAGTGCTCCAGGTCGGGGCCGGTGAAGGTCACGCGGAGCAGCGACGGGCCCAGCCGCCGCGTGCGGACCACTTGCAGATCGAAGAATCGGAAAGGGGCTACAGCGGGGGCTTCGGCCGTCGCGGTCATGGGGTCAGGACACCTTCTTCGCGGTCTCGATCGCCTTGGCGAGGTTCTCCAGGAGCGGAGCGCACTTGTCGTAGGACAGGATCGGTTCGGGGGAGCGGGCGATGACCTGGCCCGCCTTGACGGCCGGCAGCTTCTTCCAGGTGCCCTCGTCGATGGCGTCGGGCTGGAGGGCCTGGGCGCGGTCGTCCATCATGATGATGTCGGCCGGGTACTTGTCGACGTTCTCCCAGCTCAGGTTCTCGAACCAGCCGCCGGAGTCCTTCTTCGCCTTCTCCGGGGGCTCGACGAAGTTCACGCCGAGGGCCTTGAAGTACTCCAGGTCGATGGAGAGGTTCGTACCGGACACGTAGAAGATGTCCGCGCTCGCCGAACCGGCCAGGACCTTGATGTCGGGGTGGGCCTTGGCGGCCTTGCGCAGCCGGGCCGCGGCGTCCTCGAAGCGCTTCTTCGCCGCGACGACCTTGTCGGCGTTCAGATCGGCGCCCAGCGACTCGGCCAGCGCGTACATCCGCTCCAGCGGCTCGGTCAGCTGGCGGTCGAAGACCGAGACGCCGACGCTCGGGGCGAGCTTGGCGATCTTGGCGGCGGACTCCTCGGGGACGTACCAGAGCGTGCCCGCGGAGTCGAACATCGTGGTGATCAGGACGTCGGGCGCCAGGCCCGCGTACTTCTCGATGTTGAACTGGCCCCAAGCGTTGCCGATGACCGTCACCTTGTCGACCGGCATGTCGCCGGCCTGTACGTCCGGCTTGCCGCCCTTGACGGTGGTCGGGCCGAAGACGCCCTTGACCTGGATGCCGTAGTCGTAGAGGGCCGCGCCGACGCCGGTGAAGGCGACGATGTTCGCCGGGGCCTTGTCCAGCTTTACGGTCGTGCCGCGGTCGTCCTTGAAGGAGAACGGGCCGGGCTTCTCCGCGGCCTTCGCCGAGCCCGAACCGCTGTCTTTCGAGCCGCTGTCGCTGCCGCAGGCGGCGAGCGCGGCACCGAGGCCGAGGGCTCCGCCGGCGGCGAGTATGCCGCGGCGGGTGGGGCGGGACAGACGGGCGTTGGGCATCACGGGCTGCTTTCGGACGTGCCGGAACCTTGGCCGCGCTGGGTCGCGGAACTGAGGGTAGGTTAACCTAAGTTCCTGTGATGTCCAGGGGGCGGGGGCCGTTGCACCCGAGGCCGCGGGGCTCTGCCCCGGACCCCTAAGAGGTCAGGCCCAGCTCCCTCGCGATCAGCATGCGCTGCACCTCGCTCGTGCCCTCGCCGATCTCCAGGATCTTGGAGTCCCGCCACATGCGGGCCACCGGGTACTCGTTCATGAATCCGTAGCCGCCGTGGATCTGCGTCGCCTCCCGGGCGTTGTCCACCGCGATCGTCGACGAGTACAGCTTGGCGAGCGCCGCCTCCTTCTTGAACGGCTCCCCGGACACCAGCCGCGACGCCGCGTCCCGCCAGGCGAGCCGAGAGGTGTGCGCCTTCATCTCCATGTCGGCGATCTTGAACTGGATCGCCTGGTAGCCGCCGATGCTCCGCCCGAAGGCGTGACGCTCCTTGGCGTACTTCACCGACTCGTCGACGCAGCCCTGGGCGAGCCCGGTGGCGAGTGCCGAGATCGCGATCCGGCCCTCGTCGAGGATGCGCAGGAACTGGGCGAAGCCGCGGCCCTCCGTACCGAGCAGGTTCGCCGCCGGTACGCGGACGTTGTCGAAGTGGAGCTCACGCGTGTCCGACGCGTTCCACCCCACCTTCGAGTACGGGGCCGCGACCGTGAAGCCGGGCGTCCCCGACGGCACGATGACCGAGGAGATCAGCGGCTTGCCGTCCGCCGTCCGCCCGGTCACCGCCGTGACCGTGACGAGGCCGGTGATGTCGGTGCCGGAGTTGGTGATGAAGCACTTCGTGCCGTTGATGACCCAGTCGCCGGTCTCCGGGTCGCGGACGGCCGTGGTGCGGGTGCCGCCCGCGTCCGAGCCCGCCTCCGGCTCGGTCAGGCCGAACGCGCCGAGTATCTCGCCCGCGCAGAGCCTCGGCAGCCACTCCGCCTTCTGCTCCTCGGTGCCGAAGAGGTGCAGCGGCATCGCGCCCAGCGAGACGCCGGCTTCGAGGGTGATGGCCACGGAGGAGTCGACACGGGCCAGTTCCTCCAGCGCGATGCCGAGCGCCAGGTAGTCGCCGCCCATGCCGCCGTACTCCTCCGGGAACGGCAGCCCGAACAGGCCCATCCGGCCCATCTCGCGCACGATCTCGTACGGGAACTCGTGCCGCTCGTAGTAGTCGCCGATCTTCGGCGCCACGACCTCGTGCGCGAACTCCTCGACGGTGCGCCGCAGTTCCTCGTGCTCGGGGGAGAGGTGGTGATCCATCGTTGTCACTGCTCCTGTGGGGTCGCGGAGAGGGCACGCACGGTGCGGGAGGGGCTGGGGCGGCCGAGGTGTCCGGCCATCCACCTGCTGGTGTCGGTGAGCAGGCCGAGGTCGACGCCGGTCTCGATGCCGAGTCCGCGCAGCATCCAGACGAGGTCCTCGGTGGCGAGATTGCCGGTGGCGCTCTTCGCGTACGGGCAGCCGCCGAGGCCTCCGGCGGACGCGTCGACCGTGGTGACCCCGTGCTGGAGCGCCGCCAGGGTGTTGGCGAGGGCCTGCCCGTAGGTGTCGTGGAAGTGCACGCCGATCGTGTCGGTCGGTACGCCCTCCTCGTTCAGCTCCGCGAGCAGGGTCTGTACGTGGCCGGGGGTGGCCACGCCGATCGTGTCGCCGAGGCTCAGCTCGTCGCAGCCCAGGTCCCTCAGGGACTTGGCGACGGAGACGACCTGGTGGACCGGGACCGGGCCCTCCCACGGGTCGCCGAAACACATGGAGAGATAGCCGCGCACGTGCGCCCGTGCGTCCTTGGCGCGGGCCACCACCGGCTCGAACATCGCCAGGGACTCGGCGACCGTGCGGTTGAGGTTGGCCTTCGCGAAGGATTCGGTGGCGCTGGCGAACACCGCGATGCGGCTCGCGCCGAGGGCCAGGGCTCGGTCCAGGCCCCTTTCGTTCGGGACCAGGACCGGGAGGTGCACGGCGGGGGCCAGGTCCCGCAGTTCGGGGAACAGGGTCTCCGCGTCCGCCAGTTGGGGGAGCCATTTGGGGTGGACGAAGCTCGTCGCCTCGATCGTGGTCAGGCCCGCGCGGGCCAGGCGGTGGATGAACTCCGCCTTGACCTCCGTGGGGACCGTGGATTTCTCGTTCTGGAGGCCGTCGCGGGGGCCCACCTCGTGGATCCGAACCCGGGTGGGGAGGCCTTCGGCGGGGGCCACCATGGGGAGTGCCGGGGTCATGATGCGGCCCCCTTCTCGCCGTTGGGGCTTCCGGTCGGTGGTGCGTTCTCCGCCGTCGTGGCTGATCGCGCCCCGCGGCGGAGCCGCTGATCGACACTGTCACGCGCCCCTTCGGGCGCGCTCTGCTCGGCCGCGTCCGATGGCTCGACCACGGCCAGGATCTGGTCCATGGCGACCGTCGTGCCGGGGGAGACGTCCAGTTCCGTGACCGTGCCCGCGTGGGGGGCCGCGATGACGTGTTCCATTTTCATCGCCTCCACCACCAGCAGGCTCTGACCCGCGGTGACTTCGTCGCCCACCGCCACCTTCACCACCGTCACCGTGCCGGGCATGGGGGCGGTGAGGGAGCCCGCGCCGCCGGAGCCCGCGCCCGTCAGGCTCGCCGCCACCGGGTCGTGGTCGCGGAGCTGCCAGGCGTCGCCGTCGAGGGCCAGCCAGTCGCCCGCGGCGGCGGTCGGGCGGGCGGGAACGGTGGGGACGCCGTCGACCAGGACCTCGGTGCCGCGGACGCGGATCTCGACCGGGTCGTGGCCGGGGACATGGACGTGGTGGACGGTCCAGGCGGGGCTGCCGCCCAGCCGCCAGCCGTCGGGCCGCGCGAACGGGTCCACCCAGCCGTCCGCCGCCGGGGCGAGTGCCCGCTGGCGCAGGACGCCCGCCGCCGCGTACACCTCCGGCGGGACATCCGCCGCGACCAGGGAGTCGACCTCGCGCTCCACGAGCCCGGTGTCCAACTCGCCCGCCACCACCGCCGGATGGGCCAGCAGGCGGCGCAGGAAGCCCGCGTTCGTCGGCACGCCGAGGGTCACCGTCCGGGCCAGCGCGGCGCGCAGGCGGCGCAGCGCCGTGTCCCGGTCGGGGCCGTACGCGATGACCTTCGCCAGCATCGGGTCGTAGAGCGAGGAGACCTCGGTGCCCTCGCTGAGCCCGGAGTCGGTGCGCACGCCGTCGCCCTCGGGCTCGCGCAGGGCGAGGACCGTGCCGCCGGAGGGGAGGAACCCGCGCGAGGGGTCCTCCGCGCACAGGCGGGCCTCCACCGCGTGGCCGGTGAGCGTGATGTCGGCCTGGGCGAAGGGGAGGTGCTCGCCCGCGGCCACCCGCACCTGCCACTCCACCAGGTCCAGGCCGGTGATCAGCTCGGTGACCGGGTGCTCGACCTGGAGGCGGGTGTTCATCTCCATGAAGTAGTACGAGGACGGGTCCTCGCCCGGCACGATGAACTCCACCGTGCCCGCGCCCCGATAGCCGCACGAGCGGGCCGCCTCCACGGCCGCCGCGCCCATCGCCTCCCGCGTCGCCTCGTCGAGGAGCACGCTGGGCGCCTCCTCGATGATCTTCTGGTGGCGGCGCTGGAGCGAGCACTCGCGCTCGCCGAGGTGCACGACATTGCCGTGCCCGTCGGCCAGGACCTGGATCTCGATGTGCCGGGGGCGGTCGACCCAGCGCTCCACGAGCAGCGTGTCGTCGCCGAAGGAGGCCCGTGCCTCGCGGCGCGCGGCCGCGATCTCCTCCTCCAGGAGGGTCAGGTCCCGCACCAGGCGCATGCCCTTGCCGCCGCCGCCCGCGGACGGCTTGAGCAGCACGGGCGCGCCCAACTCCCGCGCGGCCCGCGCCAGCTCGGGGTCGCGGCCGCCCGGCACCACCGGGACACCGGCCGCCTCGACCGTCTCCTTGGCGCGGATCTTGTCGCCCATCAGCGCGATCGCGTCCGGCGACGGGCCGATGAAGGTCAGGCCCGCGTCCTCGCAGGCCCGCGCGAACGTCGCGTTCTCCGCGAGGAAGCCGTAGCCCGGGTGGACCGCCTGCGCGCCCGTCCGCAGGGCCGCCTCGACGATCCGCTCCACCGACAGATAGCTCTCGGTGGCCGGCGGCGGGCCGATGCGCACCGACTCGTCGGCCTCGCGCACGTGCCGGGCGTCCGCGTCGGCGTCGCTGTGGACCGCCACCGAGCGGATGCCGAGCTGCCGCAGCGTACGGATGACGCGGACGGCGATCTCGCCGCGGTTGGCGACCAGGACTGTGTCGAACACTTCCCTAAGCTCCTCTCACATCCGGAAGACGCCGAAGCCGCCGGACTTCTCCGGAAGCGGCGCGTGGGCACAGGCGGTCAGGGCCAGGCCGAGCACCTGGCGAGTCTCCAGGGGGTCGATCACGCCGTCGTCCCAGAGCCGGGCCGTGGCGTAGTACGCACTGCCCTGGGTGTCGTACTGGGCGCGGATCGGGGCCTTGAACGCCTCTTCGTCGTCCGCGGGCCACTCCTCGCCCCGCGCCTCCAACTGGTCGCGCTTGACGGTCGCGAGGACCGACGCGGCCTGCTCGCCGCCCATGACACTGATCTTCGCGCCGGGCCACATCCACAGGAAGCGGGGCGAGTACGCGCGGCCGCACATCGAGTAGTTGCCCGCGCCGTACGAGCCGCCGATCACCACCGTCAGCTTCGGCACGCGCGTGCAGGCCACCGCCGTGACCATCTTGGCGCCGTGCTTGGCGATCCCGCCCGCCTCGTAGTCCTTGCCGACCATGAAGCCCGAGATGTTCTGCAGGAACACCAGCGGGATGCCGCGCTGGTCGCACAGCTCGATGAAGTGGGCGCCCTTCTGGGCGGATTCGGCGAACAGGATGCCGTTGTTGGCGACGATGCCGACCGGGTGGCCGTGGATCCGGGCGAAGCCGGTGACGAGCGTCTGCCCGAACTCGGACTTGAACTCGGCGAACCGCGAGCCGTCCACGACCCGCGCGATGACCTCGCGGACGTCGTACGGCGTGCGCGAGTCGACCGGGACCGCGCCGTACAGACCCGCCGGGTCCACCTTGGGCTCGACCGCCGCGGTCACCGACCAGGGCAGCGGGCCGCGCTCCGGCAGCGTGGAGACGATCGTGCGGACGATGCGCAGCGCGTGCGCGTCGTCCTCCGCGAGGTGGTCGGTGACGCCCGAGACCCGCGAGTGGACCTCGCCGCCGCCCAGCTCCTCGGCCGTGACGACCTCGCCGGTGGCGGCCTTCACCAGGGGCGGGCCGCCGAGGAAGATCGTGCCCTGATTTCGGACGATCACCGCTTCGTCGCTCATCGCCGGGACGTACGCCCCGCCCGCCGTGCACGAGCCGAGCACCGCCGCGATCTGCGGGATGCCCGCGCCGGACATCCGCGCCTGGTTGTAGAAGATCCGGCCGAAGTGCTCGCGGTCGGGGAAGACCTCGTCCTGCATCGGCAGGAAGGCGCCCCCGGAGTCCACTAGATAGACGCACGGCAGCCGGTTCTCCAGCGCCACCTCCTGGGCGCGCAGGTGCTTCTTCACCGTCATCGGGTAGTACGTGCCGCCCTTGACGGTCGCGTCATTGGCGACGATCACGCAGGCGCGGCCCGACACCCGGCCGATGCCGGCGATCACTCCGGCGGCCGGGGCCTGGTCCTCGTACATCCCGTCGGCCGCCAGCGGGGCCAGCTCCAGGAACGGGGAGCCCGGGTCGAGCAGGGTGTCCACGCGGTCGCGCGGCAGCAGCTTGCCGCGCGACGTGTGCCGGGCGCGGGAGCGCTCGCCGCCGCCGAGCCGGGCGGCCGCCAGCTTCTCGCCCAGCTCGGCCGCGAGCGCCCGGTGGGCCGCCTCATTGGCCCGCCAGGCCTCCGACGCGGGATCCGCCGCGCTCGTCAGCTCAGGTGCCTCCTGCATCCTGCGGTCCCCTCACCACGTCACGATGTTAATGACCGTTAACAGGTCGCCTTCAGGTTAACGGTCGCTAACCGTGCTGTCTAGAATTGGCGCATGGTCTCCAGAGCCACCAGAACCGATGCCCCCACCCGTCGCGAGCAGATCCTCAAAGAGGCCGCCCGGCTCTTCGCCGAGCGCGGGTTCCACGGCGTCGGGGTCGACGAGATAGGCGCCGCGGTCGGCATCAGCGGGCCCGGCCTCTACCGCCACTTCGCCGGCAAGGACGCGATGCTCGCCGAGCTGCTGGTCGGCATCAGCGGCCAGCTGCTCACCGGCGGCCGGCGCCGGGCCGCCGAGGCCGAGCAGGGCCCGGACGCGCTGCTCGACTCGCTCATCGAGGGCCACATCGACTTCGCCCTGGACGACCGGGACCTGATCACGCTGCACGACCGCGAGCTGGACCGGCTGCGCGACTCCGACCGCAAGCTGGTGCGCTCCCTCCAGCGCCAGTACGTGGAGCTGTGGGTGGAGGTGGTCCGCAAGGTCCACCCGGACCTCGTCGAACCCCAGGCGCGCGTGGCCGTCCACGCCGTCTTCGGTCTGCTGAACTCCACCCCGCACCTGAGCCGTCCGGGTTCGCTGCCCGGCCGGGAGAGCACCGCCCGGATGTTGCACCGGCTGGCGCGCGGGGCGTTCGCGGCTGCCGCAGAGTGATGTGTATCTCTGGACGCTCCGGTGACCGGCCGGTAACGTTGTTCTGAGCAAGCGCTTAGTAGTCGTTCGCTCAGTAGTCGCAGACGCCGTAGAGGGAGAGTTTTCCGTGCGCCGTACCGTTTTTGATGAGGACCACGAGGCGTTCCGGGAGACCCTGCGCGCCTTCGTCGAGGCCGAGGTCGTCCCCCACTACGACGAGTGGTTCCAGGAGGGCATCGTCCCGCGCGAGCTGTACACCAAGCTCGCCGACCTGGGCCTGTTCGGCATCAACGTGCCGGAGGAGTTCGGCGGCGCCGGTCTGGAGACGCACAAGTTCGAGGCCATCCAGTACGAGGAGACCGCTCGCGCGGGCGTCACCTTCGGCGGCTCGGGCGTCCACGTCCTGCTCGCGCTTCCCTACATCAAGATGCTCGGCACCGACGAGCAGAAGAAGCGCTACCTGGAGAAGTTCGTCACCGCCGAGGAGATGTGGGCCCTCGCGATGACCGAGCCGGGCACCGGCTCCGACCTCGCCGGCATGAAGACCACAGCGAAGCTCTCCGAGGACGGCACGCACTACGTCCTCAACGGCTCGAAGACGTTCATCACCGGCGGCGTGCACGCCGACCGCGTCATCGTCTGCGCCCGCACCGCCGCGCCGACCGCCGAGGACCGCCGCTTCGGCATCTCCCTCTTCGCCGTCGACACCAAGCTCGAGGGCTACTCGATCGGCCGCAAGCTGGACAAGCTGGGCCTGCGCACCTCCGACACCGCCGAGCTGGCGTTCGTCGACGTGAAGGTGCCCGTCGAGGACCTGCTGGGCGAGGAGAACAAGGGCTTCTACTACCTCGGCCAGAACCTCCCCTCGGAGCGCTGGGGCATCGCCTACGGCGCGTACGCGCAGGCCAAGGCCGCCGTCGCGTTCGCCAAGCAGTACGTCCAGGACCGCACCGTCTTCGGCAAGCCGGTCGCGTCCTTCCAGAACACCAAGTTCGAGCTGGCCGCCTGCCAGGCCGAGGTGGACGCCGCCGAGGCCGTCGCCGACCGCGCCCTGGAGGCCCTCGACGCCGGTGAGCTGACGGCCGCCGAGGCCGCGTCGGCCAAGCTGTTCAACACCGAGGTCGCGCACCGCGTCATCGACCGCTGCCTCCAGCTGCACGGCGGCTACGGGTTCATGAACGAGTACCCGATCGCCCGCCTGTACGCGGACAACCGCGTCAACCGCATCTACGGCGGCACCAGCGAGGTCATGAAGATGATCATCGCGAAGAACATGGGCCTGTAACCCGCGGGACCCGGACGTCACATACAACTGAGCGCATGAACAAGGCACTTCAGTCCCTCCTCGATCTGCTCGACCTGGAGCGGATCGAGGAGGACATCTTCCGGGGCCAGTCCCGGTCCGCCGTCGTCCCCCGGGTCTTCGGCGGACAGGTGGCGGCCCAGGCGCTGGTCGCGGCCGGGCGCACCGTCCCGGCCGACCGGCACGCCCACTCCCTGCACGCGTACTTCCTCGTCGCGGGGGACCCGGGCGCGCCCATCGTCTACACCGTCGACCGGATCAGGGACGGCCGCTCCTTCACCACCCGCCGGGTCGTCGCGATCCAGCACGGGCAGCCGATCTTCCACCTCTCCGCGTCCTTCCAGACGTACGAGGACGGCCTGGAGCACCAGGCCGACATGCCGCCCGCGCCCGACCCCGCGTCGCTGCCGACGGCCGCCGAGATGCTGCCGCGCTACGCCGACGTCCTCGGTGCCGACCGCGTCCGGCGGATGCTCGAAGCGCGCGAGGCCGTCGACCTGCGGTACGCGGACGCGCCGCCGTTCGCCTTCGTCGGCGAGCCGCAGCAGCCGCGCTCGCAAGTCTGGTTCCGCACCGACGGCAAGCTCGCGGACGACCCGCTGCTCCACGTCTGCCTCGCCACCTACGTCTCCGACATGACCCTCCTCGACTCCGTGCTCCTCGCGCACGGGCGCGGCGGCTGGGCCGTCGGCGACGTCGTCGGGGCCTCCCTCGACCACGCCATGTGGTTTCACCGGCCCTTCCGCGCCGACGAATGGCTCCTCTACGACCAGCAGTCGCCGTCCGCCTCCGGCGGCCGGGGCCTCGGCCAGGCCCGTATCTACACCCAGGACGGCCGGCTGGCGATCACCGTGATCCAGGAAGGCGTGGTTCGCGTTCCGCGCTGATCGGACATAAGGTCCCGTACGTGGATGTACGGGACAGCGGCCATGCGGTGACGGACGGTTTCGACGACGCGGAGCAGGGCGGTGGGGAGAGCGTCTTCACGGTGCTCGTCGCCGCGGCGGCCAACCTCGGCATCGCGCTCGCCAAGGTCGTCGCCGGGCTCATCAGCGGCTCCAGCGCGATGCTGTCGGAGGCCGCGCACTCGTTCGCGGACACCGTCACCGAGCTGATGCTGCTCACGGCCCTCAAGCGCGGCGCGAAGCCCGCCGACGAGGACCATCCGCTGGGCCACGGCGGCGAACGGTACGTGTGGGCGCTGCTCGCCGCCGTCGCCACCTTCGTCGGCGGCGCCGTCTTCTCCCTCTACGACGGCATCCACACGCTGATCGCGGGGGAGGACCTGGGCGACCCGCTGGTCTCCTACATCGTGCTCGCCGTCGCCTTCCTGCTGGAGGGCTTCTCGCTGCGCACCGCCGTCAAGCAGGCGCGGGGGGAGGCCGCCCGGTACAAGGCGCCCGTCGGTACGTATCTGAAGCACACGCCCGACACCGCCGTGAAGGCCGTCGTCATGGAGGACAGCGCCGCCCTCGCCGGTCTGCTGCTGGCCGCCGGCGGGCTGCTCGGCGGGCAGCTGACCGGGTCCGGGGTGTGGGACGGGGTCGCTTCGCTGTGCATCGGGGCGCTGCTGCTGTGGGTGGCGTGGGTGCTGGGGCGGTCGAATGCGGCGTTGCTGGTGGGGCGGCCGTTGCCGCGGTCCGTGCGTGCCGAGATCCGGACCCTGCTGCTCGGCATCGAGCACGTCGAGAGTGTGCTGGAGCTGACGACGCTGGTGCAGGGGCCTCGGGAGGCGCTGGTCGCGGCCAAGGTCGATTTCCGGGACGCGTCCACCGCCGCGCAGATCGAGTGGGCCTGTGAAGATGCCGCTCGGCGGTTGCAGGAGCGGTTTCCTGCGGTGCGGCGGGTGTACCTGGATCCGACGCCCGGGTTCGCCCAGCGCCGGGAGGCGGGGCTGGAGCCCTGGTAGGCGCCGTTGCCGGGTGCGGCTCTCGTCGTGGCCGGTCGCGCAGTTCCCCGCGCCCCTGAAGCATGCGCTGCGCGCAGCTTCCCCTGAAGGCCGCAGGCCTTTCAGGGGCGCGGGGAACTGCGCGAGAAGCGGCCACCGGGCCGCGGGTTGCGACGAGAGCTCGTGGGGCAGACGGCGGATCAGTCGAGAAGGCCTGCCGACGCCAGGAGGTAGGCCGTCATCGGGTCGTAGTGGCGGGGGCTCGTGACATGGTCGTCCAAGGGGACCGTCACCTGCATCGTGCCCTCGGCCTCGCCGACGAACAGCGCGGGGTCGTTGCAGTCCGCGTACCCGACGGAGTCGACTCCGCGCTGGGCCGCGCACCCCGCCCAGCCGTGGTCGGCGACGACCAGATCGGGCAGCGGCCGGCCCTCGCGCTCCAGGCCGTCCAGGATGCGCGTCATCGGGTCCGGGGAGTGCGTGTGCCACAGCGTCGCCCCGCGCTCCAGCATCGCCACGTCCGCGAACTGGAAGACCATGCCCTCCTCGGTGGCCAGCCCCTCGGGGATCACCACGATCTCGCAGCCGGCCGCGCGCAGAGCGGCAGCCGTCGCCCGGTGCACGTCGAGCAGCCCGCCCGGATGCCCCGTCGCGAACAGCACGCGCTGGCGGTCCTCGGCCGCCTTGCGCAGCCGGGCCGCCATCCGCTCCAGGGCGTCGACCGTCAGCTCCGGGTCGATGGTGTCCTGGCCGTAACGGTGCTCGGCGTCGTCCACGACACCGCAGCGCTCGGCCATCACCGACAGCACGTCCTGCTCGTCGGTCCAGCGGTCGCCGAGTTCCAGGCCCAGCCAGAAGTGCCGGTCGCCGTTCGCGAGCTTGCGGTAGTGGGAGAGGTTGTTCTCGCGGGGCGTGGCCACGTCGCCCGCGATGCGGGTGCGGACGAGGTGGTCGATCAGGGCGGCGCGGGTCGGACTGTCGCTGGGAATCCCGGGTATCGGCATGGCTCCCATTGTGCCGGGGGCCGCCGGGAGGTGCCGATCGGTTCCGCGGAGTGGGACCAGGGCCACTGCCGCTCCGGTCCTCGATATTCCGGTGCTCGCCGCCCGGTTTTCTCCGTACGCTCCCTCGTATGACCTCATCGGACCCGCGTCCCGCCGCACCCGGCCCGCTCACCGTCGGCGCCGTCTGTTTCACGGTGCTCGCCTGGGCCTCCGCCTTCGTCTCCATCCGCAGCGCGGGAGCCGCCTACTCGCCGGGAGCGCTGGCCCTCGGGCGGCTGCTCGCCGGGTCGGTGGTGCTGGTCGCGCTGGTGCTGATCCGCCGCGAAGGGTTGCCGCCGCGCGGCGCCTGGCGCGGGATCCTGATCTCGGGCGTCGTCTGGTTCGGCGGGTACATGGTGGCGCTGAACTGGGGCGAACGGCTCGTGGACGCCGGAACCGCCGCGCTCCTGGTGAACGTGGGCCCGATCCTGATGGCGCTGCTCGCCGCCCGGCTGCTCGGCGAGGGACTGCCGCCGCGGCTGCTCGCCGGGATGCTGGTGTCCTTCGCGGGGGCCGTCGTCGTCGGACTGTCGATGTCGTCGGGCTCCGGGGACGTCGGGGGCAGCACGGGTGAGCTGGTCGGCGGTGTCGTGCTGTGCCTGCTGGCCGCCGTGGCGTACGCGGTCGGTGTCGTCTCCCAGAAGCCCGCCCTGTCGTACGGCTCCCCGCTCCAGGTCACCGCGTTCGCCTGCCTGATCGGTACGGCCGTCTGCCTGCCGTTCTCCGGACAGCTCGTCTCGGAGGCGTCCCGGGCGCCGGTGTCCGCGACGCTCAACATGGTCTACCTCGGCGTCGTGCCCACCGCGCTGGCCTTCACCACCTGGACGTACGCCCTGGCCCGCACGCCCGCCGGGAAGATGGGCGCGACGACGTACGCCGTGCCCGCCATCGTGGTCCTGCTGAGCTGGCTGTTCCTGGACGAGGTGCCCGGCTGGCTGACCCTGCTCGGCGGCGCGCTCTGCCTGGCCGGCGTCGCGGTCTCCCGGTCGCGGGCGCGGGCGCGCGCCGCCGTCCGGGAACCGGAGATCGTCCCCGGCCCCGAGCGGCAGGAGAGCGCCGACTGCTGACCCGCGGTCCCGTACGCCGTGTCCAGGTGCGTGATCGGCATTTGGCCGGATGGGCGGAGACGGGCCCCGGGGGCGCGGGTTAGGGTCCAGCCGTCACCAGGCGTGCGCCCGCGCGCCCCCGTACGGCGAAAGGGAAGGCTCCGCGATGAACGACTCCACGGAGCGGGACGGCCGGCCGATGACCACCGTGGCCTGCGCCCAGCTCGCCCTCGGGGTCGGCGACGTCGCCGAGAACCTGGCCGCCGCCGAGGAGGCGATCGAGGCCGCCGCCCGCGCCGGTGCCCGGGTCGTCGTCCTGCCCGAACTCGCCAACAGCGGCTATGTCTTCGACTCCGTCGCCGAGGCACGCGCCCTCGCCGAACCGCTGGACGGGCCGACCGTCACCGCCTGGTCGGCGGCCGCCCGGCGCCACGGCGTCACGCTGGTCGCGGGGCTCGCCGAGCTCGACACCGACGACCGCGTCCGCAACTCGGCCGTCGTCATCGACCCGGCCGGCGAGCTGCGCGCCGTCTACCGCAAGGCGCACCTCTTCGGCACCGAGAAGGACTTCTTCGTCCCCGGTGACGAGGCGCCGCCGACCGTCGACATCGACGGGGTCGGGCGGATCGGTGTCATGGTCTGCTACGACCTGGAGTTCCCCGAGTGGGTGCGGCGGGCGGCTCTCGCCGGGACCGAGCTGCTGTGCGCGCCCGTGAACTGGCCGCTCTTTCCCCGGCCCGAGGGGGAGCGGCCCGCCGAGGTGACCAAGGCGCAGGCGGCTGCCGCCGGGAACCGGATGTACGTTGCCGTGGCCGATCGGGCCGGGGACGAGCGCGGGGTCGTCTGGACCGGGGGCTCGGTGATCGTCGACCCCGATGGGTTCCCCGTCGCCGGGCGGGTGCCGACGGCGGGGTCGGCGTTGCTGCTCGCCTCCTGTGATCTCGGAGCGGCCCGCGACAAGTCCCTGGGCGCCCACAACGACGTCTTCGCCGACCGCCGCCCCGAGCTGTACTGAGACCAGCCCCCGCCGGAGCCGCAGGTGGGAGGGAGACGCGGGGTCACGGGAGGTCCCGTAGGGCGAACCACAGTTCCATGCGGATGTCCGGGTCGTCCAGGTCCGCCGAAATCAGCACCCCGCACTTGGCAACCCGCTGCCGCACAGTGTTCCGGTGCACCCCGAGCGCGTTCGCCGTGCGGTCCCAGCTGCCGTGCAGGGAGAGCCAGGTGCGCAGGGTCCGCCGGAGCTCCGGATGGTCGGCCAGCGCGGTCACGACCGGCGCCGGGGTGTCGGCCCGGTGCCGGACCAGCGGGATGCGCAGCGCGCGGGCGCGGGCCAGCGCATGGGCCGCCTGCACGGACGCGGAGCGCAGCTCACCGGGCCCGGCCGGCGCGGAGACGCCCAGCGTCCAGCCGTCGTGCGCGACGACGTCCTGGCCGGCCGGAACGAGCGCGCGGACCAGAGAGGCGGTGGCGTCGACCAGCGGAGTGCCGAGCGGCGGCACCGGCCGGGTGCCCTGCGACTGCGCGTGCACCACCCGCCAGCCGCCCGGGGCATCGAGCAGCCCGTCCGCGTCCCCGGGACCGTCGCCGAGCAGCAGCCGGACCAGCGCCGCGGAGCGCCGTACGTCACCGGTCGACTGGTGTTCGCCCTGCAACAGCGAGAGCAGCACGACCGCGACCCCCGCGATGGTGTGGTCGCCGGGCGCCCGCGTCCCGGTGGCGAGGCCGAGCGCCCGGTCGCCGGAGCCGCCGAGCGCGTACGCCGACAGCTGCACGCCGGCCACCTCGTCCGAGGCGGACGCGGGCGTCGGGAAGAGCCGGGTCGTCGCGGGCAGCACCACCCGCACCAGATCGGCGAGGGCCGCCTCCGCCGCCTCGGACGGCGGGGTCCCGGCGCGCTGCGGCTCGGTGCCATCGGGGCCGAGCAGAACCGCGAACCCGCCCGTGCGCTGGGCGAGTTGGCGCAGGACGGCGGGGACCGGATCGGGCCGGGCGGCCGCGGTGGCGAGACCCTGCTGCGCCTCGGTGACCCGGCGCAGTTCGAGATGGCGCACCGCGGTCATCAGGTCCCACAGGGCGCGGCCGACCGCGCTGAACGTGGTCCGCTCCGGCACCTCCACCAGCGCCAGCCGCCGCCGCTCGCACGCCGCCACCAGACCGGACGGCACCGTGTCGTGCACCGGCGCCACGCCGAACCCCAGCGCGGCGGCGCCCGCCGCGACGATCCGCTCCACATAGCCGTCGTAGTACGCGTCGGTCCCGGTCTCGTCCGGCGCGTGCACGCCCGCCGTCAGCAGCAGCTCGCCGCCCAGCAGGTACGGGTTCGGGTCCGACAGCTCCGAGGTGTGGACCGAGTGGACCGGCACCTCCTCGGCGGGCGGCCCCGCGAGCTGCCGCAGCCCCAGCTCGGTCCGGGTCAGCAGGGCGCTCAGCGGCACGGTGGACAGCGGGGGCACGGCGCCCGGCGACGGGGAGGACATGATGTGCGTTTCCTCTGGTTCGTACGCGATGAGTAGAGGAAACGTACACTTCAGCGACGCTTTCCAGCCACCTAAGGTCGTCCCGACCGGTGAGTACGGGTACGGGCGGATGTCCCCGTGACGAGGAAGCCGGGTCCGTTTCCCCGCACGACACGCCACCGAAGTGTGTGAAGGAGGGCTGCCCCATGGCCGTCGACTACATCGTGATCGTCCTCTACCTGGCCGGCATGCTGGCCATGGGCTGGTGGGGCATGCGCCGCGCCAAGTCCAAGAGCGACTTTCTGGTCGCCGGGCGGCGCCTCGGCCCCGCCATGTACTCCGGCACGATGGCCGCCGTCGTCCTCGGCGGCGCCTCCACCATCGGCGGCGTCGGCCTCGGCTACCAGTACGGCCTGTCGGGCGCCTGGATGGTCTTCACCATCGGCCTCGGCATCCTCGCCCTGTCGCTGTTCTTCTCGGCGCGCATCGCCCGCCTGAAGGTCTACACCGTCTCGGAGATGCTCGACCTGCGCTACGGCGGCAGCGCCGGGATGATCTCCGGCATCGTGATGTGGGCGTACACGCTGATGCTGGTGGTCACCTCCACGATCGCGTACGCCACGATCTTCGACGTCCTCTTCGACGTGCCGCGCTGGCTGGCGATCGTCATCGGCGGCTCCATCGTCGTCGCCTACTCGACGCTCGGCGGCATGTGGTCCATCACCATCACCGACATGGTGCAGTTCGTCGTCAAGACGATCGGCGTGCTGCTGATCCTGCTGCCGGTGGCCGTGGTCAAGGCGGGCGGCTTCAGCGAGATGAAGGCCGCGCTGCCCACCTCGTACTTCGACCCGCTGGGCATCGGCGGCGAGACGATCTTCACGTACGTGCTGATCTACACGTTCGGCATGCTCATCGGCCAGGACATCTGGCAGCGCGTGTTCACCGCCCGCAACGACAAGGTGGCCCGCTGGGGCGGCACCGTCTCCGGCGTCTACTGCCTGCTCTACGCGATCGGCGGCGCCGTCATCGGCACCGCGGCCAAGGTCATCTACCCGAAGGGCCTGGGCCAGGCCGACGAGGCGTTCGCCCAGATCGTCAAGGACGAGCTGCCCGTCGGCATCCGCGGCCTGGTGCTCGCCGCCGCGCTCGCCGCCGTCATGTCGACGTCGTCCGGCGCCCTGATCGCCTGCGCCACCGTCGCCAACAACGACATCTGGAAGCGGCTGCGCGGCATCAAGCCGGACGCGGCGCCCGAGGGTGAGCACGACGAGGTCAAGGGCAACCGGATCTTCATCCTCGTCCTCGGCGTCGTCGCGATCATCACCTCGATCATCCTGAACAACGTCGTCGAGGCGTTGACCGTCGCCTACAACCTGCTCGTGGCCGGCCTGCTCGTGCCGATCCTCGGCGGGCTGATCTGGAAGCGCGGCACCGGCACCGGCGCCCTCGCCTCCGTCGCCGTCGGCGGCCTCTCCGTCATCGGTCTGATGATGAAGTTCGGGATCCTCGCCAACGAGCCCGTCTACTACGGCCTGTCGGCGTCCCTCGTCGTCTACGTCGTCGTCTCCCTGGCCACCCGGCCGACCGACGCCGCCGTCCTCGCCCACTGGCGCGAGCGGCTCGCCGGACGCGGTGCCCCCGAGTCCGAGCCGGCCGCCACCCCCGTGGCCGCCGCCCAGTAACCCCCCGCAGGAAAGACCGCAGGAAGAAGGCACCCGCGCATGAACCCCAACGAGACGCCCCGCGTCCAGCCCGACCCGAACGGTCCGGTCGGTCCCGTCGACTCCTCGCTCGTCCCGCGCTACGCGGGCCCGGCGACCTTCGCGCGCCTCCCGCGCCTGGACGAGGTCGACTCGGCGGACGTCGCGGTCGTGGGTGTGCCCTTCGACACCGGTGTCTCCTACCGGCCCGGTGCCCGCTTCGGCGGCAACGCCATCCGCGAGGCGTCCCGGCTCCTGCGCCCCTACAACCCGGCGCAGGACACCTCGCCGTTCGCCCTCGCGCAGGTCGTGGACGCCGGTGACGTCGCCGCGAACCCGTTCAACATCAACGAGGCCGTCGAGACGATCGAGGCCGCGGCCGACGGCATCCTCGGCTCCGG
Organism: Streptomyces sp. HUAS MG91; assembly: GCF_040529335.1. Taxonomy (GTDB): domain Bacteria; phylum Actinomycetota; class Actinomycetes; order Streptomycetales; family Streptomycetaceae; genus Streptomyces; species Streptomyces tabacisoli. The sequence goes on along the minus strand of NZ_CP159534.1, from coordinate 3,143,148 downwards.
CGCCCGCATGATGACGCTCGGCGGCGACCACACCATCGCGCTGCCGCTGCTGCGCTCCGTCGCCAAGAAGCACGGCCCGGTCGCGCTGCTCCACTTCGACGCGCACCTCGACACCTGGGACACGTACTTCGGCGCCGAGTACACGCACGGCACCCCGTTCCGCCGCGCCGTCGAGGAGGGCATCCTCGACACCTCGGCCCTCTCCCACGTCGGCACCCGCGGCCCGCTCTACGGCAAGCAGGACCTCACCGACGACGAGAAGCTCGGCTTCGGCATCGTCACCTCGGCCGACGTCTACCGGCGCGGCGCCGACGAGGTCGCCGACCAGCTGCGCCAGCGCATCGGCGACCGGCCGCTGTACATCTCCATCGACATCGACTGCCTCGACCCGGCCCACGCGCCCGGCACGGGCACGCCGGAGGCGGGCGGCATGACCTCCCGCGAGCTCCTGGAGATCCTGCGCGGTCTGGCATCGTGCAACCTGGTGTCGGCGGACGTCGTCGAGGTGGCCCCCGCCTACGACCACGCCGAGATCACCGCGGTCGCCGCCTCGCACACCGCGTACGAGCTGACGACGATCATGTCCCGGCAGATTGCGGCGTCCCGCACGGCCTGACCGCAGCACCGGACCACCTCCGGCACCTTCGAGGAGAGAGCCCCGCGATGACCCACGACCACGATCTCGTCCTGCGGCCCACCCCGGCCCAGACCGAAGCGGCCCTCAACCCGCCGCCCGGGCGGACCGGCGGCGATCTGGTCGTGGAGACCCTCGCGGGGCTCGGCGCGTCCACCGTGTTCGGGCTGCCGGGCCAGCACGCGCTGGGCCTCTTCGACGCGCTGCGCCGCTCGGACCTGCGCTATGTGGGCCTGCGCGTCGAGAACAACGCCGGGTTCGCGGCGGACGCGTACGGCCGGGTGACCGGCGAGGTCGCCCCGCTGTTCCTGTCCACCGGGCCCGGCGCGCTGACCTCCCTCTCCGCGCTCCAGGAGGCGGCCGCGGCCTCCGCGCCGGTGCTCACGATCGTCAGCCAGGTGCCGGTGGCCGGGCTGGGCGGCGGGCGGCACGGCTACCTCCACGAGCTGCGCGACCAGCAGGCCGCCTTCCGTGACGTGGTGAAGTCCGTCCACACCGTGCGCACCCAGTCGCAGATCCCGTCGGCGATCGCCGCGGCCTGGGAGTCGGCGCTGAGCGCGCCGCACGGCCCGGTCTACGTGGAGATCCCGCAGGACGTCCTGCTCGCCGAGGCCACCCTGCCCCAGGTCACGGCCGTCGACGCCGGCCCGCACGAACTCGTACCGCGCCCCGAGCTGACCGCCGTCGCCGCCGACCTGCTCGCGAAGGCCGAGCGGCCGGTGATCATCGCGGGCGGCGGAGTGGTCCGCGCCGACGCCGCGGGCAAGCTGCGCGCGCTGGCGGAGAAGGTGAACGCCCCGGTGGTGTGCACCTTCGGCGGCAAGGGCGCCTTCCCCTGGGAGCACCCGCTCTCGCTCCAGTCCTGGATGGAGGACCGGCACGTCACCGACTTCCTGGAGGACGCGGACGTCCTGCTGGTCGTCGGCTCGGGCCTCGGCGAACTCTCCTCGAACTACCACACGTTCGCCCCGCGCGGCCGGGTGATCCAGATCGAGGCCGACGCGGGCAAGCTGGAGTCCAACCACCCGGCGCTCGGCATCCACGCGGACGCCCGCCTCGCGTTGCAGGCGCTCGTCGAGACGGTCGGGGAGCGCCCCGACGAGAAGGCCCCGGCGCGCGTCGCCGAGGTCCTGAACGCCGTACGGGAACGCATCGCGTCACAGGAACTCACCCTGGAACAGGACGTGCTGGCGTCCGTCCGCGCCGCGCTGCCGCCGAAGTCCCCGTCCTTCTGGGACATGACGATCCTCGCCTACTGGGCCTGGTCGGCCTGGCCAGGACCGCTGCACTCGGCGCAGGGCGCGGGCGGCCTCGGCTACGGCTTCCCGGCCGCGCTCGGCGCCGCGGTGGCCGACCCGACCACGCCGGTCCTCGCGGTCTCCGGCGACGGCGGCGCCCTGTACTCGATCGCCGAACTCGCCACGGCGAAGCAGGAGTCGCTGAACGTCACCTGGCTGATCGTCGACGACGGCGGCTACGGCATCCTGCGCGAGTACATGAACGACACCTTCGGCCAGGCCACCGCGACCGAGCTGACCCGCCCCGACTACGTGGCCCTCGCGGAGTCCTTCGGCGTGCCGGCCGTGCGCACGTCACCGGAGAAGCTCCGCGAGGACCTGGTCGCCGCCCTGGCCGCGCCCGGTCCGAGCGTGGTCGTGCTGCCGGCGCTGCTGAGGATGTTCGCGCCGACGCACCTGGGCTGACGGACGGACCGCCGGGCGCCTACCAGATCGCGTCGACCCACTCCGGGTGGTCGATGAACGGGTTCCGGTTGTGCTGGTAGGTGTCGTAGATGACCTGGTTGCGCTTCTCCTCGAAGGCGCTCGGCGGGTCCTCGTCGCTCCACTGCTTGAGGACGGAGAGCTTGCCCATGAAGGCGGCGCTGCCGTTGTTGACCTTCTCGTTCGGCTCCAGGTCGGCGAAGCCGTCGCCGCCGTCGTAGCGCACGGCCATGTAGAGGATCATGCGGGCCACGTCGCCCTTGTCCGCGTCGCGCGGCTCGAAGGAGTCGGAGTCGGTGAGGCTGCCGCCGCCGCCCGAGACGGCGCTGCCGCCGTTGTCGAAGTCCTTGTTGCCGCGGACGCTGTTGACCTGGACGTCGGCGGGGCGCAGGTGGTGCAGGTCCGTGCCGGGGCCCGTCACCTCGCCGAAGTCGCCGTGGGACTTGGCCCAGGTGTGCTCGCGGTTCCAGTCGCCGGTGGCCCCGCCGTTGAGGGACTTGGCCCGCGAGACACCGCTGTACAGCAGGATCACGTTGTTGCTGTTGTTCGGATCCTGGTCGGTGACCTTGAGCGCGTCCCAGACCGCGGAGTACGAGATCTTGCTCTGGCTGCTGATGATCGTGTGCAGCGAGGACTTGAGGCTCGCGCCGGTCTTGCCGATCGCGTTCTTGTAGTACGTCGCGTCGTAGTCGGTGGTGGTGGCGGAGGTGGGGCCCGCCGTGACCAGGGGGAGGGCGACGGCCGTCATCAGGGCGGCGGCGGTGAGGGCGGCGGTGCGTATGGGGATTCCGGGCATGAGGGGTGTCCGTCCGTTCTACGCGGGTTGACTGGAGGGCAACCCGCGTAGAGTGACATGGACACGTAGTGTTTGGGTGAACGTTTCGGGTCGATCGTGTGACACAACTGCGACCCCTGACGAAGTGTCAGGGGTCGCGTGGTGTCGGTCAGTTCACGTCCGACGGGTCGAGGCGGTAGAGGGACGAGGACTCGGACGAGGACGACGAGTTCTTGCTGTACGCGCTCGCCTTCACCGCCGTGCCGTGCTTCTTCACCCACGCGGTGACCGCGGAGCTGACGTCGTTGCCGCCGCCCATTCCGCCGCCCATGCCGCTCCCGCCGACCTGGATGTAGTGCAACCGGCCGCTCTTCACCAGCTCCTTGAGCTTGGCGACGGTCATGCCCTTGTCGGAGCCCGTGAAGCCGTACATGGAGATGACGGGCTTCTTGGTGCTGAGGATGATCTGCGCGGCGGACTGTGAATTGGACACCGCCAGCAGCCACTCGGCGCCGTCCCGGTGCTTCTCCAGGTACGCGATCAGGTCGCTGTCGACCGAGCCGCCCATACCGCCGCCCATGCCGCCACCGCCCATGCCGCCGCCGGGCGCCTCGCCGCCTCCCGGCAGCTCGCCGCCACCGTTCGGCGGGGTGGAGCCGCCCTCCTGGCCGCCTTCGCCCTGGCCCTGGCCCGGCATCCCACCGGGCTGGCTGCCCGAGCCCTGCCGCTGCCCGCCACCCGGCATCTCGCCCCCGCCGGGGAAGCCACCACGACCACCGCCGCCGCCACCTGGTCCGCCCATGCCGTCGCCCGTCGTGGGCCCGGCCGTCGGATTGGTGCCGCCCATGCCCCCGCCCGCGCCGGACGAGAACGGCTCGGCGAAGGAGTACGCCGCCGGGCCCGCCACGGAGGCGACGACGGCGGCCGCCACCGCCGCGGCGAACAGCCGGAGCCGCCGCCCCGACGCCGTACGGAACACGAGCAGGCCCGCGATCGCGAGCGCCATGACGAGGGCGATCAGCGGCCACAGCCACCCGTTCCAGCCGGAGGCCCGCCGCAGCAGCACCACCGCCCAGATCCCGGTGACACCGAGCGCGACCGGCAGCACCCACGCCCACCGCTTGTCGGTGCGGAAGGCGCGCAGCAGCATCACGCCGCCGCCTCCGCACAGCGCCGCGATACCGGGGGCGACCGCGGTCGTGTAGTACGGGTGCATGGTGCCCTCGGCCGTCGCGAACGTGACGTAGTGCAGCACCAGCCAGCCGCCCCACAGCACCAGCGCGGCGCGCGTGAGGTCGGTGCGCGGGGCGCGCCCGCGCAGCACCAGGCCGCCGACGAGGGCGATCGCCGCGAACGGGATCAGCCAGGAGATCTGCCCGCCGAGCGTGTCGTTGAAGAGGCGGCCGAGGCCCGCGGCCCCGGAGAAGCCGCCGCCTCCGCCCCCGTCGCCCCCGCCGTTGCCCTCGCCGCCGAGGACCCGGCCCAGGCCGTTGTAGCCCATGATCAGGTCCCAGGCGGAACCGTCCGTGGAGCCGCCGATGTAGGGGCGGTCGTCGGCCGGTACGAGGGAGACGGCCGTCGCCCACCAGAAACTGGAGACCGCGAGCACCACGGCGGCCAGCACCAGATTGCGGATCTTCCTCGCCCAGCCGAGCCCGGACGCGTACAGGTACACGGCGAGGACGGCGGGCAGCGCGATGTAGCCCTGGAGCATCTTGGTGTTGAAGGCCAGGCCGAAGCAGACGGCCGAGCCGAGCAGCGGCAGGAGCCGGCCGTCGCGGGTGGCGCGCAGCGCGAGGGCCGCGCCGCCCACCATCAGCAGCAGCAGGATCGTGTCCGGGTTGTTGTCCCGGTCGATGGCCACCGTGATCGGGGTCAGGGCCAGGACCAGCGCGGCGAGCGCGGCGGCCGCGTGGCCCCACACCCGCTTCACGGACGAGTGCAGGATCCAGATCGTGCCGAGCGCGGCGCCGATCTGCGGCAGCATCATCTGCCAGGTGCCGAAGCCGAGGATCCGGCAGGACAGGCCCATCACCATCAGCGCGAAGGGCGGCTTGTCCACGGTCAGGAAGTTGCCCGCGTCGATGGAGCCGAAGAACCAGGCCTTCCAGCTCTGGGTGCCGCTGTAGACGGCGGCGCTGTAGAAGCTGTTCAGGCCGCCGGACGACAGGTTCCAGGCGTACAGCACCGCGGCGAGCGCCAGGATGCCGAGCAGCGCGGGCAGCGACCAGCGCGGGGCGCGGGGCACGGTCGGCGGGGCCGCCGGTGGCGGCGGGGCGGGGGCGTGGGGGAGCGGTTCGGTCGCAGAGGTCACCAGTGAAAGGTGCACGGCGCGGGTGGGCGCGGGCTGTGCCGAGGCTGGGGGCCACCTGTGAAACCCGGGCGAACGTCCGTCGGATTGTTGCGGCGGGATGAAATCGGCGGCGTGCCGTGTTGGTCATCACGGCACAGCAGAGGGTTGGCGAGAGGCGACGGTGTGACGGCGGACGAACAGGTCGGGCGGGGCTGGGCGAAGCGGCTCGTGGGGTACGCCTGGCGCTATCCCAAGGACGTCGTGCTCGCGCTGGGGGCCTCGCTCGGCGGCATGGCCGTCATGGCGCTGGTCCCGCTGATCACGAAGGTGATCATCGACGACGTCATCGGGGACCACACCCGGTCCATGGGCCCGTGGGCGGGCGCGCTGATCGGCGCGGCCGTCGTCGTCTACGTCCTGGCCTACATCCGCCGCTACTACGGCGGCCGGCTCGCCCTCGACGTCCAGCACGACCTGCGCACCGAGATGTACGGCACGATCACCCGGCTCGACGGACGCCGCCAGGACGAGCTGTCCACCGGCCAGGTCGTCGGCCGTGCCACCAGCGACCTCCAGCTCATCCAGGGCCTGCTCTTCATGCTCCCGATGACCATCGGGAACTTCCTGCTGTTCCTCATATCCCTGGTGATCATGGCGTGGCTGTCGCTGCCGCTGACCCTGGTCGCGCTGGCCGTCGCCCCCGCCCTGTGGTTCATCGCCAAGCGCAGCCGCTCCCGGCTGCACCCCGCCACCTGGTACGCGCAGGCGCAGGCCGCCGCCGTCGCCGGGGTCGTCGACGGCGCGGTCGGCGGTGTGCGCGTCGTCAAGGGCTTCGGGCAGGAGGAGCAGGAGACCGGGAAGCTCAGGGAGGTCGGGCGGCGGCTGTTCGCCGGGCGCCTGCGCACCATCCGGCTCAACTCCAAGTTCACCCCCGCGCTCCAGGCCGTGCCCGCGCTCGGGCAGGTCGCGATGCTGGCCCTCGGCGGCTGGCTCGCGGTGCGCGGGCAGATCACGCTCGGCACCTTCGTCGCGTTCTCCTCGTACCTCTCCCAGCTCGTCGGCCCGGTGCGCATGCTCGCCGTCGTGCTGACCGTCGGACAGCAGGCCCGCGCCGGTGTGGAGCGCGTCCTCGAACTCATCGACACCGAGCCGTCCCTCACGGACGGCACCAAGGAACTGCCCGCCGACGCGCCCGCCACCGTCGAGTTCGACGACGTCGCCTTCGAGTACGCGGGCGGCGACCGGCCGGTCCTGGACGGGCTCTCCTTCGAGATCCGCGCCGGGGAGACCCTCGCCGTCGTCGGCTCCTCCGGCTCCGGCAAGTCCACCGTCTCGCTGCTGCTGCCGCGCCTGTACGACGTCACGCGCGGCGCCGTCCTCGTCGGCGGCCACGACGTGCGCGAGCTGAGCCTGGCCTCGCTGCGGGCCGCCATCGGCCTCGTACCGGAGGACTCGTTCCTCTTCTCCGACACCGTGCGCGCGAACATCGCGTACGGGGTTCCGGACGCCACCGACGAGCAGGTCGAGGCCGCCGCGCGCGCCGCGCAGGCCGACCGGTTCATCGCCGAGCTGCCCGAGGGGTACGACACCAAGGTCGGTGAGCACGGGCTGACCCTCTCCGGCGGCCAGCGCCAGCGCGTCGCGCTCGCCCGCGCCATCCTCACCGACCCGCGCCTGCTGGTCCTCGACGACGCCACGTCCGCCGTGGACGCGCGCGTCGAGCACGAGATCCACGAGGCGCTGAAGCAGGTCATGGCGGGCCGCACCACCCTGCTCATCGCGCACCGCCGCTCCACCCTGAACCTCGCGGACCGCATCGCCGTCCTCGACGGCGGCCGGCTCGCCGCCATCGGCACCCACGAGGAGCTGGAGGCCGCGTCGCCGCTCTACCGGCGGCTGCTGACCGACCCCGACGAGCTGGGCGGCGTGTCGCCCGGGCACACGCTGCCCACGGCCCCGGCCGAGGACACCTCGGTGCGCGAGGAGCTGGACGCCGAGTTCGACGCCGAGCGCGGGGTCACCCCCAGGCTGTGGACCGGTGACCGGGAGCCCAAGGACGCCGCGCTGTCCGGGATGCCCGCGACGCCCGAGCTGCTCGCGCAGGTGGACGCGCTGCCGCCCGCCACCGACACCCCCGACATCGACGAGGCACGGGCCGTCACGGCCGAGGACTCCTACGGTCTGCGGCGGCTGCTGCGTGGCTTCGGGCCGGTGCTGCTGATCAGCCTGGGCCTGGTCGCGGTCGACGCGGGCATGGGGCTGCTGCTGCCGGTCCTCATCCGGCACGGCATCGACGAGGGCGTCAGCCAACTGGCGCTCGGTGCGGTCTGGGCGGCCTCCGGGCTCGCCCTGCTCGCCGTGCTCGTGCAGTGGGCCGCGCAGATCGGCGAGACCCGGATGACCGGCCGCACCGGCGAGCGCGTCCTGTACTCGCTGCGGCTGAAGATCTTCGCCCAGCTGCAGCGGCTCGGGCTCGACTACTACGAGCGGGAGCTGACCGGCCGGATCATGACCCGGATGACGACGGACGTCGACGCCCTGTCGACATTCCTCCAGACGGGCCTGGTCACCGCGTTCGTCTCCGTCGTCACCTTCTTCGGCATCATGGCCGCCCTGCTCGTCATCGACCTCCAGCTCGCCCTCGTCGTCTTCGTGACGCTGCCGCCGCTGATCGTCGGCACGTTCTTCTTCCGCCGCTCCAGCGTCAAGGCCTACGAGCTGGCGCGCGAGCGGGTCTCCGTCGTCAACGCCGACCTCCAGGAGACCGTCGCCGGGCTGCGCATCGTGCAGGCGTTCCGGCGCGAGAAGGACGGCCGGGAGCGGTTCGCGGCGGGCAGCGACAGCTACCGGAGCGCGCGGATCCGCGGCCAGTGGCTGATCTCCGTCTACTTCCCGTTCGTGCAGCTGCTGTCGTCGGTGGCGGCCGCCGCCGTGCTGATGGTGGGCGCCCACCGGGTGGACGCGGGCACGCTGACGACCGGCGCGCTGGTCGCGTACCTGCTCTACATCGACCTGTTCTTCGCGCCCGTGCAGCAGCTCTCCCAGGTCTTCGACGGCTACCAGCAGGCCACCGTCTCGCTGGGCCGCATCCAGGAACTGCTGCGCGAGCCGACCTCCACGAAGGGCGCCGCCGAGCCGCTGGAGGTGCTGTCCCTGCGCGGCGAGATCGCCTTCGAGGACGTCGACTTCGCGTACGGAACGGACGAGACCGCCCTGACCGGGGTGCGGCTGCGGATCCCGGCCGGGCAGACCGTCGCGTTCGTCGGCGAGACCGGCGCGGGCAAGTCGACGCTGGTCAAGCTGGTCGCCCGGTTCTACGACCCGACGGGCGGCCGGGTCACCGTCGACGGCAGCGACCTGCGCGACCTCGACCTGACCTCGTACCGGCACCGGCTCGGCGTCGTCCCGCAGGAGGCGTACCTCTTCCCCGGCACGATCCGCGACGCCATCGCGTACGGGCGCCCCGAGGCGAGCGACGCCGAGGTGGAGGCGGCGGCCCGCGCGGTCGGCGCGCACGAGATGATCGCCACCCTCGACGGCGGCTACCTGCACGAGGTCGCCGAGCGCGGCCGCAACCTCTCGGCGGGCCAGCGCCAGCTGATCGCCCTGGCCCGCGCCGAGCTCGTCGACCCCGACGTCCTGCTCCTCGACGAGGCCACGGCCGCCCTCGACCTCGCCACCGAGGCGCAGGTCACCCAGGCCACCGAGCGGCTGGCCGGCCGGCGCACGACCCTCGTCGTCGCCCACCGGCTGACGACGGCGGCCCGCGCCGACCGCGTCGTGGTGATGGACCACGGGCAGGTCGTGGAGGACGGCACGCACGACGAACTGCTCGCCCTCGACGGCACGTACGCCCGGCTGTGGCGCACCTTCATCGGCGAGGGCGACGAGGCGGCGGACCCGGTCAGCGCCTCGACCTGACCGGTTCGCGCAACCGTGCGACCCCTGGAGCGCGTCCGTTCATCAGTACGCTGATGCCGATGTGACGGGAGGGATGTGTGGTGCGAAGAGACGGAGAAGCGGGCGCCGGCATACGCCGCGGGCCGCGCCGCCCGGCCGCGTTTGTGCTGGCCGCGCTGCTCGGCTCGGGTCTGCTGGTCCTCGGCGGTCCGTCCGTCGGCAGCGCGCACGCGGCCGCGCTCTGCTCCGGGCACAAGGTCCGCACCCTGTCCTTCGCCACCGGCAGGACGGTCGTCTACAAGAACGACGGCTATGTCTGCGCCGTCACCTACCCCAAGCGCGGCGGCACCCGCCAGTACATGTCGGTCGGCGTCCAGGCGCGCGGCAACCGCGTGGTCGTCGACGCGGGCCGCTACACCCATCACGCGGGTCCTGTCACCGTGCACGCGGGGCACCGTTGTGTCCGGGTGACGGGGAAGGTGGGCGCGCGGTCGGTGAGCACGGGCTGGATCCTGTGCTGAGCCCGTTGTCCTGAGCTGTTCTGCTGAGCGGACATCAAGTCCCTCTGGTGGTACGCGGATCGCTCCGATAGTTTCCGGGGCGCTGTTGTCTTCGCGTTACCAGGGGAGTGTGTATGCGCAAGGTGCTCAGATGGCTGCTGTCGCTCGTCGTGCTGATAGGCACGGTGGCCGCGGCCGGCACGACGACGGCCACCGCCGCCGCGGACGCCACCGACATCAAGGATCGGCTGCTTGCCGTGCCCGGCATGAGCCTCGTCGAGGAGAAGCCGTACGACGGCTACCGCTACTTCGTCCTGAACTTCACCCAGCCCGTCGACCACAAGCACCCGTCCAAGGGCACGTTCCAGCAGCGGATCACCGTGCTGCACAAGGACGTCAGCCGCCCGACGGTCATGTTCACCAGCGGCTACAACGTCTCCACGACCCCGTCGCGCAGCGAGCCGACGCGGATCGTCGACGGCAACCAGGTCTCCGTCGAGTACCGCTTCTTCACCCCGTCCCGCCCGCAGCCCGCCGACTGGTCCAAGCTCGACATCTGGCAGGCGGCCAGCGACCAGCACGCCATCTACCAGGCCCTCAAGCCCGTCTACGGCGCCAACTGGCTGACCACCGGCGGCTCGAAGGGCGGTATGACGGCCACGTACTACGAGCGCTTCTACCCGCGTGACATGGACGGTGTCGTCGCCTACGTCGCCCCGAACGACGTCGTGAACGACGAGGACTCGGCCTACGACCGCTTCCTCGCCAACGTCGGCCCGAAGGACTGCCGCGTCGCCCTCCAGAAGGTGCAGCGCGAGACGCTGGTGCGCCGCACCGCCCTGGAGGAGAAGTACAAGGACTACCTCGCCGCCAACAACTACACCGTGAACACGGTCGGTTCGCTGGACAAGGCGTACGAGGCGACCGTCCTCGACCTCGTGTGGGGCTTCTGGCAGTACCAGCCCGAGTCCGCCTGCGCCGACGTCCCGGACGCGGCCACCGTCTCCGACCAGGCCCTCTTCGACTACGTCGACGCCGTCGGCGGCTGGTCGTCCTACGCCGACCAGGGCCTGGAGCGGTACACGCCGTACTACTACCAGGCGGGCACCCAGCTCGGCTCGCCCGACATCGCGCAGCCCTGGCTCGGCAAGCTCTCCCGCTACGGCTACCAGCCGCCGCGCAACTTCGTGCCGCGCTCCATCCCCATGAAGTTCGACCGCCGGGCCATGCCCGACGTGGACAACTGGGTGCGCCACCACGCGAACCGGATGCTGTACGTGTACGGCGACAACGACCCGTGGGGCGCCGAGCGCTTCCGCCTCGGCAAGGGCACGCGGGACTCGTACGTGCTGACCGCGCCGCACGCCAACCACGGCGCGAACGTCGCCGCGCTCACCGCCGGCGACAAGGAACTCGCCACCCAGCGGATCCTCGCGTGGGCCGGCCTGTCCGGTACGACGGCCAAGGCGCCGCACGACGCGAAGCTGGACCGGCCCGCCCCGGCCCGGGAGCTGACGCTGCGGCCGTGATCCGGCCGACGCCCTGACGGGACGGCGGCCCGCCGCCGTCCCGTCACAGCCTGACCGCGCAGCCCACCGGCGCGCCGCCGTCCAGGGTCACGTACAGCACCGTCGTCGGCGGACAACGGTCGCGCGCCGCCACCGCCGACCGCACCCGGTACTGCGGCGCGCGCTCGCCCGAACCGTCGCAGGCGGTCTCCCGGACCTGGCCCTCGCCGACCGCGTACACACAGTCGCCGACGACGGTGCGCGGCCCGCCGCCGCGGCCCGGGTCGCCGGGGTGCGGGGGCTCCAGATTGCGCATGCAGGCGTAGCCCCGGTCCACCGGGGCGCCGGCCGTCGCGGACCGGTGCTCGCTGATGTGCAGCACGAAGTCGGTGCCGCCCGGACAGGCCGGACCGCCGGAGGCCTCGCCGTCGTGCCGGGCGACGACCCGGGCGACGGCGCTCTCGCTGCGGCACGGCACCTCGCCGAACGAGGTCCGCCCCCGCGAACCGCACTCGTCCACCGCCAGGAAGACCGCCCCGTACCCGGACGTCGACGGCGACACCCGCTGCGACGGAGGCTCCGCCGCGTCCGTCGGCGCGCGCTGACAGCCGGCCAGCGCGAGTGCCAGGAGCAGCGCCGCGCACCCCACCTCGACCGATCGCGCACGCATGGCAGCCCCCCGGGTATGCCCGCCAAGCCTGACCCGCGGACGCGGGAGCACGCCAGAGATGCGGGAGGTTTTGCGCCGGTTGGTGGGTGTTCCGCCGGTAGTGCGAACGTACGTACCGTACGGACAGGGAGGGACGGACCTGTCCCTGCCCGTACGGCGGGCCGCTACGTCAGTGCGTCAGTACCGCAGCCCGTACCCGATCGGGTAGAGCACCTGAGCCGGGTCGTCGGCCCTCTGGACCGGCACCGGCAGCCTGCCGCGCGGCTTGGCGGCGCCCGTCAACACCCGGACGGCCGCGCGCAGTTCGACGTCGATCCACGAGTACGCGGCCACGTGCGCGTCGGCGGCGCCCAGCTGGGCGACGTCGTACGGATTGCGCAGGGACAGGGTGACGACCGGGACGCCGGTCGCGGCGACCGCGTTCACCAGCTTCTGCTGGGCGCTGCCCGCCGTCACGTTGTACGTGCCGATGACGACGGCGTCCTTGCCGGCGGCCGCGGCGACGGCCTGGTCGATGACGGCCTGGCTCGGTGCCGTGCCGGTCGCCAGCACCGTGGCGGAGAAGCCGCGTTCGGTGAGGGCGGCGCCGATCACGGTGGTCGGCGGGCCGTCGCTGAGCGAGGGCGAGGCCGGGTTGGCGCCGAGGACGAGGACGTTCCTGTGGGTGCGGCGGGAGAGGGGGAGCAGCTTCTCCTTGTTCACCAGGAGCGTCGTGGTGCGCTCGGCGATCCGGTCGGCGGCGGCCAGGTGCGCGGCGGTGCCGACGGTGCGGTCGACACCGCTGTGCGAGACGTAGAGCTCCTTGGCGCCCTTGAAGAGCCCCAGCTTCGCCTTCAGGCGCAGGACGCGCAGGATCGACTCGTCGAGCCGGGCCTCGGTCAGCTCGCCGCTCTTCACGGCGTTGAGCAGCGCGTTCCAGGAGACGTCCAGGGTGGGCGGGTTGAGCAGCTGGTCGACTCCGGCCTGGAGCGCGAGGACGGGGACGCGCTCGTCGCCGTACTTGGTCCGGACGCCCTCCATGCCGAGCGAGTCGGTGATGACGACGCCGTCGTAGCCGAGCTGTTCGCGCAGGATGCCGGTGAGGATCGGGCGCGAGAGCGTCGCCGGGTCCTCGGCCGGGTCCAGGGCCGGTACGACGATGTGGGCCGTCATGATCGAGTCGATGCCGGCGGCTATCGCGGCCTCGAACGACGGCCGGTCCAGCCGCTCCCACTGCTCGCGCGTGTGCGTGATGACCGGCAGGCCGGTGTGCGAGTCGGTGGCGGTGTCGCCGTGCCCGGGGAAGTGCTTGGCCGTCGAGGCGATGTTCGCCGACTGGTATCCCTTGACCTGGGCGGCGACCAGGCCGGCGACGGCGTCGGGGTCGGCGCCGAAGGAGCGGACGCCGATGACCGGGTTGGCCGGGTTGACGTTGACGTCCGCGTCGGGCGCGTAGTCCTGGACGATGCCGAGCGCGCGCAGCTCGGCGCCGGCGATCTGCCCGGCCTTGCGCGCGTCGGAGTGCGAGCCGCCCGCGCCGAGCGCCATCGCGCCGGGGAACAGGGTGGCGGGCTTGCCGACCCGGCACACGATGCCGTGCTCCTGGTCGGTGGCGATCAGCAGCGGTATGCGGGAGGGCTGTCGCTGTCCGGCCCGCTGGATGCCGTTGCTGAGGTCGGCTATCTGGTGCGGGTCGCGGACGTTGTGCGCCCACTGGAAGTAGATGATGCCGCCGAGCTTGTACTTGTCGATCAGCTCGTCGGCCGTGCGCACCCCGATCTCTTTGAGGTTCGCGTCGATGTCGGCCTGGTCCGGGGCGTCGGCCGAGTGTCCGTACACCCGCATCACGAAGAGCTGGCCGACCTTCTCCTCCAGGGTCATCCCGGAGATGATCTTCTTGAGGGCCTGGTCGGAGGGGCCTTTGGACGCCTGGGCGGGGGCGGCGCCCAGGGCTGTCGCGGCGACACCCGCGGTGGTGGCGGCGAGCAGCGTACGTCTGGAGAGGTGGTGCACTTGCGCTCCTTCCGGAGGGAGGGCGGCGGGCACTTGCACGGGACTGAAGGAAACTTCCGCGCGCTATGAATATGGGGAAAGTTTCTGCCAGTCAAGGGTGCGGGCGTGATGAGTGGGCCCGAAGGTGGGCATGAAGAGGGGCCGTCACCGGCGCTGTTGGAGGGGGGCGCGCCGGTGACGGCTTGCTGCCGGCCGCTCGTGCGGCGGAGAGGGTGGTCAGCGTTCGCAGCCAGTAGCGAGGCCGACACCGCACTGCGGAGACTCACCGGCAGCTTGCCCGTTGGACGCCGGCGCCCGCGCCCGGGTTCCCGACTTTCCGGGGTTCCGGGAAGTTGGTGCGCGGGGTGTCTTTGGGGCGCGCAGTTCCCCGCGCCCCTGAAGGCATGCGCTTCGCGCGCCTTCCCCTTGAGGCTGCGCCTCTGTCGATGAGATGGCGCACGCAGTGCGCATCTCAGGGGCGCGGGGAACTGCGCGAGAAGAGGCCACCGGCCGGCAGACGGCGAACTACTGGAGGAGGCAGGCGGAAGCCTGGTCGCGGAGGGCCTGGACGGCGGCCGTGATGGCGGGCCGCCGAGAAACCCCGGCCCGCCACAACGCGTACACCCGCCTCCGCGGCAACGGATCGAGCCCGACCACCACCACCCCCTCCGGCAACGCCCCCCCGCCCGAGACGGGGAATCACCGCCACCCCGAGACCGGCCGCGACCAGCGCCACCAGCGTCGGATTCTCATCGGCCCGATGCACGATCTCCGGCTCGAACCCGGCCCCCCGCATCGTCCGCACCAGCCAGTCGTGACACACCCGCCCCGCAGGCTGCGAAACCCACCGCTCCCCGCCCAGCTCGGCCCGCCGCACGGCCTCCCGCCCGGCCAGCGGATGCCCCACCGGCACCAGCAGATCGCACAGGTCGTCCCCGATGACCGCCTGCTCGACCCCGGCCGGGGCGGGCAGCGGCGCGATGTCCCAGTCGTGGGCGACGACGAGATCGACGGCCCCCTTCGCCACGAGGTCCACCGACAGATGCGGGTCGACCTCGGTGAGCCGGGTGTCGAGCGCGGGATGCCGCTGAGCCAGCGCCGCGAGCGCCCCGGGCAGCAGCCCCCGCGCCGCCGAGGCGAACGCGGCGATGGTCAGCCGCCCCGCCGGCACCCCGCGCCGCTCCTCGAGCTCGGTCTCGGCGCGCTCCACCACGTCCATCAACTCGGCAGCCGTACGCGCGAGTTGCCGGGCCTCGTCGGTGAGCTTCACGCCCCGGCCCTCCCGTTCGAGCAGAACGGTCCTGGTCTCCCGCTCCAGCTTCGCGATCTGCTGGGACACGGCGGACGGCGTGTAGCCGAGCGCGGCCGCGGCGGCGCCCACGGTGCCGTGCACGGAGACGGCGTGCAGCGCGCGCAGCCGCTGAAGATCCAACATCGACGAACCCCTCCCGCGCCTTCTCATTAGCGGTGCTTCATCCCACCATGCAGCAACATTCGCTGGTGCTACACAGTCGGCGGACGTGATCCTCGACGCATGAGACCCGCACACACCGGCCTCGCCGTCCTCGTCGCCGCCTTGTGGGGCGTGAACTTCGTCGTCATCGACATCGGCCTCGCCCACTTCCCGCCGCTGCTCTTCTGCGCCCTGCGCTTCCTGCTGGCGGCGCTGCCCGCGGTGTTCCTCGTCGGGCGGCCGTGCGTGCCGTGGCGCTGGATCGTGGGCCTCGGACTCGCGCTGGGCGTGGGCAAGTTCGGGCTGCTGTTCGTCGGCATGAACGCGGGGATGCCCGCGGGCCTGTCCTCGCTGGTGCTCCAGGTGCAGGCGGTGTTCACGGCGCTGCTCGCGTTCGCGTTCCTCGGGGAGCGACCGCGGCCGGTGCGGGTCGTGGGCATGGCGGTGGCGCTCGCCGGGATCGCGGTCGCCGCCGTCGACGAGGGCGCCTCGGGGCCGCTCGGCGCCTTCGCGCTGGTGCTGATCGCCGCCGCGTTCTGGGGCGTCGCGAACGTGCTGACCCGCAAGGCGGCCCCCGAGGCCCCCTTCAACTTCATGGTGTGGTCGAGCGCGGTCCCCGTGCTGCCGCTGCTCGGGCTCTCGCTCCTCTTCGAGGGCCCGGCGACGGACGCCCGCGCGCTGGCGTCCCTCGATCTGCCGGGCGCCGGTGCGATCGTGTACGTGGCGCTGGTGACGACCCTGTTCTGCTTCAGCGCCTGGAGCCGGCTGCTGCGGCGCTACGACGCGTCGACCGTCGCCCCGTACTCACTTCTGGTCCCGGTCTTCGGAATGTCGTCGGCCGCGCTGTTCCTGGGCGAGTCGGTGACCCCCCTCCGCTGGTGCGCGGCCGCGCTTTTGGTGGCCGGGGTCGCTCTGACGTCGCTGGGGGCGAGGGTGCGGCTGTCGGGTGCGGGTCTCGTCGTGGCTGGTCGCGCAGTTCCCCGCGCCCCTGAGAGGCCTGCGGCCTTCAGGGGAGGCGGCGCGAAGCGCCTGCCTCAGGGGCGCGGGGAACTGCGCGAGAAGCCCCACCGGCCCGCACCCGGCGACGCAACCCCCGCGACAACTACGCCGACTCGTTGAGCAACCGCCCCAGCAACTCCCGCCCGGCCCCCAACAACCCGGAAAGCGGCGCAGCCGACTCGTACCAGCGCGCCTCGTACTCCCAGCACAACCACCCGTCCCACCCCTCCCGGCTGAGCACCTCCACGCACTCGGCCAGCGGCAGCACCCCCGCCCCGAGCGCGAGCGGCGTCGTGTCGTCGGGCCCGGCGATGTCCTTGACCTGGACATAGCCGAGGTACGGGGAGAGCGCGGCGTACGAGGCCGAGGGCTGCTCGCCGCCGAGCCAGGTGTGCATGACGTCCCAGAGCACGCCCACGTTGCGGTGCCCGACGAGCCCCGCGACCCGGGACGCCGCGGCGCCGGTGCGGTGCGAGTCATGGGTCTCCAGCAGAACTCGTACACCGCGGTCGGCCGCGTACTCGGCGGCGACCCCGAGCCGCCGGGCGGCCGTCGCGTCGGCCTCCTCGGCGCTCTGCTCGTCACCGCCGCCGGGGAAGACCCGTACGTAGGAGGAGCCCAAGTCCGCCGCCAGGTCGACCAGTTCGCGGACCTGGTCGATGACGGGCCCGTCGTCGTCGGCGGGCGCCGCCACCCGCGCGTACCCGGCGACACCGAGCACTTCGACACCGGCCGCCCCGAACCGCGCGGCCGCGTCCGCCCGCTCCTTCGGGCCGATGCCGGGATGGACCGGTTCCTCGGGATGCGCGCGCAGTTCGACACCGTGGTAGCCGTGCGTGGTGGCGAGGCGCAGCACGTCGTCGAGGGGGAGACCAGGGACACCGAGGGTGGAGAACGCCAGTTTCATGGGGCGGACCCTACCCGTCAGTCCACCGACTTATGGAGGACCATCTTCCAGTCCTGCCCGACGAGATCGGCGCCGAAGGACCGGTGCGGCTTCTCGCCGACGAGCGTGAATCCGTGCCGCAGGTAGATCGAACGGGCCGACGCCAGCACGTCGTTGGTCCACAGCACCAGCTCGCGGTAGCCGACGCCGCGCGCGAAGTCCGCGCAGGCCCGCACCAGCCGGTCGCCGATGCCCAGGCCCCGTGCCTCGGGCTCGACGAGCAGCAGCCGCAGCCGGGCCGTGCCGGGCGCCTCGTCCCGTACGCACATCACGCAGCCCACCGGCCGGCCGTCCAGCTCCGCGATCCAGACCCGCTCCAGATGGGGGTCGTGGTCCTGGGCGAAGTCGGCGACGATACGGGCGACCAGGCCCTCGTACTCGGTGTTCCAGCCGAACTCGGCCTCGTACACCGCGCCGTTGCGCGCGACGATCCAGCCGAGGTCGCCGGGGCCGGGTTCGCGCAGCAGGACGTTGTCGGGGTGCCGGGCCGCGCGGCCGTCGCCGAGCAGTTCGCGCACAGTGCGCAGGGCGTCGCCCAGCCGCTCGCGCTCACCCGCGGGAACCCCGGCGAGGAGCGTGCCGACGGATTCCCGTGAGCGCTCGTCGAGGAGTTCGGCGGCGCCGCGGCCGCGCGCGGTGAGCGTGATCCGGCGGCGCCGGGAGTCCTTGTCCGACGAGCCGCGCTCGACCAACCCGGCCTGCTCGAACTTGTTGAGGATCCGGCTCAGGTACCCGGCGTCGAGCGAGAGCCAGGTGCGCAGGTCGGCGGCGTCGACGTGCTCGGTGTGCGCCAGCTCGTACAGGACGCGGGACTCGGTGAGGGTGTACGGCGCGTACAGGTGGCGGCTGTAGTCGAGCGCGCCGATCACGTTCGTGTAGAAGCGGTTGAAGGACCGGATGTCGTGCACGGTCATGGTCACCTCGCGGACACCTCGCGGCTCGGACAGTTGACTCAGTCAGAGGTTTTGGGTGTCGCTCAGCGTACGCCGGGACCCCGGGGCCGTCCATCGAGAAGGGCGCCGGTTCAAATCCGTGTATATGGCAGGTATGGCGTGTGCCAAGGGGGCGGGTTCCGGCCCATGGGTTGGCCAAGCCCTTGCCGCGCGTTGTTCGCGATTTCATCGTGGGCCTCCTCTGCGCCACATCCGCGAGGACGCAGGGTGGAGGTCAACGGCCCGTTCAGCACGGGCCGTTGGCATGCCGCCGGCGGCCGCGCCGGACCACCCGACCCGAGCAGACAGGGGACCTTCCATGGCCGAACTGACCCGACGCAGACTCCTCGGTTCCGCGGCGGGCGCCGTAGGCGGCGCCGCGGCCCTCTCCCTCCTGCCGCCCAGCGTCCAGAAGGCGGTCGCGGCGGGCCCGCCGCGCAAGGGCTCGCTGCGCGACATCGAGCACGTCGTGATGCTCATGCAGGAGAACCGCTCGTTCGACCACTACTTCGGCACGCTCAAGGGGGTGCGCGGCTTCAGCGACCCCCATGCGCTGAAGCTGGACACCGGCCGTTCGGTCTTCTACCAGCCCGACGCCGCGAACCCGAAGGGCTATCTGCTCCCGTTCCACCTGGACACCCACTCCACCAGCGCCCAGGCCATCCCCTCCACCTCGCACGCCTGGTCCGTCCAGCACGAGGCGTGGAACAACGGCAGGATGGACCAGTGGCTGCCCGCCCACCGCAAGGCCGACGGTGTCAACGGCCCGTACGTGATGGGGTATTACACCCGTAAGGACATCCCCTTCCAGTTCGCGCTCGCCGAGACCTTCACCATCTGCGACAACTACTTCTGCTCGGTCTTCGGCCCGACCTGGCCCAACCGCCTCTACTGGATGACGGGCACCATCGACCCCGGCGGCACGCAGGGCGGCCCCATCCTCAACAACACGGCGCCGCAGCCCTACCGCTGGACGACGTACGCCGAACGCCTCCAGGCCGCCGGCGTCAGCTGGAAGGTCTACCAGCAGGACGACGACTACGGCTGCAACATGCTGGAGCAGTTCGCCTCGTTCAAGAACGCGCGGCCCGGCTCCGACCTGTACGAGCGCGGTGTCCGCCCGCAGCCCGAGGGCACCTTCGAGGACGACGCCCGCAACGACCGCCTCCCGGCCGTCAGCTGGATCATGCCGACCAGCTACCAGTCCGAGCACCCGGACTACCTCCCGGCGGCCGGCGCCGACTTCGTCGCCCAGAAGATCGAGGCGATAGCCAGCAACCCGAAGGTCTGGGCGAAGACGGCCTTCATCCTCAACTACGACGAGAACGACGGCCTGTTCGACCACGTCGCCCCGCCCACCCCGCCGGCGGGCACCGCGGACGAGTTCGTCAAGGGCCTGCCCATCGGCGGCGGCTTCCGCGTCCCCGCCATCATCATCTCGCCGTGGACGGTCGGCGGCTGGGTCGCCTCGGAGTCCTTCGACCACACCTCGGCGCTCCAGTTCCTGGAGAGCTTCACGGGCGTCGAGGAGCCCAACATCACGGACTGGCGCCGCGCCACCTTCGGCGACCTCACCTCGGCGTTCCGCTTCTCCCACGCCACTCCGCGCGCCCCGCGCCTGCCCCACAACACCGCCGAACAGCTGGCGCAGGCCAAGGACGAGGTGGCCACCCTCCCGAAGCCGACCCTCCCGGGCGCCGACCAGAAGTTCCCGCACCAGGAGCGGGGCCGCCGCCCTCACGTGTAGCTCCCACCCCGATACGGGCCGCCGAGCGGGGTGTGGCCCCTGCTCGGCGGCCGTCGCAGTGCGGGGGGTCGGCTTTCTCGGCTGATGTGCCGGTCAGCCCACCGGGACCAGCGTGAGGTAGGCGATCCCCAGGACGTCCCGGTAGCCCCGGAGCCAGTTGGCCCGGTGTCCGTCGAGCCTGGCTCGGGTCTCCTCGGCGAGCGGGTGGTGCGGGTGGGCGGCCAGCCAGACCTCCTTGTCCGACTGGTAGCCGGACTCGAACGCCTCCCACTCGTCACGGTTCGCCGTCTCGATCCAGGCGGGCCGGAACCCGGCCTCCACCGCGCGGTCGACGAGCCCCGCCAGGTCGTCGTACTCGTCGGCCCTGGCGTCCGGCCACATCGCGCTCAACTCGGCCTGCGTCGGGGGCCGCTGCCAGTACCCGTCGGCGAACAGCACCCGGCCGCCGGGCGTGACCAGGCGGCGCAGCGCGTGCAGTGCCTCGGTGGTCAGTCGGGGCGGTTCGGCGCCGCTGAGCGCGTGGCTGGCGCTGAGGCAGAGCACCAGATCGGCGGGGGCGAGCGCGGTGTCGGTGGCGGACTGCTCCACGAACTCGACGCGGTCGGCGAGGCCGCGGGCGGCGGCGTTCGTACGGCCCCGGGCCAGATCCTCCCCGTTGAGGTCGATCCCGCGCCCGGTCGCCCCGGGCGCCGCTTCGAGCACTCTCAGCATCAACTCGCCCCAGCCGCAGCCGATGTCGAGCACGGTGGACGGTTTCGCGAGCGCCAGCCTGTCCACGAGGCCCGTGGCCCGGGGCTCGGAGAGCGGGCCGTGGAAGGTGAGGTGGGTGTGGCGGGGTGGGAGATCCTGGGTTTCGGTCATGGCGGACAACGCTACGTCGGGACTGCCGTCCGCACGACGGAGTTTCCGCCCCGGCCCGGTCGCAGTTCCCCGCGCTTCTGTTGCGTTGTCGGTCGTCTGCGGGCCGGTGGGGCTTCTCGCGCAGTTCCCCGCGCCCCTGAGGCAGGCGCTCCGCGCCGCCTCCCTCCGGGGTGAGCGCCCGATGAGATGGCGCACGCAGTGCGCATCTCAGGGGCGCGGGGAACTGCGCGACCAGCCCCCACCGGCCCGCAGACGAAGAACCGCCCGTCACACCCCGCGTGGAACCCCCGTAGACCCCCGCACCATCAACTCCCCGCCCACCACATCCACCCCACCCACCGGCGCCGCCTCCCGCCCCATCGCGATACGACCAGCCCGTGCCGCCGCCTCCGCCAGCGGAAGCCTGACCGTCGTCAGCGCGGGCACCGCGTCCACGCTGAAGGGCAGATCGTCGAAGCCCGCCACCGAGACGTCCTCGGGGATGCGCAGCCCGGCCTCCCGCAGCGCCGCGCACGCACCCAGCGCGACCGTGTCGTTGGCGGCCACCACGGCCGTCAACGAGGAATCCCTGCCCAGGAGTTCGCGCGTCGCCGCATACCCGGCCGCCCGGTCGTAGGAACCGTGCACCACCAGACCGGGCGACTCCTCGACCCCGGCGGCGGCCAGCGCCTCGCGGTGCCCCTCCAGGCGGTCCCGGGTCGTGGTGCGCTCCTCCGGCCCGGCGACGTACCCGATGCGCCGGTGCCCGAGCCCGAGCAGATGCTCCGTCAGCTCCCGGCCCCCGCC
Organism: Streptomyces sp. HUAS MG91; assembly: GCF_040529335.1. Taxonomy (GTDB): domain Bacteria; phylum Actinomycetota; class Actinomycetes; order Streptomycetales; family Streptomycetaceae; genus Streptomyces; species Streptomyces tabacisoli. The sequence goes on along the minus strand of NZ_CP159534.1, from coordinate 3,121,452 downwards.
GCGGTTGTCGAAGGTCAGCGCCACCGCGCCCGCGTCCGGCACCGGCGGCCGCCCGCACAGCACCACCCGCGTGCCGGCCTCCGCGAGCCGCCTCAACTTCGAAGCCACCGCCGCCACATGGGCCGCGTCCTCGATCGCCCCGCCGGTCAGGACGACCGCCGCCGCGCGCTGGCGCTGGAGCAGCGTCAGATACGTCAACTCGCGTTCCGGAGAACCACCCGTGTTGCAGACCACCGCGAGCCGTTCGCCGCCCGCGCGCCCGCCGGGGCCGACGATCTCCGACTGCACGGCGGACGCCATGATCCCGAAGAAGGGGTCGGCGATGTCGTTGACCAGCACCCCGACCAGATCGGACGTGGCGGCGGCGAGCGCGCTCGCCGGGCCGTTGAGCACGTAGTCCAGCTCGTCCACGGCCTTCAGCACCCGCTCACGGGTGGCGGCGGCGACCGGATAGTTGCCGTTGAGCACGCGCGAGACGGTGGCGGGGGACACCTGCGCGCGGGCGGCCACATCCGCGAGGGTCACGGTCATCGAGTCATCCTCCGACTGGTGTGCGGCTGGAGTCCGCTGTCATCCGCCGCGTATCCGCTCTTGTCCGAGCGGCTGTGCAGAGGCTAGCTTCTCCTTGGATAGAAAGCGCTTGCTACGGGATATCGAACAAGCGGCGGGCGCCGACTCCGCGTACGCCGGGCCGGACGAAGGGACTCACGTGACACGCAAGACGGTGCGCATCGCCATGAACGGCGTGACGGGGCGCATGGGCTACCGCCAGCACCTCGTCCGGTCGATCCTCGCGCTGCGCGAGCAGGGCGGGCTCGACCTCGGTGACGGCACGGTCCTGTGGCCCGAGCCGGTCCTGGTCGGCCGCCGCGAGCACGCGCTGAAGGCGATCGCCGAGCGGCACGGCCTGGACGGGGCGAACATCTCCACCGACGTGGACGCCGTCCTCGCCGACGACAGCGTCGACATCTTCTTCGACGCCGCGATGACCTCGGGGCGCGAGGAGATCCTCAAGAAGGCGATCGCCGCCGGCAAGCACGTCTACACCGAGAAGCCGACCGCCACCGGCCTGGAGGGCGCCGTCGAACTGGCCCGCCTGGCACGCGAGAAGGGCGTCAGGTCGGGCGTGGTGCAGGACAAGCTGTTCCTGCCGGGCCTGCTCAAGCTCAAGCGCCTGATCGACGGCGGCTTCTTCGGGCGGATCCTGTCCGTGCGCGGCGAGTTCGGCTACTGGGTCTTCGAGGGCGACTGGCAGGAGGCCCAGCGCCCGTCGTGGAACTACCGCAGCGAGGACGGCGGCGGCATCGTCGTCGACATGTTCCCGCACTGGGAGTACGTGCTGCACGAGCTGTTCGGCCGGGTCACCTCGGTCACCGCGCTCGCCGCCACCCACATCCCCACCCGCTGGGACGAGAACGGCAAGCCCTACGACGCCACCGCCGACGACTCCGCGTACGGCATCTTCGAGATCGAGGGTTCCGGCGGGCCGGTCGTCGCCCAGATCAACTCCTCCTGGGACGTGCGCGTCAACCGCGACGAACTGGTCGAGTTCCAGGTCGACGGCACCGAAGGGTCGGCCGTCGCAGGCCTGCGCAACTGCCGCGTCCAGCACCGCAGTTCCACCCCCAAGCCGGTCTGGAACCCCGACCTCCCGGCGACGTACTCCTTCCGCGACCAGTGGCAGGAGGTCCCGGACAACACCGAGTTCGACAACGGCTTCAAGGTGCAGTGGGAGCTGTTCCTGAAGCATGTGTACGCCGGTGCCGACTACCACTGGGACCTGCTCGCCGGTGCGCGCGGTGTGCAGATGGCCGAACTGGGGCTGAAGTCCTCGGCCGAGGGCCGCCGCCTGGACGTTCCGGAGATCTCGCTGTGACCCTTCATCTCCCCACCCCCGACGGCGGGTTGAAGGCGTACGAGCCGCGCGCCGAGCCGCTCGCGTTCGACACCGGGGCGCCCCTCGCCTCCCGGGTCGTCTTCTCGGCGGCGCACGTCGTCGCCGACCCGCTCGCCGACACCACCCCCGACTCCCCGGCCGCCGTCGACTGGGACGCCACCCTCGCCTTCCGCCGCCACCTGTGGTCCCACGGGCTCGGCGTCGCCGAGGCGATGGACACCGCGCAGCGCGGCATGGGCCTGGACTGGGCGGGCGCCGCCGAGCTGATCCGACGCTCCGCCGCCGAGGCGAAGGCGGTCGGCGGCCGCATCGCCTGCGGCGTCGGCACCGACCAGCTCACCGCGCCCGCCCGCGATCTGGCCGAGGTCAGGGCCGCGTACGAGGAGCAGCTCGCGCTCGTGGAGGGGACGGGCGCGCAGGCGATCCTCATGGCGTCGCGCGCGCTGGCCGCCGTCGCCCGCGGCCCCGAGGACTACCTCGACGTGTACGGGCATCTGCTCCGGCAGGCCGCCGAGCCGGTCGTCCTGCACTGGCTGGGCCCCATGTTCGACCCGGCCCTGGACGGCTACTGGGGCTCGGCCGACCTGGACGCCGCGACCGAGACCTTCCTGGAGGTCATCGCCGCGCACCCGGACAAGGTCGACGGCATCAAGGTGTCCCTGCTCGACGCCCGCCGTGAGGTCGAGCTGCGCCGCCGCCTCCCGCAGGGTGTGCGCTGCTACACCGGCGACGACTTCAACTACCCCGAGCTGATCGCGGGCGACGACCGCGGCTTCAGCCACGCCCTGCTCGGCATCTTCGACCCGCTGGGCCCGCTCGCCGCGCAGGCCGTCCGCGTCCTCGACACCGGAGACGTCAAGGGATTCCGTGAACTCCTCGACCCCACGGTCGAGTTGTCCCGGCACCTCTTCCAGGCCCCGACCCGCTTCTACAAGACCGGCGTCGTCCTCCTCGCCTGGCTCTCCGGCCACCAGGAGCACTTCACCATGGTCGGCGGCCTCCAGTCGGCGCGCTCGCTCCCGCACTTCGCGCGCGCCTACGAACTCGCCGACTCCCTCGGCCTGTTCCCGAGCCCGGAGCTGGCCGAGACCCGCATGAAGCAACTGCTCGCCCTGTACGGAGTGACCAAGTGAGCGCCGACCCGCTGTTCTCCATCAACCAGATGACCGTCAAGCAGCTCGGACTGCCCGAACTCGTCGACGCATGCGCCGAGTTGGGTGTCCGCAACGTCGGGACCTGGCGCGAGCCCGTCCAGGCGTACGGCGTCGACAAGGCGGCGGCGCTGCTGCGCGACGCCGGGCTGACCGTCACCACGCACTGCCGCGGCGGCTTCCTCACCGCCCTCGACCCGGCCGAGCGCACGGCCGCGCTCGACGACAACAAGCGCGCCGTCGACGAGGCCGTCACCCTCGGCACGGACGTCCTGGTCCTGGTCTCCGGCGGACTTCCGGCCGGATCGTACGACCTGGCGGGCGCCCGCGAGCGCATCGCCGACGGCATCGCCGTGCTCGCCCCCTACGCGGCCGAGCGCGGCGTGAGGCTGGCGATCGAGCCGCTGCACCCGATGTACGCGGCAGACCGCTGCGTGGTCTCCACCCTCGCCCAGGCCCTGGACATCGCCGAACGCTTCCCGGCGGATCAGGTCGGCGTCTGCGTGGACACGTACCACATCTGGTGGGACGACCAGGCGCCCGCGCAGCTCGCGCGGGCCGGCGCCCAAGGGCGTATCGCGACGTTCCAGCTCGCCGACTGGACGACGCCGCTGCCCGAGGGCGTGCTCAACGGTCGGGGCCAGCTCGGTGACGGCGCGATCGACCTGCGGTACTGGCGCGGCCTGGTGGAACAGCAGGGCTACACCGGGCCCATCGAGGTGGAGCTGTTCAACGACGGGCTGTGGGCGCGCGACGGCCGCGAGGTGCTCGCCGAGACCGTCGAACGGTTCACCCGGCACGCGGTCCGGCAGTGACAAACCGGCAGTGACAAAGGGGGCGTGAGTCGTCCGCTTTCGCGCCCCTTGCGCGCCTCGTGCTCCCGCCGCTCGTCTTCTTTCCAGAATTTCCGCAACCCGGTGCAACCTTTGCGGCGCCACGTAGGTCGTTACTTGCGTCGGAATCCTGAGGGGGGAGATCTGGGGGGATCGAAGGATTCCGGCGCAGGGAGGGGAAAGCCCGAGGGGAGCCCGGTCCGCGGACCGGGCTCCCCGCCGGTTTCGATTGCCCCGTCTCAGAAGAAGACCCCGCACCGCAGCAGCACATTGGCGAACGGCCGCGCCTCCCCGGTCCGCACCACGAGCCGCGCCGACGCCGACAGCGCCTTCAGCTCCTCGTGCGTGACATAGGAGAGAACCGGCAGCCGCTCCGCGAGCAGCGCGGCCGTGTCCGGATTCGCGGCCCGCACCTCACCGGCCGCCGTGCCGCCCTCCACGACCAGCTCGTCGAGGAGACCGTCGAGCACCTCGGCGAACGACGGCACCCCGGCCCGGAAGGCCAGATCGACGACGCGCGGCCCGGCCGGCACCGGCATCCCCGCGTCGCACACGAGCACCCCGTCCCCGTGACCCAACTCGGCCATGGCCCCGGCCAGATGGCGATTGAGAATCCCGGCCTTCTTCACAGCGTGGCGACCTCGTCCGCCGTCGGGTACGAGGCCTGCGCGCCCTCCTTGGTGACGGCGGCGGCGCCGACCCGGGCCGCGTACGCCGCCGCGTCGGCCAGCCGCTCACCGGTGCCGAGCCGCCAGGCGAGCGCCGCCGTGAAGGCGTCTCCCGCGCCGGTGGTGTCCACGGCCTTCACCTTCACGGACGCCACCCGCTCCGACCCGTCGGCGTCCGCGACCAGCGCGCCCTCGGCGCCGAGCGTGATGACGACCGAGCGCGGGCCGAGCGCGAGCAGTTGCCGCGCCCACTCCTCGGGGTCCGGGCCCGGCTCCGTACCGAGGATGACCTTCGCCTCGTGCTCGTTGACGATCAGCGGGTCGCACACCGCGAGGACCTCGTCGGGCAGCGGCGCGGGCGGCGACGGATTGAGGACGAGCCGCGCCCCGTCGGCCAGCGACCGGGCCACCTCGGCGACCGTGTCCAGCGGGATCTCCAGCAGCGTGGAGACCACCGGCGCCGCCGCGAACAGCTCCCGCGCCGCCCGCACGTCGTCCGGCGTGAGCCGTCCGTTCGCGCCCGGCGACACCACGATGCTGTTGTCGCCCGACGGGTCGACGGTGATCAGCGCGACCCCGGTGGGCGCCCCGCCGACGAGCACGCCCGAGGTGTCCACCCCGGACGACTCCATCGACGTACGGAGCAACTGCCCGTGCCCGTCGTCGCCGACCCGCGCGAGCAGCGCGGTGCGCGCGCCGAGCCGGGCGGCGGCCACGGCCTGGTTCGCGCCCTTGCCGCCCGGGTGGACCACCAGGTCGGAGCCGAGGACGGTCTCCCCGGCACCCGGGCGACGGTCGACGGCGACCACCAGATCGGCGTTGGCCGACCCCACGACGAGGAGGTCATACGTGCTCATGCTCTGCCTTTCTGCGATTCTGCGTGTCGGACGGCTCAGCTGAAGTCGGCCGCGTTCTTCGAGGTCACGACCTTCACCGGCACCTTCACCGCCGGGGCGATCTTCTTGCCGTCGGCGGCGTTCACCGCGTTGCGCACGGCGATCTCGCCGAGTTCGCGCGGCTGCTGGGCCACCGAGGCGTACATCGTGCCCGCCTCGACCGCCTTGATGCCGTCGGCCTCGCCGTCGAAGCCGATCACGGGCACCGACTTCCCGGCCTTCGAGCCGAGCGCCTTGACCGCGCCGAGCGCCATCTCGTCGTTGGCGGCGATGACGCCCTGGACGTCGGGGTGCGCCTGGAGCAGGTTCGACATCACGTCGAGGCCCTTGGTGCGGTCGAAGTCGGCGGGCTGCTGGGCGAGGACCTTGATGCCCGGGTACTCCTTGAGGCCCTTGGCGAAGCCCTCCGCACGCTCACGCGCGGCCGACGTGCCGGCCTGGCCCTGGAGGATGACGATCTTGCCCTTGCCGCCCAGCTTCTCGGCCATCGTCTTCGCGGAGAGCACACCGCCCGCGACGTTGTCGGAGGCGACGAGCGTGGCGACCTTGCCCTTCTCCACCCCGCGGTCGACGGCGACGACGGGCATGCCGGCCTTGTTCGCCGCACCCACCGAGTTGCTCGCGGCGGCCGAGTCGACCGGGTTGAGGACGATCGCGTCGAGGCTGGAGCTGGTGAAGTTCTGCATCTGGTTGGCCTGCTGCGAGGCGTCGTTCTGCGCGTCGGTGACCGTCAGGTCCACGCCCAGCCTCTTCGCCTCGGCCTGCGCGCCCGCCCGGATCTGCACGAAGAACGGGTTGTTGAGCGTCGACAGGGACAGGCCCACCTTCGGCTTGTCGGACGCCGACGAACCGCCGTGCAGGAACGAGGTGGCGCCGACGATCGCGACGGTGACGACGGCCGCGAGCCCGTACGTGGCCGCCTGCCTGCCCTTGCCGCCCCCGCCGCCGGAGGTCACCGGCGTGGCCCCGGCCTTGCGGCGCAGCGTGTCGAGGAGCACCGCGAGCGCGATGACGACACCGATGACGACCTGCTGCCAGAAGGCGGACACCGACAGGAGGTTGAGGCCGTTGCGCAGCACCGCGAGGATCAGCGCGCCGATCAGCGTGCCCGACGCCTTGCCCGTGCCACCGGCCAGCGAGGCACCGCCGATGACGACGGCGGCGATCGCGTCCAGCTCGTAGCCGTCCGCGGCCTGCGGCTGCGCGGAGGAGAGCCGCGAGGCGAGCACGATGCCCGCCGCGGCGGCGAACAGGCCCGACAGCGCGTAGATGACGAGCTTCTGCTTCTTCACGCGCAGCCCGGACAGGCGCGCGGCCTCCTCGTTGCCGCCGATCGCGTACATGGCGCGGCCGATGTACGTCCGGCCGAGGATCACGGCGGCGATCAGCCCCATGACGACCATCACGAGCACCGGCACCGGCAGCCAGCCGCCCAGCGTGTCACCGAGGTGCGAGACCGAGTCGGGGAACGGGATCGGCGAACCGTCCGAGATCACCAGCGCCAGACCGCGCCCCACCGACAGCATCGCGAGCGTCGCGATGAACGGCGGCAGCTTCCCGTACGCGATGAGGAACCCGTTGACGAGACCGGCCACGATGCCGGTCGCGACGGCGAGGACGACGGCGAGGACGACCGGTACGCCGTGCTGCGTGGCGCTCCACGCCAGTACGGTCGCGGACAGCGCGGCCACCGAACCGACCGACAGGTCGATGCCCGCCGCGACGATCACGAAGGTGACACCGAAGGCGAGGATGGCGGTCACGGCCGCCTGGACGCCGATGTTGAGCAGGTTGTCGGTGGTCAGGAAGTCCCCGGACAGCGCGGAGAGCGCGATGACGAGGACGATCAGCGCGGTCAGCGCGCCGTTGTCGAGCAGCAGCCTGCGCAGCCCGGCGGCACCACTGGTGCCCGGCTTGCTCTTGAGCGTGTCAGTGGCCACGACGGGCCTCGCTTTCGTCGGTCGTGGGAGTGGTGCTGACGGCGAGGGCCATCACGGAGTCCTGGGTGGCGTCGGCGGCGGCGAGTTCACCGGCGATCCGGCCCTGCGCCATGACGAGCACGCGGTCGCTCATGCCGAGGACCTCCGGCAGATCGCTGGAGATCATCAGCACGGCGTGGCCGGCGGCGGTCAGCTCGTTGATGAGCTGGTAGATCTCGACCTTCGCGCCGACGTCGATGCCGCGCGTCGGCTCGTCGAGGATCAGCACCTTGATGTCCGCGAGGAGCCACTTGCCGATGACGACCTTCTGCTGGTTGCCGCCGGAGAGCGTGCGCACGTGCTGGCCGAGCCCCGCCATCCGCACGCCCAGCTGGGCGGCGATGCGGTCGGCGGCCGCGTGCTGGCCCTTGCGGTCCACGAACCCGCCGCGGGTGGCGGCGCGCAGGGTCACCAGCCCCAGGTTCTCCTCGACCGACTGATCGAGCACCAGGCCCTGGCCCTTGCGGTCCTCGGGCACGAGCCCGACGCCCGCGGCCATGGCGGCGTTCACGTCGTGGCGCGGCAGCGTCGCGCCCGCGACCTCCACCGAGCCCTTGTCGTACGGGTCCGCGCCGAACACCGCGCGCACCACCTCGGTGCGCCCGGCGCCGACGAGCCCGGCGATGCCGACGACCTCACCGGCCCGCACCTCGAAGGAGATGTCCTGGAAGACGCCGTCGCGGGTCAGCCCCTCGACCTTCAGCAGCGCGGTACCGGTCTCGGGCCGCTCACGCGGGTACTGCTGCTCGATCGACCGGCCCACCATGAGCCGCACGAGCTCGTCCTCGGGCGTCGAGGCGGGCACCTGGCCCACGCTCCGCCCGTCCCGGATCACGGTGACCCGGTCGCCGAGGGCGGCGATCTCCTCCAGGTGATGGGTGATGAAGACGATCCCGACGCCGTCCTCGCGCAGCGCGCGCACGATGGCGAAGAGCTTGTCGACCTCCTCCGAGGTCAGCACGGCGGTCGGCTCGTCCATGATCAGCACGCGCGCGTCGAGACTCAGCGCCTTCGCGATCTCCACCATCTGGAGGCGGGCGATGCCGAGTTCCCGCACGCACGCGCGAGGCGACACGTTCACGCCCACGCGCGCGAGCAGCTTCTCGGCGTCGGCCTCCATCCGCTTGCGGTCGATCATGCCGAAGCGGCGGGGCTGCCGGCCCAGGAAGATGTTCTCGGCGACGGTCAGATCGGGGACCAGGTTGAACTCCTGGTAGATCGTCGCGATGCCGAGCCGTTCGGCGTCCTGCGCACCGTGGATACGGACCTGCTCGCCGCCCGCGATGATGCGGCCCTCGTCGGGGGTGTAGGCGCCGGAGAGCATCTTGATCAGCGTGCTCTTTCCGGCCCCGTTCTCACCGAGCAGGACGTGCACCTCCCCGCGGCGCAGGTCGAAGTCGACGCTGTCGAGCGCGACGACACCGGGGAAGGTCTTCCGTATCCCTTCGATACGCAGCAACTCGTCCGGGTTGCTCACCGATTGCTCCTCTCCATTGAGGTACGCGGTTGTGGGGTGTCCCTGTACGCGGGATCAGGCGGGGGCGCCGCAGGAGCGGCGTACGACGAGTGCGGCGGGGAGGGTGACCGAGGCCGGGGCGCGGCCCTCGATCCGGTCCACCAGGGCCCGCACGGCGGCCCGGCCCAGCTCGCCGGTCGGCTGGGCGATCGCCGTGATCGGCGGATCGGTGTGCACGAACCAGCGGATGTCGTCGAAGGCGGCGAGCGCGATGTCGTCGGGGACGCGCAGCCCGCGCGCGCGGATCGCGTCCAGCGCGCCGAGCGCCATCAGGTTGTCGGCGGCGAAGACCACCTCGGGCGGCTCGGGAAGGTCCAGGAACCCGTCCGTCACCCGGCGTCCGCTCTCCGCCTGGAAGTCGCCCTGCCCGATGTAGGCGTCCGGCAGCTCGATCTCGTAACGGGCGAGCGCCTCCCGGAAGGCGTCGACGCGCTCGCTGCCGGTGGTCGTGGCGGCCGGGCCCGCGATGATCGCGAGCCGCCGGTGCCCGAGCCCGTGCAGATGCGCGACGAGGTCCCGCACGGCCGCCCGCCCGTCGGAGCGCACCACCGGCACGTCCACGCCCGGGATCCACCGGTCGACGAACACCATCGGCGTCCCGGCCCGGGCGGCGTCCAGCATCAGCGGGGAGCCGCCGTCGGTGGGGGAGACGAGCAGTCCGTCGATCCGCCGGTCGAGCAGGGTGCGCACGTGGTGGTCCTGGAGGTCGGGGCGCTCGTCGGCGTTCCCGATGATCACGCTGTAGCCGAGGGCCCGCGCCTCCTCCTCGACGGAACGGGCCAGCTCCCCGAAGTACGGGTTGAGCACATCGCTGATGACCAGGCCGAGCGTGCGGGTCTGGTCGGTGCGCAGGGAACGGGCCAGGGCGTTGGGCCGGTAGCCGAGCGACTCCACCGCCGCCAGCACGCGCGTGCGGGCGTCCGGGCTCACCGACGGGTGGGCGTTGAGCACACGGGAGACCGTGGCGACGGAGACGCCGGCCGCGGCCGCGACGTCCTTGATGCTCGCCATCGTGCGGCTCCCCTCTGTGTGGCCTGGGTGGCTTCGGGGCTCATGTGGTCGTGGTGGGACGCACATGTGCATGGAATCGATTACACGAGGGATTGGAATCGATTACACGGGTTGTTGGCAACCCCTGTTCCGGTTGTCGTGACCGGATCGTGATGGGAGCGGGGGAGATGTCGGTGCGGCGTGCGAAGGTGGGAAGCCGTAATCCCCGACCCTCGGAGACGGAGCACAGGACCGTGAACCACGCGCAGCTCACCGCACTCGGCCGCGCCCTGCGCGTGCTCGGGGAGCACGGCGAGAAGCTGACCGGCGACACCCCGGACGACGTGCTCCACGAGGTGCGGGGCGACCTGATGCGCGCGCTCGACCAGCTCGACGACGCGACGGCGGGCCAGAAGCCGGCGACCCGCTGCAAGGAGCATCCGTACGGCCCGGTCGAGACCTCGGCGCCCGATCTGTGCCTGCTCTGCGAGACCCGCCGCCGCAAGGCGCACCGCTCGCAGATCTCGGGGGACTACGGCGGCCCGGCTCCCCGCCCGACCGCCGACCGCCCGGTCCTCTCGCGCTACGGCACCCGCGAGGACCGGCCCCAGCCCCAGCAGCGCTGGATCCCGGAGATGTGGAACGGGCAGGTGTGGCAGCTCTGCGGCACTCCTCGGCACGATCGCCGCGAGGCGGATCTTTATCTCGCGGCGCAGCGGCGGCGGCCCGATGCGGCGATGGCGTATCGCCTGGTGCATGAGTTCACGGACTATGAGGTGGTGCGGGTGTGGGGGACGCCGGTGCGGGTGGATCCGGAGCCGATGGGCGGCATTTAGGACGCCGCCCCGCGCTCCTGAGTTGTTCTTCGTGTGCGGGCCGGTGGCCGCTTCTCGCGCAGTTCCCCGCGCCCCTGAAAGGCCTGCGGCCTTCAGGGGAGGCTGCGCGAAGCGCATGCCTCAGGGGCGCGGGGAACTGCGCGACGAGCCACGACGAGAGGCGCGCCCGGCAGAGGGTGTTCAGGGGCGCGGGGAACTGCGCGACCAGCCACGACGTATCCCGCGCCCGCCGGACGGCGCCCCGCGTCGGAGGGTCAGAGGCGCCCGGCGGTGGAGCCGAACCCGAGCCACGTGTGCCGGTTGCCCGCCCAGCACCAGCCGACCTTGGGCGCCCCGCGCCGCTCGCTGCCGTCGCGCCCCGTGCCGTTGCTGATCCAGATCGCGGGGGTGCGGGCGTCCAGCGACCCGTTCGCCCTGCGCAGTCGCGAGCCGATCGTCATGAAGCAGTGGTTGCGGTCCAGCGCCGCGGGCTGGTGGAGCACCCAGTGGATGCCCTCGGTGAGCAGCAGAGGAGTGCGGCCCCGCTCGGTGAGGGCGGAAAGTGCCTCGTCCGGGCTCCAGTTGGCCATCTCGTCACCCCGGTCGGGGCTCTCGACGAGGTAGAGCGGCGCGTCGGGCAGATCCGTGACGGCGTCGACCGGCGCGAAGAGGTCGACGTCCGTCATGTCGACCACGACGAACCCGGCCCGGCCGTCCCGGTGCAGCAGCGGCGCGAGCGCGGAGGCGGGCGCCCGGTCCGGGTGCACGGCGAGCAGCGCGCCCGCGCCGGCCGTCTCCTCGGCGGTTCTGGCGAAGTCGCGCAGCGCGGCGGCGTCGAGCCCCGCGATCTCGTGGACGCCGAGCTCCACCAGCCGCTCGGCCTGGACGGTCGGTGACGGCAGCAGGGGCAGCGCGGTGGTGGTGGCGGGGGCGTTGTCGGACACGGGTCTCCCTCGGGCAGGGCGCGTACGGCGGACGTGCCCCCAACGGGCGGCCGACCCTGTGAGTTCCCTGAGCGCCCCGGCCGGCCGCGACCACGCGCTCACCTGCCCGCGCGCGCCTCGGCGAGCGTGTGCGCGACCAGCGCGTTCGCGTGGCCGTGACCGAGCCCGTGCTCGCTCTTCAGCCAGCCCACCAGCTCCATGTGCTTCGTGAGCGGCGAGGAACGGATGAGGTCCTGCCAGTACGCGACCGGCTGCCCGTACTTCTTCTCGATGGAGGGGAAGTAGCTGGCGGGGCCCTTGACGGCGGGAGTGGTGGTCATGGCGGCGCTCCTGTCTCGGCCACGGGTCCCGTGGGACGGTCCCGTACACGGGTGTTGTCCTTACGACCGGGCGGCCGCCCCGAACTCATCGCTCGCGCGAGTGATCCGGTTCACTCGACGGGTACGCAGGCGGCGAGGAGCCCGGCCTGCCGCGCGTCGTCGACGAACTCCGCCTCCACACCGACGGATTGGCCGCCCCGCACCGCTGACGGGAGGCCGTCGGGGCCTCCCGTGCTGTCAGTGCGCACCGCTACCGTCGGATCATGACCGATCAAGCGGCGGGGGCGCGCCCCATGGCGGTGCTCGAGGGGGTCCTCGAGCGGATCACGTATGCGAACGAGGAGACCGGATACACGGTCGCGCGCGTGGACACCGGCAGAGGCGGCGATCTGCTCACCGTCGTCGGCTCGCTGCTCGGCGCGCAGGCGGGCGAGTCGCTGCGGCTGGAGGGCCGTTGGAGCTCCCACCCGCAGTACGGCAAGCAGTTCGTCGCCGAGAACTACACGACCGTACTGCCCGCCACCATCCAGGGCATCCGCCGCTACCTCGGATCCGGCCTGGTCAAGGGCATCGGACCGGTCTTCGCCGACCGGATCACCCAGCACTTCGGCCTCGACACCCTCGACATCATCGAGCAGGAGCCGAAGCGGCTCATCGAGGTGCCGGGGCTCGGCCCGAAGCGGACGAAGAAGATCGCCGACGCGTGGGAGGAGCAGAAGGCCATCAAGGAAGTGATGGTCTTCCTCCAGTCGGTCGGCGTCTCCACCTCCATCGCCGTCCGCATCTACAAGAAGTACGGGGACGCCTCGATCGGCGTCGTGAAGAACCAGCCGTACCGGCTCGCCGCCGACGTCTGGGGCATCGGCTTCCTCACCGCCGACCGCATCGCGCAGTCCGTCGGCATCCCGCACGACAGCCCCGAGCGGGTCAAGGCCGGTCTCCAGTACGCCCTTTCGCAGTCCACCGACCAGGGCCACTGCTTCCTGCCCGAGGAGCGGCTGATCGCCGACGCGGTGAAGCTGCTCCAGGTCGACACCGGCCTGGTGATCGAGTGCCTGGCCGAGCTGGCCGAGCCCGACGAGGACTCCGGCGAGGTCGGCGTCGTGCGCGAGCAGGTCCCCGGCGAGCACGGGGAGCCGGTCACCGCCGTCTATCTCGTCCCCTTCCACCGGGCCGAACTCTCGCTCTCCGCCCAGCTCCTGAGGCTGCTGCGCACCGAAGGCGACCGGCTCCCCGCCTTCCGGGACGTGGCCTGGGACAAGGCCCTGGCCTGGCTCGCCGGCCGGACCGGGGCGACGCTCGCGCCCGAGCAGGAGGAGGCCGTCCGGCTGGCGCTGACGGAGAAGGTCGCCGTGCTGACCGGCGGCCCCGGCTGCGGCAAGTCGTTCACCGTGCGGTCCGTGGTGGAGCTGGCCCGCGCGAAGAAGGCCAAGGTGGTGCTCGCCGCGCCGACCGGGCGGGCGGCCAAGCGGCTCGCCGAGCTGACCGGCGCCGAGGCGTCCACCGTCCACCGGCTGCTCGAACTCAAGCCCGGCGGCGACGCCGCGTACGACAAGGACCGGCCGCTCGACGCCGATCTCGTCGTGGTCGACGAGGCGTCCATGCTGGACCTGCTGCTCGCCAACAAGCTCGTCAAGGCCGTGCCGCCCGGCGCCCACCTCCTCTTCGTGGGTGACGTGGACCAGTTGCCGAGCGTCGGCGCCGGCGAGGTGCTGCGCGACATGCTCAGCGACGGCAGTCCGGTCCCGGCCGTCCGCCTCACCCGCATCTTCCGCCAGGCCCAGGAGTCCGGCGTCGTCACCAACGCCCACCGCATCAACTCCGGTACGCCACCGCTGACCCAGGGGCTGAAGGACTTCTTCCTCTTCGTGGAGGAGGACACCGAGGAGGCGGGACGGCTCACCGTCGACGTCGCCGCCCGCCGCATCCCGGCCCGGTTCGGCCTCGACCCCCGGCGCGACGTCCAGGTGCTGGCGCCCATGCACCGCGGCCCGGCGGGCGCCGGGAATCTGAACGCGCTGCTCCAGCAGGCCGTCACCCCCGCCCGCCCCGAGCTGCCCGAGAAGCGGTTCGGCGGCCGGGTCTTCCGCGTCGGCGACAAGGTCACCCAGATCCGCAACAACTACGAGAAGGGGGCGAACGGCGTCTTCAACGGCACGGTCGGCGTCGTCACCGCCCTCGACACCGACGAGCAGAAGCTCACCGTCCTGACGGACGAGGACGAGCCGGTCGAGTACGAGTTCGATGAACTGGACGAGCTGGCCCACGCCTACGCCGTCACCATCCACCGCTCCCAGGGCAGCGAGTATCCCTGCGTGGTGATCCCGGTCACCATGGGGGCGTGGATGATGCTCCAGCGCAATCTCCTCTACACGGCCGTCACCCGCGCGAAGAAGCTGGTCGTGCTGGTCGGGTCGAGGAAGGCGCTGGCGCAGGCGGTGCGCACGGTTTCGGCGGGTAGGCGCTGTACCGCGCTGGATTTCCGGTTGGCGGGCGCGACTCGTCAAAAGATTTGATCGATCAAACGAGTCGGAAACGTCACAGGGCACTTCCGGAACCAGGGTGATAGGGGGCAGGATGGGCAGGCTGGAGGCACTGAGTGCCGCCAATAGGCCCAATGGACGACCCCGAGTGCACTCTGCTGGGCCAAGTGGGGGATGGTAGAGACAGTCAGGGCACCTCGAAGAAGAGGCACTACGTCGGTGAGGGACGAGACGTGAGCGACAACTCTGTAGTACTGCGGTACGGCGATGGCGAGTACACCTACCCGGTGATCGACAGCACCGTCGGCGACAAGGGCTTCGACATCGGGAAGCTCCGGGCCCAGACAGGACTGGTGACCCTCGACAGCGGATACGGCAACACGGCCGCCTATAAATCCGCGATCACCTACCTGGACGGCGAAGAGGGCATCCTCCGCTACCGCGGCTACCCGATCGAGCAGCTGGCCGAGCGCTCCACCTACGTGGAGGTGGCGTACCTGCTGATCAACGGCGAGCTTGCCACCGTGGACGAGCTCTCCACCTTCAAGAACGAGATCACGCAGCACACCCTGCTGCACGAGGACGTCAAGCGGTTCTACGACGGGTTCCCGCGCGACGCCCACCCGATGGCCATGCTGTCGTCGGTCGTCTCCGCGCTGTCCACCTTCTACCAGGACAGCCACAACCCGTTCGACGAGAAGCAGCGTCACCTCTCGACGATCCGCCTGCTCGCCAAGCTTCCGACGATCGCGGCGTACGCGTACAAGAAGTCGCAGGGCCACCCGGTGGTCTACCCGCGCAACGACCTCGGTTACGTCGAGAACTTCCTGCGCATGACCTTCTCGGTGCCGGCCGCCGAGTACGAGCTGGACCCGGTCGTGGTCTCCGCGCTCGACAAGCTGCTCATCCTGCACGCGGACCACGAGCAGAACTGTTCGACGTCCACCGTGCGTCTGGTCGGCTCCTCGCAGGCCAACATGTTCGCGTCGATCTCGGCGGGCATCTCGGCCCTCTGGGGTCCGCTGCACGGCGGTGCCAACCAGTCGGTGCTGGAGATGCTGGAAGGCATCCAGGCCTCCGGCGGCGACGTCGACACCTTCATCCGCAAGGTGAAGAACAAGGAAGACGGCGTGAAGCTCATGGGCTTCGGGCACCGCGTCTACAAGAACTTCGACCCCCGGGCGAAGATCATCAAGGCGGCGGCGCACGACGTCCTCTCCGCGCTCGGCAAGTCCGACGAGCTGCTGGACATCGCGCTGAAGCTGGAAGAGCACGCGCTGGCCGACGACTACTTCGTCGAGCGCAAGCTCTACCCGAACGTCGACTTCTACACCGGCCTGATCTACCGGGCCATGGGCTTCCCGACCGAGATGTTCACGGTGCTCTTCGCGCTGGGCCGTCTCCCGGGCTGGATCGCCCAGTGGCACGAGATGATCAAGGAGCCCGGGTCGCGCATCGGCCGCCCGCGCCAGATCTACACCGGTGTCGTCGAGCGCGACTTCGTTCCGGTGGAGCAGCGCTAGTCGCTCCGCTCGGGGCCCGGTGAATGATCGCGCCGTAGCCGGTGCGGTCGGGTGTTCGCCGCGGCCCCGTCGTGGTTGCTCGCGCAGTTCCCCGCGCCCCTCACGGGGCTCAAGGCGTAGTAGAAAGCGCCCCGCTGTCAGTCCCCCCACGGGCCGACAGTCGGGGCGCTTTCCTTTTCCCGGTGCGGATTCCCCCCACGGGATCCGGCCGGGCGTCTGTGGTGCGTCGGTCGCCGAAGCACGTACGAACGGGTGGGCCGCTCAAGCTCCCCGGTGCACGTGCCCCGGCCAACGCATTCGGGACCGTCCCCCAAGACGGGCCCGTTCGATACGGAAACGCCCCCCAAGACGTTCCTGCATCGCCTCCTTAGACTCACGAGACCTGCAAAGGGTTACGTTCGGATCAGTGTGATCTGCGTCTCTTGCATATGTCCCGTGCGTGCGCAAGAGACCCGATATGGGGATATCGGCTCCTGCGTGGGAGTACTGCAATTGTGCCGTGTGGATTGTGTGGAGGTCCAGGCGTTCCTGGGTGAACTTGCGAACTCGGACGCTGTTTGTGACCACAAACACGGATGAGACCGCCATAGCGGTCTCCGTGCGTCGGGGTTCGGGGCGGATCAGGCGCGGCCGATGAGCTCGTAGCCGGCCTCGTCGACCGCGGCGCGGACCGCCTCCTCATCGAGCGGGGCCGCGGAGACCACCGTGACCTGGCCGGTGGCGGCCGCCGCCGTGACCGAGGCGACGCCGTCGAGCTCGGAGATCTCGCCGGCCACCGCGCCCTCGCAGTGACCGCACGTCATGCCCTTGACCTGGTAGACCGTGGTGACGGCACCCTCGGTGGCCGAGGTGGCGGCGTCCGAGTGGCAGGCGCCGCCGCAGCAGGAGCCGGCCGACTCGGTGCCGATCTGCGGAAGCTCGGTGTGGGCGCTCATGTCGTTCTCCTAGAGGGGCGTGGAGTAGCGGGTGCCGAGTACCCCCGGCATCGTCTGACGCACACGACCCTATACCCCTAGGGGGTATTTTTCCAAGAAGGATCGCGGCGTGCGAGCGACCGCGCCCAGGAGAGTCCGAGGAGCGAGACCAGGACGAGCCCGCCGATCGAGAACAGCGCGAAGAGATGTTCCTGCGAGTCGGTCGGCTCCGGCAGATAGCCCTGCGCGAAGAGGCTCCGGTCCAGGTCCGAGGTGGTCAGCCGGACCACCAGCCACAGGGCGATGCCGTGCATCGAGTCCCACAGGGCGTGCAGCAGGGAGACGCCCAGGTACGTGAGGATCACCGGGCCGGTGAAGCGGTAGCGGCCGTTCGGCCTGCGGAAGGAGAGCAGCACCGCGCCCGAGATCGCCGTCCACAGGCCGTGGCCGAACGGCGCGAGCAGCCCGCGCAGCACCTCCGTCTCCAGGAGCGAGCGCAGGTCGATGCCCTTCATCGTGACCGCCGCGTTGAACGCGTAGCCCGCGCTCTCGAACGCCGCGAAGCCGAAGCCGACCGTGGCGCCCAGGATCAGCCCGGCACGCAGCCCGCTGACGCGCGGATGGCGGTGGAGCACGTACATCAGGGCGGCCAGCTTGACCGCTTCCTCGATCAGGCCGACCCCGACGAACATCCAGACGGAGGGGTGGACGAGGTAGTACTCCATGACCGAGGCGCCGAGCACGCCGAGGATGCCGCCGATCAGGAAGCAGCCCAGGATCAGGTTCACGCCCAGGTCGCGGCCGTGACGCTCGTACGCCCACAGGACGAAGACCGCCGGGACCAGGAAGCTGCCGAGCAGGATCAGGGTCGGCAGCAGGGTGGTGTTCTTCGTGGCGTACGTGACCACCGCCGTCAGGACCCAGAGCGCCAGGCCGCCCCACAGGCAGCGCCGCCAGAGTCCGGTGCGGATCTGCGGCCCCGGGGGCGCCGGCTGCTGGGGGATCCGCGCCTGCGGTGCCCCGGAGGGCTGGTGGTTCGCCACGGTGGTCGCCTCCGACTTCCCTGCAACTGACGGAACTTATGGGTGATTTGTCGGAATCCTATGGTAGACAGCCGCTATGTCGCAGCCTGGGACGCTCATTCTGATCATGACCATCGCGGTCCTGGCACCGCTGCTGGCCTACGGCGTGGGGAGGTGGCTGCCCGTCCCGCTGGTGATCTTCGAGATCCTGCTGGGCATCCTGGTGGGCCCCGATGTGCTGGGCTGGGCGACCAGCCACGGGGAGGCCGTCGACACCCTGTCCGACCTCGGGCTCGCCATGCTGATCTTCCTCGCCGGGTACGAGATCGAGTTCGACAAGATCCGTGGCAGCACCCTCAAGCGGTCCGTCTGGGCCTGGATCGTCTCGCTCGCCGTCGGCCTCGGGCTCGCCGTCGCGCTCGCCGACTGGTCGTACGCGCGCGGGGTGTACGTGGGAACGGCCCTCACCAGCACCGCCCTGGGCACCATCCTTCCCGTCCTGCGCGACTCCGGCGATCTGCACTCACGGTTCGGTTCCGTGCTGATGGCGTTCGGCGCGGTCGGCGAGTTCGGGCCGATCATCGCCATGGCGCTGCTGCTCAGCGGCCGCTCGCCGCTCGACTCGGCGCTGCTCCTGCTGGCCTTCGCCGCGCTCACCGCCCTCGCCGTGCTCTGGGCGATGCGGCCGCGGCCGCCGTGGTTCTCCCGGGTCATCGCGAAGACCCTGCACAGCAGCGGACAGTTCGCGGTACGGCTCGTGGTGCTGCTGCTCGCCCTGATGCTCGGGCTCTCCCAGGTGCTCGGCGTGGACACGCTGCTCGGCGCGTTCGCCGCCGGGATGATCGTCCGCCTCGTGCTGCACGGCGCCGCGCCCGACAGCGCCGACGAGGTCCTCGGCAAGGTCGAGGCGATGGGCTTCGGGTTCCTGGTGCCGGTCTTCTTCGTCGTCACCGGCATCGACTTCGATCTGAAGGCGCTGCTCGACGGCGGCACCGCGCTGCTCCTGCTGCCGGTCTTCCTCGCCCTGTTCCTGGTGGTGCGCGGCCTGCCGGTGCACTTCTTCGCCCCGGCCGACCTGATCGGCGGCGACCGTCTCGCCCTCACCTTCTTCTCCTCGACCGCGCTGCCGCTCGTCGTCGCCATCACCACCATCGGCGTGGAGGACGGCGCGCTGCCCACGGACGTGGCGGCGGCGGTGGTCGGCGCCGCGATGGTCTCCGTACTGGTGTTCCCGCTGATCGGGCTGAAGCTGCGGGCCGGCAAGGGGGAGCGGGCGCGGCCGAAGGGGCCGGTGAAGGGGGCCGAGTCGTGGTGAGCCCGCGCACGGCGGGGCCGACGGGGGCTTGTGCGACGGCGGTGTGTGACGTGGGGTGGCGGGAGTGAAGATCATCGGCTGACGGGAAGGGCGGACTCATGCGCGCGGTTGTCTTCGAACGGTTCGGGGAGTCGGCCGAGGTGCGGGAGGTGCCGGATCCGGTGGCCGCGCCGCACGGGGTCGTCGTCCGGGTGGCGGCGACCGGGGTGTGCCGCAGCGACTGGCACGGCTGGATGGGGCACGACCCGGACATCGTGCTGCCGCACGTTCCCGGGCACGAGCTGGCCGGGGTCGTGGAACAGGTGGGCGCCGACGTCCGCGGCTGGCGCGTCGGGGACCGGGTGACCGTGCCGTTCGTGTGCGCCTGCGGGCGGTGCGCGGCGTGCGCCGCCGGGGACCAGCAGGTGTGCGAGCGGCAGACGCAGCCCGGGTTCACCCATTGGGGTTCCTTCGCCGAGTACGTGGCTCTGGACCATGCCGACGTGAACCTGGTGGCCGTGCCGGAGGAGATGGAGTTCACGACGGCGGCGTCGCTGGGCTGCCGGTTCGCGACCGCCTACCGGGCCGTGGTGCAGCAGGGGCGGGTCGCGGCCGGGGAGTTCGTGGCCGTGCACGGGTGCGGGGGTGTCGGTCTGTCCGCCGTGATGATCGCGGCGGCGGCCGGGGCGCGGGTGGTCGCCGTGGACGTCTCCGCCGGGGCGCTGGAACTGGCCCGTCGGTTCGGCGCCGTCGCCTGTGTCGACGCCGGGGCCGTGGGGGACGTGGCCGGTGCGGTGCGGGAGCTGACCGGGGGTGGGGCGCATGTGTCGCTGGACGCGTTGGGGGCGGGGGTGACGTGTGCGGCGTCCGTGGGGTCGTTGCGGCGGCGGGGGCGGCATGTGCAGGTGGGGTTGTTGGCCGAGGATCCTGTGGTGCCGATGGGGCGGGTGGTGGCACTGGAGTTGGAGGTGCTCGGGAGTCATGGGATGGCGGCGCATGCCTATCCGGGGATGTTGGAGTTGGTGCGGGGCGGGGTGGTGCGGCCTGAGTTGTTGGTGACGTCGGTGATTGGGCTGGATGCCGCGCCTGGGGCGCTGGTCGCTATGGGGGAGGGGGTGGTGGGGAGCGGGGTGACTGTGGTGGCGCCGTTCGGGGGGTAGGGGGGTGGGTTTGTCGGTGCGGGTGCGTGGGGGCTGGTCGCGCAGTTCCCCGCGCCCCTGAGGCAGGCGCTTCGCGCCGCCTCCCCTTGAGGCTGCGGCTTCGCCGCGCCTCTCTTGATGAGATGGCGCACGCAGTGCGCATCTCAGGGGCGCGGGGAACTGCGCGACCAGCCACGGCGAAAGTCGCGCCCGACGGACTGCGCGATCAGACCCCCCGAAAATTGGTTGCTCCCTGGTGGGGATGGGTGCCAGGTTGGTTCGGTTTGGGTTGGTGGGTGGTGGAAGGGCGGCGCGGGGATGACCAGCGGCAAGAAGGAGAAACGGGCGGAGCGCGAGTGGCTGCGCCGCTTCGCCGCGATGTGCTGGGCCAGGCCGAAAGCCGTGGTGCTGGCCTGCGCCGGCGCAGTGGCCGGAGTACTGCTCACCACCGCGGCCCCCTTGATCATCCGCCGGGTCGTCGACGGAGTCATCGTCGCGGGACAGGACGCCGCCGCCCCCTGGATCACCCTGCTGCTGACGGTGGCGGCGGCCCAGTTCGCCGCCTCCTGGGTACGCCGCTGGTGGGCCGGCAAGGTCCAGTGGGGCGTCGAGCGCGACCTGCGCCTGCTGCTCCACGACGCCATCCAGCGCATCGACGGCCGCCGCCTGGACCGGCTGCGCTCCGGCGACGTCCTCAGCCGCGCCGTCAACGACGTCGCCGTGGTGCGCGACCTCACCGGATCACTGCCCCTGCTCGCGCAGAACGGGCTGACGCTGCTGCTCACCCTCGGCGTGATGCTCACCCTCTCCCCGCTGCTCGCCTGCGTCGCCCTCGCCGTCGTCCCGCCGATGGCCCTGCTTGCCCGGCACTCCCGGGACCGGATCTACCCCGCCGACCGCGCCGTCCAGGAGCGCACCGGAGAGACCTCCGAGGCCGTCGAGTCCAACATCGCGGGCGTCCGCGTCGTCAAGGGCTTCGCCCAGGAGGACGCGGAGACCGAGCGCTACGCCGGGCTGGCCCGGCGCCTGTTCGCCGCCCGCGTGCACCGGCGCTACCTCGCCGCCCGCTATGCCGGTCTGCTCGGCGAACTGCTGCCCGGCACCGCCCGGTTCGGCGTCATCCTGCTCGGCGGCTGGCTCGCCGTGCGCGGCGACATCACCCTCGGCACCTTCGTCGCCTTCACCACCTACCTGGCCGCGATGATGGGCCCGGTCCGCATGCTCTCCACCGTGGTCGGCCAGGCCCAGGAGGCCCGTTCCGGACTCGTACGGATCTTTGAACTCGCCGACGCCGACGTGGAGATCAGGGAACGGCACGACGCCACCGTGCTCGGGGACGGCCCGCTCGCCGTCACCTTCGACCACGTGAACTTCGCGCATGAACCCGGCGAACCTGCTGCCAGGCCCGCCCTCGACGGCCTCGACCTGACCATCGCCCCGGGCGAGACCCTCGCCCTGGTCGGCGGCTCCGGTTCCGGCAAGTCCACCGTGGGCGCGCTGCTCGCGCGGCTCTACGACGCCGACTCGGGCGCCGTGCGGATCGGACCCGCCGGCGGCGCGCTCACCGACGTACGCGAACTGCGCCTGGACTCGCTGCGCACGGCCGTCGGCATCGCCTTCGAGGAGAGCCTGCTGTTCTCCGAGAGCGTGCGCGACACCATCCGCTTCGGTTTGCCCGACGCCACCGACGCCGAGGTGCGCGCCGCCGCCGAGGCCGCGCAGGCCGACGGGTTCGTGCGCGCCCTGCCCGACGGCTACGACACCGTGCTCGGCGCCCAGGGCCTGACCCTCTCCGGCGGCCAGCGGCAACGGCTCGCGCTGGCCCGGGCGCTGCTCACCGACCCGCGCGTCCTCGTCCTGGACGACGCCACCTCCGCCGTGGACCCGAAGGTCGAGGCGGCCGTCCTCGCCTCCCTGCGCGACCGGCTCGCCGACCGCACCGTCCTGCTCGTCGCCCACCGGCGTTCCACCCTGCGCCTCGCCGACCGCATCGCCGTCCTGGAGGCGGGCCGCGTCCTCGACACCGGCACCCACGACGAACTGACCGCCCGCTGCCCGCGCTACCGCGAGCTGATGCTGGGCGAGCTCAGGGAGGAGACGGACCCGGCGGTCCTCCCGGCCGGGCCCGTACCGCCGTCGGCGGACGAGCCGCCCGCCCCCGACGCCGTACCCGGACGCGACCCCGGCGTCGACGAGACCCGCGCCCGCGCCGCCGACCCCGACTTCACCCTGGGCCGGCTGCTGCGCCCCTACCGGGCCCGGCTGCTCGCCATCGGCCTGCTGCTGCTCGCCGACACCGCCCTGCTGATGCTCGCTCCCCGGCTGGTCAGCGCCGCGATCGACCTCGGGGTGCGGCGCCACGACGGGGCCGCGCTCACCGCCGTCTCCGGCGCCCTGCTGGCCACCGCCGTCGCCAACTGGCTGGTCTTCGCGGGGGAGATGCGGGCCATCGCCCGGACCGGCGAGCGGATCCTGTACGAGCTGCGCGTCAAGATGTTCGCCCATCTCCAGCGGCTCGGCCTCGACTACTTCGAGCGGGAGTCCGGCGGCGCGGCCGTCACCCGCATGGTCAGCGACGTCGCCGCGATCGGCGACTTCCTGCAGAACGGGCTGCTCGACTCCGCCGTCAGCGTCCTGCTGTTCACCGGCGTGCTCACGATCATGTTCGCCCTCGACACCGGCCTGGCCCTGACCGTCCTCGCCGTCGTGCCCGTCCTCGCCGTCGCCTGCTGGTGGTACGGGCGCGTCTCCAAGCGGCGCTACGACCGCGCCCGTACCCAGCTCGGCGGCCTCAACAGCGCGTTCCAGGAGGCCATCGACGGGGTGCGGGTCACCCAGGCGTACCGCAGGCAGGACCGCAGCGCCGCCCGCTTCCACGTCCTCGCCGAGGAGCAGCGGGTTCTCCAGATGCACTCCCAGCGCTCGCTCGCCTGGTTCTTCTCCGCCGTGGAGTTCCTCTCCGACGCCACCACCGCCCTCATCCTCGGCGTCGGCGCCTGGCGGGTCGCGGACGGCGCGGCCAGCACCGGCACCGTCGTCGCCTTCCTGCTCTACGTCGGCCTGGTCTTCGGCCCGATCCGCAACGCCTCGCAGCTGCTCGACGGCTACCAGCGGGCCCGCGTCGGCCTCGGCCGCTGCCGCGAACTGCTGCGCGAGCGGCCGACGGTCACCGATCCGCACCGCCCGCTGCCGCTGCCCGCGTTCGGCAGCGCCGGGCGGATGCGCGGCGAGGTGGTCCTGAAGGACCTGCACTACGCGTACGAGGGCGGCGGCAAGCGGGCCCTGGACGGCGTCAGCGCGCGGATCGGCGCCGGGGAGACGGTCGCCGTCGTCGGCACGACCGGCGCGGGCAAGTCGACCCTGCTCAAGCTGGTCGCCCGGATGTACCTGCCGACGGGCGGCGCCGTCGAGATCGACTCCGTGGACCTGCGCGCCATGGACGGCGTCGCCTACCGCAGCCGGATCGGGCTCGTCCCGCAGGAGGCGTACCTCTTCGGCGGCACGGTCCGCGACGCCATCGCCTACGGCCGCCCGAACGCCTCCGACGCCGAGGTGCGCGCGGCCGTCGAGGAGGTCGGCGCGCACCGGATGATCGCGGGCCTGCCCGAGGGCTACGGACACCGGCTCACCGAGCGCGGCCGGAACCTCTCCGCGGGCCAGCGCCAGCTGATCGCGCTGGCCAGGGCCCGGCTGATCCGCCCCGACCTGATGCTCCTCGACGAGGCGACCGCCGCGCTCGACCTGGCCACGGAGGCGGCGGTGGGCCGTGCGGTGGAGGCGGCGACGGCCGCCCCCACCACGATCGTCGTCGCGCACCGCCTGACGACGGCGGCCCGCGCGGACCGCGTCCTCGTCCTGGAGGGCGGCCGCCTCGTGGAGGACGGCCCGCACGACGAACTCGTCACGGCCGGCGGGCCCTACGCCGCGCTCTGGTCCGCGTACGACGACGGGGTGATCCCCGCCTAGGGCGTGTCCGGGGACGCGGTCAGCCCGTGGAGCGGCCGCGGTTGCCCGGGCGGGCGGCCACCCACGCGCGGACCGTGTCGGCGTACCAGTAGGGCTTGCCGCTCTCGACGTGGTCCGGCGGGGGCAGCAGACCGTGCTTGCGGTACGAGCGCACGGTGTCGGGCTGCACGCGGATGTGCGCGGCGATCTCCTTGTACGACCAGAGCCTGCGGTCGGCCATGGGTGGCTCCTTCCCTGGCGGGTGTCGCCCGGCGGCTCGGGGGTGGCCGCCGGTGATCACTCACCTTGTGCCCGGAGAACGACGGGCGCGGAGCTCCAGGGAGGGGCTGTGGGACGCCTGTGACGCAGAACCCGCGTAGGGCGGACAAGCGTGACAGTAAAGGGGCGTTTGTGACGCGAGTGATGCAAAGGGGGCGCTGAGACGGCGCATGCACCGGCGTGGAACGGGGAGGAGCGGACGCGCGGCGGGCCGGGCCCGACCCCGGCTCGCACCCATGTCCGAGCAGGGGGCACCCCCGTACACCGGACCCGGCCCACCGTCCCCCGCATCCCCCGGCCAAGCGGCCCGAAGGCACAAGGGTGCCTCAGCGGCGGCCGGCGGTCTTGGACAAAGCCGCACCGGGCTCACCGGGCTCACCGGGCGAAGGCGCACCGCCGGCGCGCGGGCCGTGCCGCAGGACCAGGCTCGTCGCCTCCCCGGCGAGCCGGTCGGTGGCCGGCGGCCCGCCCGCGTCGACATGCACCCCGCGGGCGAGGAAGAACTCGCGCGGGGTGCAGCCGGTCATCGCCTTGAACTCGCCGCTCAGATGGGCCTGGTCGTAGTAGCCGCACGCCGCCGCCGTCTCGACCTGGCTGGAGCCCGCGCACAGCAGCCGCCGGGCGCGCTGGAGCCGCAGCACCCGGGCCGCGGCCTTCGGACCGAGGCCGATCTGCTCCCGGAACCGGTTCTCCAAGTGCCGTACGCTCCAGCCGACATGGTCGGCGATCCGGCTCACCGGAGTGGCGCCGCCGCCGTGCGCGAGCGCGTACCAGGCCCGCACGGTGCCGCTCGCGGGGCGCGGACCCGTGCTCAGCCAGCGGCCCAGCGTCGCGTCGAGCAGCCCGAACCGGGCCCGCCAGGACGACAACCGGCCCAGCTCGTACGAGAGTTCCTCCACCCCGGCGCCCGGGAGCGCTCCCAGCGTGTCCGGATCCACCCGCCACCCGGCCAGCTCGTGCAGCGGCGTGCCGAACATCGTGAAGGCGGCCCACGGGGTCAGCAGCACCTCCACCCCCGCCAGCCGGCCGTCGTGCTCGCCCAGGACCGGGGTGGTCGTCAGGCCGGACAGGACCGACGAGAACTCCACCGAGCGCAGCCCGTCCGGCCGCGGACCGTCCGCCTCCCGCCGGTCGCCGACACCGACCCAGCCGCCGGTCGCCTCGGTGACCCGGACCGTGCCCTCGAACCCCAGCATCAGCGTCACCGCGCCGATCGGCGCCTCGAGGCGGGCGCGCGGCCCGGGGAAGGCGAGCCGGAAACCGCGGTAACCGATGACCCCGGGGCGCAGACTCGCGTGCGGGCGGACCTGTACCGCCTCCCAGGTGCCGTCGGGGCAGCGCGCGGGGCGGACGGAGGGGCGCGCGGGGGCAGGGACGCGCGGGGCACGTGGACTCATCCGCCGATAGTGCTACACGCCGCACGACCTCAGGTAGCCCCTGGTGCGCCGGGCGATCGGCAGTGGCCGGTCCGGATCGCACGGGTACATGTCCTGCTCGACGATCGCGAAGAGGTCGGCGTCCAGCCGGGCGGCCGCCGCGAGCACCGGTTCCAACTCCGGTACGCCGCGCGGCGGTTCGCACATCACGCCCTGGGCGACGGCCGGCCCGAAGGGGGTGCCCTGCGCGCGCACGTCGGCGAGAACGGCCGGATCGACCTGCTTGAGGTGCAGATAGCCGATGCGCTCCCCGTAGGTCTCGATCAGCTTGACGCTGTCGCCGCCGCAGTACGCGTAGTGCCCCGTGTCCAGGCACAGCGACACCAGGTCGGGGTCGGTGGCGTCGAGGAAGCGGGTGACGTTCTCCTCGGTGTCGATGTGGGTGTCGGCGTGCGGGTGGACGGCGACGCGCAGCCCGTACCGGTCACCGACCTCGCGCGCGAGCCGCTCCGTCTGCGTGGCGAGATGGCCCCACTGCTCGGCGGTGAGCGTGGCGTCCTCGATCACCTGCCCGGTCTTGTCGTCGCGCCAGAAGGACGGGATGACGACGAGGTGCCGGGCGTCCATGGCCTGAGTGAGCGCGGCGATCGACGCCACGTGCTCCCAGGTCTTCTCCCACACGGCCGGGCCGTGGTGCAGCCCCGTGAAGACGGTGCCGGCCGAGACCTTGAGCCCGCGCCGCCCGGTCTCCTCGGCGAGCGTGCGCGGATCGCTCGGCAGATACCCGTACGGGCCCAGCTCGATCCACTCGTAGCCCGCCTCGGCGACCTCGTCGAGGAAACGCTGCCAGGGGACTTGACGCGGATCGTCGGGGAACCAGACGCCCCAGGAGTCGGGCGCCGAACCGACGCGGATGCGCGAGGGGCGTGATGTCGGGCTTGTCTGGGTCGCCATGGGGCCAGCCTTCGGCGCGCCGGGGAGCATGTCAAGTGTTCGTCCGAATGTCCGGACAAAATGTTGACAGGCGTGCGGGGCCCGGCTAGACCGGTGCTACCGACCACCGTCGAAGGGATCCCGCATGGCCCGCGATGAGTTCGACCTGATCACGATGGGGCGGATCGGGGTCGACCTGTATCCGTTGCAGGCGGGTGTGGGCCTCGCGGACGTGGCGTCGTTCGGCAAGTTCCTCGGCGGCTCCTCGACGAACGTCGCGGTCGCGGCGGCACGGCTCGGGCTCCGCGCGGCCACGATCAGCCGGACCGGGCGCGATCCCTTCGGCGACTATCTCCGTTCCCAGCTCAGGGAGTTCGGGGTCGACGAGCGCTGGGTGACCCCGGTCGACGGGCTCCCCACCCCCGTCACCTTCTGCGAGATCTTCCCGCCGGACGACTTCCCGCTCTACTTCTACCGGCGGCCCTCCGCGCCGGACCTCCAGATCGCGGCCGGCGACCTCGACCTGGACGCGATCGGCGCCGCCCGGATCTTCTGGATGACCGGTACGGGACTGAGCGCCGAGCCCAGCCGGAGCGCGACGCTCGCGGCGCTGGCACATCGCTCGGGGGCCGGGCACACCGTGTTCGACCTCGACTGGCGCCCGATGTTCTGGTCCGAGCCTGAGGCGGCGCGGCCCTTCTATCGGGAGGCCCTGCGGCACGCGACGGTCGCCGTCGGCAACATCGACGAGGCCGAGATCGCCACCGGTGAGCGTGAACCGCTCGCCGCCGCGCGGGCGTTGCTCTCGTACGGGGTGCGGCTCGCCGTCGTGAAGCAGGGGCCGCGCGGTGTCCTGGCGCTCACCTCCGACGGGCGGTCGGCCGAGGTCCCGCCCCTCCCCGTCGAGGTCCTCAACGGCCTCGGCGCCGGCGACGCGTTCGGCGGCGCCCTGTGCCGCGGCCTGCTGGCCGGCTGGGATCTGACCCGCATGATGCGGTACGCGAACGCCGCCGGCGCCATCGTGGCGTCCCGCCTGGAGTGCTCGTCGGCGATGCCGCTCCCGGAGGAGGTGACCGCCACCTTGGCCGCCGGCCGGGTCCCGTCCGATTCCGCCCGCGGCGCTCAGGAAAATCAGGCCCCTCCGGCCGCGGAGAACCGGTGGCGGGACCCACATCAAGCCCCTCCGGCTGCGGAGAACCGGCGGCGGAACCCAAATCAAGCCCCTCCGGCGATTGAGGAGCGGGGTCCGGGGCGGAGCCCCGTGAGGGGGAGCACGGTGGCCCGCACCAAAGACCCCCGCACCCTGTCCCGGCTCCGCGCAGAGCACCCCGAAGCCATCGAGGAGGCCGCCACCACAAGGACCCGCCGCAAAATCCTCCCCACACCGAACACCCGCCTAATGATCATTGCCGCCGACCACCCGGCCCGCGGAGCCCTCGGCGCCGGCGACCGCCCAACCGCCATGGCCGATCGCGCGAACCTCCTGGAAAGGCTCAGCGTCGCCCTGTCCCGCCCGGGCGTCGACGGCGTCCTCGCCTCAGCCGACGTCCTCGACGACCTCCTCCTGCTCGGCGCCCTGGAGAACAAGGTCGTCATGGGCTCCATGAACCGCGGCGGACTCGCCGGCGCCGCCTTCGAACTCGACGACCGTTTCACCGGCTACCGCCCGGAGGACCTGCACCGCCGCCGCTTCGACGCGGGCAAACTCCTCCTGCGCATCGGCTACGACGACCCCGGCGAGGGCTCCGTACGGACCCTGGAGGCCGCCGCCCGCGCCGTGGACGCGATGGCCGAACACCGCCTTCCCGTGTTCGTCGAGCCGTTCGTCTCCCACCGCGACCCCGCCACCGGCGCGCTCCACAACGACCTGAGCGCCGACGCCGTCACCCGCTCCATCGCCGTCGCCTCCGGACTCGGCGGCACCTCCGCCTACACCTGGCTGAAGGTCCCCGTCGTCGACGACCCCGACACCATGGCCCGCGTCATGGAGACGTCCACCCTTCCGGCGGTACTGCTCGGCGGCGACATCAAGGACGGCGACCAGGACGCCACGTACGAGAAGTGGCGCACGGCGCTCCGACTCCCCACGGTGCAGGGCCTGGTGGTCGGCCGCTCCCTGCTGTACCCGCCGGACGGCGACGTCGCGGCGGCGGTCGATACGGCCGTCGGACTGCTCTAGAGAGGAGAGTGGAGGAATGACCTACCTCCCCAGGGGCAGCGCCGCCGAAGGCCCCTACGCCCTGCACGTGGACCCCGACCGCATCCCCGGCAAGCCGCCCTGGTCCCGCGCGGGCCTGCGCGTCCTCGAACTGGAGCCCGGCGGACGGCACGCCTTCGACACCGGCGGGAGCGAATGGATCGTGCTGCCGCTGACCGGCGCTTGCTCCGTGCACACCCCGGGGCGGATCATCGAACTGCGTGGCAGGGAAAGCGTGTTCAGCGGCGCGAGCGACTTCGCGTACGTCCCGCGCGACACCCGCGCAGAGATCGCCTCCGGTGCGGGAGGCCGCTTCGCCCTGGCAGGAGCGAAGTGCGGACGACGACTCCCCGTCCGTCACGGCCCCGCGCCGGAGGTCCCCGTCGAGGACCGGGGCAGCGGCACCAGCGCCCGCCAGGTCCGCAACTTCGCCGCCGCCGGCACCTTCGACTGCGACCAGCTCATCGCCGTAGAGGTGATCACGCCGGGCGGCAACTGGTCCTCGTACCCGCCCCACAAGCACGACGAGCACCGCCCCGGCGAGGAGTCGGAGCTGGAGGAGATCTACTACTTCGAGATCGACGGACCACCGGACGGCCCCGAGGGATACGGGTATCAGCGCGTGTCGCCGTCCCGCCCCGGCGGCACCGATCTGCTCACCGAGGTCCGCACCGGCGACGCCGTCCTGGTCCCGGACGGCTGGCACGGCCCGTCGATCGCCCAGCCGGGTCACGCCATGTACTACCTGAACGTGATGGCGGGGCCGGGGGAGGAGCGGGAGTGGAAGATCTGCTTCCATCCCGACCACGTGACGGAGGGATACCGATGACCGAGCCGACGCCGAAGACGCCGAAGACGCCGAAGATCGCGACGACGCGGCTCACGACCGCGCAGGCCCTCGTCCGCTTTCTCTCCCGCCAGCACACCGAGCGCGACGGCACCCGGCAGCGCCTGATCACCGGCACCTGGGGCGTCTTCGGGCACGGCAACGTGGCGGGGGTCGGCCAGGCGCTGCTCCAGTACGCCGACGACATGCCCTTCCACCAGGGCCGCAACGAACAGGCGATGGTGCACGCGGCGGTCGGCTACGCCCGTCAGAGCGACCGGCTCTCGGCGCACGCGGTCACCACCTCCATCGGCCCCGGCGCCACCAACCTCGTCACCGGCGCCGCCCTCGCCACCGTCAACCACCTCCCTGTGCTCCTCCTCCCCGGCGACGTGTTCGCGGCCCGCCCCGCCGACCCGGTGCTCCAGCAGCTCGAAGTCCCGTACGCGGGCGATGTGTCGGTCAACGACTGTCTGCGCCCGGTGTCGAAGTACTTCGACCGGATCACCCGCCCCGAACAGCTGATCCCGGCCGCGCTCCAGGCGATGCGGGTGCTCACCGACCCCGTGGACACCGGCGCCGTCACCCTCGCCCTGCCGCAGGACGTCCAGGCGGAGGCGTACGACTGGCCGGACGACTTCTTCGCCGAGCGGGTCTGGACCGTCCGCCGCCCGGCCCCGGACCGCGCCGAACTGGCAGCCGCCGTACAGGCGTTGACGGCGGCCGAGCGTCCGCTGATCGTCGCGGGCGGCGGCGTTCACCACAGCGGCGCCGAGGACGCGCTGGCCGCGTTCGCCGAGGCGACCCGCATCCCGGTCGCGTCCACCCAGGCGGGCAAGGGCGCGCTGCGGTACGACCACCCGGCCGACGTCGGCGGCATCGGCCACACCGGCACGGCGACCGCGAACGAGCTGGCCCGCACCGCCGACCTGATCCTCGGCGTCGGCACCCGTTACACGGACTTCACCACGGCGTCCGGCACCCTCTTCGCCCACCCGGACGTCCGCTTCCTGAACCTGAACATCGCCGCCTTCGACGCGCACAAACTGTCCGCGCTGCCGCTGGTCGCGGACGCCCGCGAGGGCCTGACCGCGCTCGACCTCGCGATCGGCAAGAGTGTGCGCGCCACGCCCGCCCAGATCACCGAGTACACCGAGGACAAGGAGCGCTGGGAGCACCGCGTCGACGCCTGCTACACCGCCGCCGACGACCTCGTCCGCCCGACCCAGACCCATGTGCTCGGCCTGCTCGACGAGCTGGTGACCGGCGAGGACATCCTCATCAACGCCGCCGGCTCCCTCCCCGGCGACCTGCACAAACTGTGGCGCACCCGCTCCCGCGACCAATACCACGTCGAGTACGGCTACTCCTGCATGGGCTACGAGATCCCGGCCGCCCTCGGCGTCGCGCTCGCCGCGCCCGGCCGCCCGGTGTGGGCGCTGGTCGGCGACGGCACGTACCTGATGAATCCGACCGAGCTCGTCACGGCCGTCCAGGAGAACATCCCGGTCAAGATCGTCATCCTGCAGAACCACGGGTACGCGTCCATCGGCGGCCTCTCCGCGACCGTCGGCGCGGAGGGCTTCGGCACCCAGTACCGGTATCCGGGGAAGGAGGGGCCGTACTCCGGGGCGCCGCTCCCCGTCGACCTCGCCGCCAACGCGGCCAGCCTCGGCCTCGACGTGCACCGGGCCAAAACGGTCAGGGAGCTGCGCGAGGCGATCGCCGCGACCCGCGCCGCGACCCGGCCCACATGTGTCTACGTCGAGACCGAAACGGCAGACACAGTGTCGGGCCCGCCCCCCGGACAGGCGTGGTGGGATGTTCCCGTGGCCGAGACGGCCGACCGCCCGTCGACCGTCGAGGCCCGCGAGGAGTACGACCGGCACGTCACCGCTCGACGCCGCCACCTCTGAGACACCACAGGAGTTCCCCCATGACTGACAGCGTTGCCAAGACCGTCCACCACTGGATCGGCGGCAAGTCCGTCGAGGGCGTGTCCGGCCAGCACGGCCCGGTCACCGACCCGGCGACCGGTGCCGTGACGACCCGGGTCGACTTCGCGTCGGTCGACGAGGTGGACGCGGCGGTCGCGGCGGCCAAGGGGGCGTTCGCGAGCTGGGGCCAGTCCTCGCTGGCCAAGCGGACCGAGATCCTGTTCCGCTTCCGCGCGCTGCTCGACGCCAACCGCGACGCGATCGCCGAGCTGATCACCGCCGAGCACGGCAAGGTGCACTCGGACGCGCTCGGCGAGGTGGCCCGCGGCCTGGAGATCGTCGACCTGGCCTGCGGCATCAACGTCCAGCTGAAGGGCGAGCTGTCGATGCAGGTCGCCAGCCGCGTCGACGTCTCCTCGATCCGCCAGCCGCTCGGCGTGGTGGCCGGCATCACGCCGTTCAACTTCCCGGCGATGGTCCCGATGTGGATGTTCCCCATCGCCATCGCCTGCGGCAACACCTTCGTCCTGAAGCCCTCGGAGAAGGACCCGTCGGCCGCCGTCAAGATCGCCGAGCTGCTCGCCGAGGCCGGTCTGCCCGACGGTGTCTTCAACGTCCTGCACGGTGACAAGGTCGCCGTCGACCGCCTCCTGGAGCACCCGGACGTCGCGGCCGTCTCCTTCGTCGGCTCGACCCCGATCGCCCGCCACATCCACCGCACCGCCTCCGCGAACGGCAAGCGGGTGCAGGCCCTCGGCGGCGCCAAGAACCACATGCTGGTGCTGCCCGACGCCGACCTGGACGCCGCGGCCGACGCCGCCGTCTCGGCCGCGTACGGCTCGGCGGGCGAGCGCTGCATGGCGATCTCCGCGGTCGTGGCGGTCGGCGCGATCGGTGACGAGCTCGTCGCCAAGATCAAGGAGCGCGCCGAGAAGATCAAGATCGGCCCCGGCAACGACCCGGAGTCCGAGATGGGCCCGCTCATCACGGCCGCCCACCGCGACAAGGTCGCGTCCTACGTGAAGGGCGCCGCGGCCGAGGGCTGCGAGGTCGTCCTCGACGGCTCCGACTACCGCGTGCCCGGCTTCGAGAACGGCCACTGGGTCGGCCTCAGCCTCCTGGACCGCGTCCCGACCTCCGCCAAGGCCTACCAGGACGAGATCTTCGGCCCGGTCCTGTGCGTGCTGCGCGTCGACACGTACGAGGAGGGTGTGGCGCTGATGAACGCGTCCCCCTTCGGCAACGGCACCGCGATCTTCACCCGCGACGGCGGCGCCGCCCGCCGCTTCCAGCTGGAGATCGAGGCCGGCATGGTCGGCGTCAACGTCCCGATCCCGGTCCCCGTCGGCTACCACTCCTTCGGCGGCTGGAAGGACAGCCTCTTCGGCGACCACCACATCTACGGCAACGACGGCACGCACTTCTACACCCGCGGCAAGGTCGTCACCACCCGCTGGCCGGACCCGTCCGAGGCCCCGTCGGGCGTGGACCTGGGCTTCCCGCGCAACCACTGATCCGGTACGCGCCCGAAGGCACCCTGAACGGAGGCCCCCTGGCCGGCAGGCCAGGGGGCCTCCGTTCTTACGATGCGCGTGGATCAAGGGACAAATCCGGCGACAGGGGCGCGGTGGGCGTCCGGAGTCCGGACAAGTTCTGAAGAACTTCGGGGGGTGCGCTGCGGTTCCCGCACAGAGGGGATGTATCGGGTGTCGGAAGCGTTCCAGTGTTCTTGCCTTCGATAGCAAGGTCATCTACTGAAGTCGCCACATGGAAAGCGGCGGACTTTGCGAACAGCTAAGGAAAGCCGAGTGGTTGGCGCGCGGGCCGCGTACGGAATCCGTAGGGAAACGGCCGTTGACGTTCCGGTTATCGGCGATGTTCGATAACGCGCCGGGAGCGACGCACACCCCATCCCCACCAGCCTGTCCAGCCTTCGGAGGCGATAGCGCTCCCGCCCGACCCCGCTGCCGCACGAGTCGATCGGAACCGCTCCATGACCGACACGCTTCGCCCGACCGCCGTCCCCGCGGCCGCGCCGGAACCCGGTGCGTCCCCTCAGAAGCTCAAGCGTTCCATCGGCGTCGTCGGCGGCACCCTGCTCACGCTGTCGTGCGTGACGCCCGCCTCCACGCTCTTCGTCGTCGTCCCCGACCTCTTCGGCGACCTCGGCACCGCGACGGCCCTCACCATCGCCATCGGCTCCCTGCTCTGTATCGGCGTGGCGTTCTGCTACTCGGAGCTGGGCACCCTCATCCCCAGCGCGGGCGGCGAGTACGCCATGGTCACGACGCTGGCGGGCCGGCTCGCCGGGTGGCTGGTGTTCGTGCTCTCCCTGCTGGTCGTGATGATCGTGCCCCCGGTGATCGCCATGGGCACGGCCGACTACCTGGCCCCGCTGGTCCACCTCGACCCGTCCGTCGCGGGCGCGGGCGTGATGGGCCTGGCCACCCTCGCGGGACTGCTCGACCTGCGCGCCAACGCCTGGATCACCGGCATCTTCCTGGTCCTCGAGGTCATCGCGGCGGCCGTCGTCGCGGTCCTCGGCTTCGCCCACTCCGAGCGCGGGGCGGGCTCGCTGTTCTCGATGCAGGTGGCGGGCGACGGCGGCCACACCGACACCGTGACGGCGATGCTGGTCGTCTCCGGGCTCGCGATCGCCCTCTTCGTCACCCAGGGCTTCTCGACGGCCGTCTACCTCTCCGAGGAGCTGGAGAACCCCCGCACCTCCGTTGCCCGCACCGTCCTGGCCACCCTCGCCATCTCCACGGTGATCATCCTCGTCCCGGTCGCGGCCATCACCATGGGCGCGCCCGACCTGGCGGCGCTCACCTCCGGCAACATCAGCGGCATGGTCGAGGCCTGGTCGAACTCGGCCGTCGGCACCTTCGTCTCGCTCTGCGTCGCGCTCGCCATCATCAACGCGGGCATCGTCATGGTCATCCAGAACTCCCGTGTCCTCTTCGCCTCCGCCCGCGACAAGGCGTGGCCCGAGCCGGTCAACCGGGGCCTGGCCAAGCTGGGCCGCTTCGGCTCCCCGTGGGTCGCGACCCTGGTCGTGGGCGTGCCCGGCGCCGCCCTGTGCTTCGTGAACCTCGACACCCTGTACGGCGTGACGGGCGTCTCCGTCACCGGCATGTACCTGCTCGTCGCGATCGCGGCGCTCCTCGCCCGGCGCGGCGACCACCGCCACCAGTCCGCCTGGCGCATGCCGCTGTGGCCCGCGGTGCCGGTGCTGCTGATCGCGGTGATGGCGTACATCCTCGTCGAGCAGGAGGTCTCGTACCTGCTGTGGACGGGCGGGATCACGGCCGTCGCGACGCTCTACTGGGCCTTCTACCTGCGGCCGCGCCGCGACACCCGCTGGCTGGTGTCGCTGCCGGAGGACGCGCAGGCCTAGGTCGTGTCCGCAAAGTCCCTCCGTCCGCCCGGAGGGCGGGCCTCGCGGCGTCTGGTGCGTGCTCTCGGCGCGCCGGGTGCGAGGCCTCGTACTGGAGGTACTCGGCCTTGTGCCCGGTGCGGCGAGAGTGCGTGCCAGGCGTCGCGGGGCAGGAGGGACTTTGCGGACACGGCCTAGGGCCTGTCCGACGGGGTGAAGTTCCAGACGACCACCTGGCACGGCCCCTCCTGCGCGCCGCCCGCGCTGCGGTACGTGGCGAGGGCCGCGTCGTTGTCGAGGTCGACGCCGACCCACATGCCGTAGCAGCCGAGCCCGGCGGCCAGGTCCGCGAGGGTGCGGACCAGGGCCCGGGCGATGCCGCGGCGCCGGTACGGCTCGGCGACGGCGAGTTCGTAGAGGAACATCTCGCGGCCCTTGTCCGGGTGCACGGTCTCGACACCGCTGACGAAACCGGCCGGCTCGCCGTCCGCCTCCGCGAGGTAGAGATGGTGGCCGGGGGCCGCGAGGAAGTCCGCGGCCCACTCCTCGCGCGGCGGAGCGTCGAACAGGGCCGCCGCCGCGTGCAGTTGGGCGGTGGAGGTGGCTCGGGTGATGCGCATGGGTGAGTCGTAGCACGACGGGGTGGGTGGAGCGGGGAGCCTGCGGACGGCGCGCCCGGTGTGCCGGTGCCACGAGTGCCGGGACGGACGGGCTCCGTTTCGAGGTGCGAGGGGCGGGCAGGCGGGGCGGAGCCCGTTCGTACCGCGTCCGCGGTAGGCGAGCGGCCCGCCGTACTACCCCGGGAGGGCACCCGGCTCAGACCGGGGACGGCGGTAACTGTCAGTGGCGACCCCTACCGTTGAGGCATGGATCTACGAGTGCGCGCATGGCGTGAGCGAGTACGCGGAAGGCCGCGGCGGTGGATCGCCGTCGCGGCCGCCCTTGTGGTGCTCGCGGGCGCCGGGACCTGGACGGCCACCGCGTCGTCGGGGTCGGCGCCCACGGTGCACCGGCAGGACCGGATGATGGCCATGGGCGGCGGCGTCCGGATCGACACGTCGTTCTTCACGACGGGACCCGCGACCGAGCGGCGGCCCGCCGTGCTGCTCACGCACGGTTTCGGCGGCAGCAAGGCCGATGTGCGCGGCGAGGCGGAGAAGCTGGCCCGGCACGGATACGCGGTGCTGACCTGGTCGGCGCGCGGCTTCGGGAAGTCGAACGGCAAGATCGGGCTGAACGACCCGAGAGGCGAGGTCGCCGACGTGTCGCGGCTGGTCGACTGGCTGGCGAAGCGCCCCGAGGTGCAGCTCGACAAGGCCGGCGACCCGCGGGTCGGCGCGACCGGCGCCAGTTACGGCGGCGCGGTGTCCCTCCTCGCCGCCGCCCACGACCGGCGGATCGACGCCATCGCACCGCAGATCACGTACTGGAACCTCGCGGACGCCCTGTTCCCCGACGGGGTGTTCAAGAAGCTGTGGGCCGGGATCTTCTTCACCTCCGGCTCGGCGAACATCGGCTCGCGCACCAGCGAGGCGGGCCTGAAGTGCGGGCGGTTCAAGGACGAGCTGTGCGCCATGTACCAGCGGGTGGCGGTCTCCGGTGAGCCGGACGCGGCGGCCCGCAAGCTCCTGGAGGAGCGCAGCCCGTCCGCCGTCGGCGACCGCATCAAGGTGCCCACGCTGATCGCGCAGGGCCAGACCGACTCGCTGTTCCCGCTCGGGCAGGCCGACGCCATGGCACGGCAGATCAAGGCCAATCACGCCCCGGTCGACGTGGACTGGCTGGACGGCGGCCACGACGGCGGCAATATGGAGATCGACCGGATGTCCAAGCGCGTGACGTCCTGGTTCGACCGGTACCTGAAGGACGAGCCGGGCGTCGACACCGGCCCGGCGTTCCGCGTCACCCGCACCGGCGGCGTCGACTCCACCGACGGCGCGGCCACGCTGCGCGGCGCCAGCGGCGACCGGTATCCGGGACTGCGCGGTGAGCGACGGGTGGATGTGCCGCTCAAGTCCGCCACGGAGACGTTCCAGAACCCGCCGGGCGGCGGCCCGCCGTCCATCTCCGCGGTGCCCGGCCTCGGCGCACTGGCCAACCTCTCCTCGCTCGGCGTCGGCGTCTCCCTCGACTTCCCCGGACAGTTCGCGCGCTTCGACTCGGCGCCGCTGGCCAGGTCCGTGCGGATCACCGGCTCACCGACGGTGACAGCCCGCGTGAAGTCCTCCACCGGCACGGCCGTGCTGTTCGCGAAGGTCTACGACGCCGGGCCCGGCGGCGCCCGCGAGGTGCTGCCGTCCCAGCTGGTCACCCCGGTGAAGGTGACCGGCGCGGGCGGCACCGGCAAGGACGTGCGGATCACCCTCCCGGCCATCGACCACCAGGTGCAGAAGGGGCACAAGCTGCGGCTCGTGCTCTCCGCGACCGACCTGGGCTACGCCTCGCCAGCCCGGCCCGCCACCTATCAGGTCTCCGTGGCCGGCGGGCTGAGCCTGCCGACCGCGCCGGACGTACGGACCGCCGCCACTCCGCTGCCCGGCTGGGTGTGGTGGCTGCCGCTCGGCGCGGCCGTCGTCGCCGCGGGGCTGCTGCTCACCGCACGCCGCCGGACGACGGCACCGGCGCCCGACCCGGCGCTGGCCGACGTCCCGCTCCAGATCACGGACCTCAGCAAGCGGTACGCGAAGTCGAGCGACCGGTACGCGGTCCGCGACCTGTCCTTCCGCGTCGAGAAGGGCCAGGTCCTCGGCCTGCTCGGGCCGAACGGCGCGGGCAAGACGACGACACTGCGCATGCTCATGGGCCTGATCGGGCCGGACGCGGGCGAGATCCGTGTCTTCGGGCACGCGATCCGTCCGGGCGCGCCCGTGCTGTCCCGCGTGGGCGCCTTCGTCGAGGGCGCCGGCTTCCTGCCGCACCTGTCCGGCCGGGAGAACCTGGAGCTGTACTGGCGTGCCACGGGCCGCCCGCCCGAGGACGCCCACCTCGACGAGGCGCTGGAGATCGCCGGGCTCGGTGACGCCCTCGCCCGCGCGGTGCGCACGTACTCGCAGGGCATGCGGCAGCGGCTCGCCATCGCGCAGGCCATGCTCGGCCTGCCGGACCTGCTGATCCTGGACGAGCCGACCAACGGCCTCGACCCGCCGCAGATCCGCGAGATGCGCGAGGTGATGATCCGGTACGCGCGCGACGGCCGTACCGTCATCGTCTCCAGCCATCTCCTCGCCGAGGTGGAGCAGTCCTGCACGCACCTGGTCGTCATGGACCGGGGGCGTCTGGTGCAGGCCGGGCCCGTCGACCGGATCGTCGGCTCGGGGGACACGCTTCTCGTCGGGCTGGCCGGGGAGATCTCCGATCCGGTGGTCGAGAAGGTCGCCGCGCTGGTGGGCGTGGAGTCCGCCGTCCGTGCCGACGACGGCCTCCTGGTACGGCTGTCTCCGGGCGAGGGCGAGCCCGACGGTGTGCCTGCGGCGCGGTTGCTGGCCGATCTGGTGCGGCTCGATGTGCCGGTGAAGTCCCTTGGGCCGCACCGGCGGTTGGAGGACGCGTTCCTCACGTTGATCGGGGGTGCGCCGTGATGGGGGTTGAGCGGGGTGCGTGGTCGGGCGTGCCTCTCGTCGTGGCCGGTCGCGCAGTTCCCCGCGCCCCTGAAGCATGCGCTGCGCGCAGCTTCCCCTGGGCGAGCGGAGCTCGCTTCCAGGGGCGCGGGGAACTGCGCGAGAAGCCCCACCGGGCCGCGGTCGACGACGCACGCCCCACCCCAGGGACACCCCGCGCACCCGGAGGACACCGATGACCACCACCGCCCCCGCGGCAGCGGACCGTGCCGACGGCTACCGCCCGGCCCGCACCCTTCCCTTCCGGGTCGAACTGGCCCGTCAGGTCAAGCGCCGCCGCACCCTGGCCATGGCAGCCGTGCTCGCGCTGCTGCCGTTCGTGCTGGCCATCGCGTTCGCCATCGGCGGTGACCCGGGCGGCAGAAGCGGGCGGGTGACGCTGATGGACACGGCCACGGCGTCGGGCGCCAACTTCGCGGCGACGAGCCTGTTCGTGTCCGCCGGGTTCCTGCTGGTCATCCCGGTGGCCCTGTTCTGCGGTGACACCGTCGCCTCCGAGGCGAGCTGGTCCAGCCTGCGCTATCTGCTGGCGGCGCCGGTGCCCCGGGCCCGCCTGCTGTGGTCCAAGCTGACGGTCGCGCTGTGCCTCAGCCTCGCCGCGATCGTGCTGCTGCCCGTGGTCGCGCTCGCCGTCGGTACGGCCGCGTACGGGTGGGGGCCGCTGGAGATCCCGACCGGCGGCGCGCTGTCCGCGGGCGTGGCGGCCCAGCGGCTGCTCGTCGTCATCGTGTACATCTTCCTGTCCCAACTGGTCACGGCGGGGCTCGCGTTCTGGCTGTCGACCAAGACGGACAACCCGTTGGGCGCGGTCGGCGGCGCCGTGTTCCTGACCATCGTCGGCAATGTCCTCGACGCGGTGACGGCGCTCGGCCACTGGCGCGACTTCCTTCCCGCGCACTGGCAGTTCGCCTGGGCGGATGTGATTCAGCCGCAGCCCGAGTGGAGCGGCATGATCCAGGGGACGTCGGTGTCGGTGGCGTACGCCCTGGTGCTGTTCGCGTTGGCCTTCAGGGGGTTCGCCCGCAAGGACGTGGTGTCCTAGCGCCCCGTTCCCCGTCCGCGCCTCCCGTCGTGGCTGGTCGCGCAGTTCCCCGCGCCCCTGAAAGGCCTGCGGCCTTCAGGGCGGCGGCGCGAAGCGCCTGCCTCAGGGGCGCGGGGAACTGCGCGAGAAGCGGCCACCGGCCGTCAGTTGATCGACAACCCGACAAGGGGCGCGGGGAACTGCGCGACCAGCCCCCCGCGCACCCGCGCCCGACACCCCCGACGTCACCGAATCTGCCGCCCCGAGATGGCCCGGGCGATCACCAGGCGCTGGATCTCGCTCGTTCCCTCGAAGATCGTGTAGATCTTCGCGTCCCGGTACATCCGTTCCACCGGGTGCTCCCGGCTGTACCCGGCGCCGCCGAGCACCTGGATGGCCTTCTCCGAGGCGGCGACGGCCAGTTCACCGGCGCGGAGCTTCGACATCGAGCCCTGCCCGGCGTCGAACACCTTGTCGTTGCGGGCCATCCACGACGCCTGCCAGATCAGCAGCCGGCACGCCTCGATCTCCGTACGGAGGTCGGCGAGGGCGAACGCGATCGCCTGGTTCTCGATGATGGGCCGGCCGAACGCGTGCCGGTCGCCCGCGTACTCCAGCGCGTACTCGTACGCGGCGCGCGCGATACCCAGCGCCTGGGCGCCGACCGTCGGCCTGCTGACCTCGAACGTCGACATGGCGGCCTGCCCCTTGGCCCGGCCGCCCTCGCGGGCCCGCGCGAGCCGCGCGTCCAGCTTCTCCTTGCCGCCGAGCAGGCAGTGCCCCGGAACCCGTACGTCGTCGAGGAAGACGTCCGCCGTGTGCGAGGCGCGCAGCCCCAGCTTGCGTATCTTCTTGGCGCCTTCGAGGCCGCGCGTGCCCGGCGGCACGATGAAGGCGGCCTGCCCGCGCGAGCCCAGCTCCGGGTCGACGGAGGCGACGACCACGTGGACGTTGGCGATGCCGCCGTTGGTGATCCAGGCCTTCTGGCCGCTGAGCACCCACTCGTCGCGCGCCTCGTCGTACCGGGCCCGCGTCCGCATCGCCGCCACGTCCGAACCCGCCTGCGGCTCGGACACGCAGAAGGCCGCCACCTTCGGGTCGTCCTCGTCGCCGTAGCACTGCGGCACCCACTCGGCCAGCTGGTCGGGCGTGCCGGAGGAGAAGATCCCGGCGACCGCGAGCGACGTGCCGAACAGCGCCATGCCGATGCCGGCGTCGCCCCAGAACAGCTCCTCGTTGGCGATCTGGAGCGAGATGCCGCTCGGGTCGCCGAACAGCTCGGCGAGCGACTCGAACCCGTACAGGCCGATCTTCGCGGCCTCCTGGATCACCGGCCAGGGAGTCTCCTCGCGCTCGTCCCACTCGGCCGCGGCCGGGCGGACCACGTCCGCCGCGAAACCGTGCACCCAGTCGCGCAGATCCCGCTGCTCCTCGTCCAGTTCGAGAGAGAAAGCCATGTCCGAACCCCGCCCCGCCCTATGCCTTGGGAATGTCGAAGTAGCGGGTCAGGCCCGCCGCGAGCGCGACATCGCCCGCGATCTTCACCTTGCGCATCATGAACATCGTGACCGGCGAGGAGTTCCCGGAGACCAGCTTCAGGAAGTCGGCGTCGCCCATGACGAGCGTGACGCGCGGCTCGGCGTTCGAGCGGCCCTCGGTCACCGTGCACGTGGCGTTCGCGATCTTCGTCTCGTAGACCGCGTCCTCGGTGTCGCCCTGACCGGTCACCTTCCAGCGGATCAGCGCGTCGAGCGAGCCCGCGACATCCGGCTTGAACTGCCGCTCCATGCGCCCGAAC
The DNA here is from genome assembly GCF_040529335.1 of Streptomyces sp. HUAS MG91. GTDB lineage: Bacteria > Actinomycetota > Actinomycetes > Streptomycetales > Streptomycetaceae > Streptomyces > Streptomyces tabacisoli. Next base: position 3,079,763 of record NZ_CP159534.1, on the reverse strand, counting down.
ACCTCCTTCAGGACCCGGGCGCGCAGCGTGGCGTCCTGCGCGATCTCGTTGATCTCCTTCGTTGACAGGCCCTTCACGATCCGGGCGAACTCCTCGGGCGTGACGCTCGCGAAGTCGAGGGAGGCGATGTCGTCGGCACCACTCATGGACCCAGTCTCCTTACTGCCAAGTAAACTTACTGCTTGGTAAGGTTACGGCGAGGTAGGTAGGCTGACAAGAGTGACGGGCACATCGGGAGCGGCTCAAGGGCGCACGGCGGGACGGCCGGTGGCGCGGCGCAAGCGCGTGCCCCGGAAAGTGCGCGAGCAGCAGATCATCGACGTGGCCGTCGGCATCTTCGCCAAGCGCGGCTATCACGCCGCCTCCGTCGACGAGATCGCCGAACTCGCCGGGATCTCCAAGCCGATGGTCTATCTGTACCTGGATTCGAAGGAAGGGCTGTTCCTGGCGTGCCTGCGCCGGGAGGCCGAGCGGCTCGTCGCCGCCTTCCAGGAGGCAGCCCGGGGCGCGGGCGCCGCGCCCGAACTGCGGCTGTACGCCGGGCTCTCGGCGTTCTTCGCGTTCGTCACCGCGCACCGCGACAGCTGGGTCGTGCTGCACCGGCAGGCCTCCGAGCTGTCCGAGGCCATCGCCGCCGCGGTCGCCGAGGCCCGGCGCGCGGTCATGGCCGAGGTGGCCGGCCTGATCAGGGACGGGATCACGGAGAGCGGGCGCGGCGCGCGGCTCGGCGGGCAGGACGCCGACTTCGTCGCCCACGCCCTGGTCGGCGCCGCCGACTCGCTCACCGACTGGATGGAGCACCACCCCGGCCAGTCGCCGGAGGCCGTCACGCTGCGGCTGATGAACATGGTGTGGGTGGGCATGCGGGACGTCCTCGACGGCGAGGCGTGGCTGCCGGAGGGGTGACCCGCCCTCCGTCCGTCTCATGGGCCCGGATTCGCGCACGACCCATTGAATTTTCCTTACGCGTGAGTAAGTTGACCCCCGAGTAAGTTCGTCCCGGAGTCGACAGGACGCCGACGGGGACGGGCAAGCACCTGAGTTCAGCAGTGCCGCAGCAGCCGCGCGACCGGGAGCCGTCAATGGGCGTACGCAAGGATCTGAAGCGGGCCAGGAAGCGCAGCGACCTGGCCGACCGCGTCCAGATCGACCTCGTCAGGGACGAGCGGGGAGTGGTCCGCGAGGCGCGCACCGCGCCGCTCGCCACGCCACCGGAGGGCGGCGGCACCCCCGCCGACATCCCGTTCCTGAACGCCGCCGAGGCGCCGGACACGGTGGTCCTGCGCCGCAAGGAGGCCGGCGAGTGGAAGCCGGTCACCGCCGCCGCGTTCGCCCGCGAGGTCACCGCCGCCGCCAAGGGACTGATCGCCGCCGGGCTCGAACCGGGCGGCCGCGTCGCGCTGATGTCGCGCACCCGCTACGAGTGGGAGGTCCTCGACTTCGCGATCTGGGCGGCGGGCGGCCAGACCGTCCCCATCTACGCCACGTCCTCGCCCGGGCAGATCGAGTGGATCGTGCGGGACTCGGGCGCCCGCCTGCTGATCGTGGAGACCCCGGAGAACCAGGCCGCCGCCGAAGCCGCGCTGCCCGCCCCGGACCGCCCGCGCATCTGGCAGCTGGACGCGGGCGCCGTCCTCGAACTCGCCACCCAGGGACGGGAGGTGTCCGACGAGGAGGTCACCAAGCGGCGTGCCGCTCTCACCTCCGACACCATCGCGACCGTCTGCTACACCTCGGGCACCACGGGCCGCCCCAAGGGCTGCGTCCTGACCCACGGCAACCTGTACGCGGAGGCCGCCAACACCGTCGAACTGCTGCACCCCATCTTCAAGGCCATCACCGGCCAGACCGCCTCGACGCTGCTCTTCCTCCCCCTCGCGCACATCCTGGGCCGCACCATCCAGGTGGCGTGCCTGCTGGCCCGTATCGAACTGGGGCACTGCGCGAGCATCAAGCCGGACGAGCTGCGGCCCGAACTCCGCTCGTTCCGGCCGACGTTCGTGGTCGGCGTGCCGTACCTCTTCGAGAAGATCCACGACACCGGGCGGGCCACCGCCGAGAAGATCGGCCGCGGCTCCTCCTTCGACCGGGCCGACCGGATCGCCGTGAACTTCGGCGAGCGGCACCTCGCGAAGTTCCTGGAGACCGGGCAGGGCCCCGGCGCCGGCCTGAAGCTCGCCGCCGGACTGTACGACCTGCTCGTCTACCGCCGCGTCCGCAAGGAACTCGGCGGCCGGCTGCGGTACGCGATCAGCGGCGGCTCGCCCCTCGACCGCAACCTCAACCTCTTCTTCTACGCCTCCGGCATCGTCGTCTACGAGGGCTACGGCCTCACCGAGACCACCGCCGCCGCCACCATCACCCCGCCGCTGCGGCCCCGCCCCGGCACCGTCGGCACCCCCGTGCCCGGCACCGCCGTCCGCATCGCCGACGACGGCGAGGTGCTGGTCAAGGGCGGCATCGTCTTCGGCGGGTACTGGAACAACGACGCGGCGAGCGGCGAAGTCCTCGACGCCGACGGCTGGTTCGCCACCGGCGACCTCGGCGCGCTCGACGACGAGGGCTACCTCACGATCACCGGCCGCAAGAAGGACATCCTCGTCACCAGTGGCGGCAAGAACGTCTCCCCGGCCGTCCTGGAGGACCGGCTGCGCAGCCGCTCGCCCGTCGGCCAGTGCATCGTCGTCGGCGACAACCGCTCCTACGTCGCCGCCGTCATCACCCTCGAACCCGAGTCCGTGGCCCACTGGTTGTCCGTCCGTAAGATGCCCGCCGACACCCCGCTCAGCGAGGTGATCGCCGACCCGCGCATCGTCGCCGACGTCCAAAGGGCCGTCGACTACGCCAACGAAGCGGTCTCCCGCGCCGAGTCCATCCGCAAATTCACTCTGGTCGAGGGCGAGTTCACCGAGGACAACGGCCTCCTCACCCCGTCCCTGAAGATCAAACGGCCCGCGGTCATGGCGGCGTACGAACGGGAGATAGAGGAGCTCTACGGTGCCTGAGGCCCCTGTTCCCGAGACCGACTTCGACGTCATCGTCGTCGGCTCCGGCTTCGGCGGCTCCGTCGCCGCCCTCCGGCTGACCGAGAAGGGCTACCGCGTCGCCGTCCTGGAGGCGGGCCGCCGCTACACGCGCGACACCCTGCCCCGTACGTCCCTGAAGCTCCGCGACTACCTGTGGGCGCCACGGCTCGGCCTGTACGGGATCCAGCGCATCCACCTGATGAAGAACGTGATGGTGCTCGCGGGAGCGGGCGTCGGCGGCGGCTCCCTGAACTACGCCAACACCCTCTACGTCCCGCCGCCCGCCTTCTTCGAGGACCAGCAGTGGGCGGGCATCACCGACTGGCAGGCCGAACTCGCCCCCTACTACGACCAGGCGCGCCGCATGCTCGGCGTGCGCACCAACCCGACCACCACCGAGGCCGACGAACTGCTGCGCGCGGCGGCCCGCAGGATGGGCGCGGGCGACACCTTCCGACTCACCCCCGTCGGCGTCTTCTTCGGCGACGGCAAGGACGCGGAAGGCGCCACGACCGCCGCTCCGGGGGAGCCGGTCCCCGACCCCTACTTCGGCGGCGCAGGGCCCGCCCGCGCCGCCTGCACCGAGTGCGGCTCGTGCATGACGGGCTGCCGCGTCGGTGCCAAGAACACCCTCACCGAGAACTATCTGCACCTCGCCGAACGCATCGGCGCCGAGGTCCGCCCCCTCACCACCGTCACCCGCGTCCGCGAGCTGGACGACGGCACGTACGAGGTAAAGACCGTGCCCACCGGCAAGCGCCGCCGGGGCCGCGGCACCGTCCTGCGCGCCCGGCGCGTCGTCCTCGCCGCCGGCACGTACGGCACCCAGACCCTGCTGCACCGCATGAAGGCCGACGGCGTCCTGCCGCGGCTGTCGCAGCGGCTCGGGGTGCTGACCCGCACCAACTCCGAAGCGCTGGTGGGGGCGTTGACCTGGCCGCGCCGCCTCGGCCGCACGGACATCGACTTCACGCGCGGGGTGGCCATCACCTCCTCCGTGCACCCGAACCCCACCACCCACATCGAGAACGTCCGCTACGGCAAGGGCTCCAACCTCATGGCCCTGATCTGCGTACCCCAGTACAGGCAGAACCTGCCGAAGCCGCTGGCCGCCGCGCTCGCGTTCCTCTCCCACCCGGTGCTCGTGGTCCGCACGGTCGCGCTGCGGCGCTGGTCGGAGCGGACCATCATCGGGCTCGTCATGCAGACCCACGACAACTCACTGACGACCGAGCTGACGCGCCGCGGGGCGCTCACCGCCGAGCAGGGCCACGGCCGCCCCAACCCCGTCCACATCCCCGAGGGCTGGCAGGCCGCCGGGCTGATCGCCGAGTCCATCAACGGCTTCGCGGGCACCAACCTCGGCGAGCTGCTGGGCAAGCCGCTCACCGCGCACTTCCTCGGCGGCTGCGCCATCGGGGAGTCGCCCGAGAGCGGGGTCATCGACGCCTACCACCGGGTCTACGGGCATCCGGGCATCTCGGTGGTGGACGGCTCGGCGGTCTCCGCGAACCTGGGCGTCAATCCGTCCCTGACGATCACCGCGCAGGCCGAGCGCGCGATGTCGTACTGGCCGAACAAGGGCGAGCCCGACCCGCGCCCTGGGCCGGGGGAGGAGTACCGGCCGCTGACACCGGTGCTCCCCGCGGCGCCTGCGGTTCCGGCAGGCGCCTACGGGGAGTTGAGGTTCTGAACCCGGTCACTTCTTCCCGGTGTTGTTGAAGGTGGAGGCCGACCAGAAGTAGCCGAGGACGGCGAGCCCGACGCTCCAGGCGAGGGCGATCCACCAGTTGTTCCCGATCTCCGAGCCGAGGAGCAGGCCGCGCAGGGTCTCGATGGCGGGCGTGAAGGGCTGGTACTCGGCGATCGGCTGGAACCAGCCCGGCATCGAGTGCAGCGGCACGAACGCGCTGGAGATCAGCGGCAGGAAGATCAGCGGCATCGCGTTGTTGCTGGCGGCCTCGGCGTTCGGGCTGATCAGGCCCATGCCCACGGCGATCCAGGTCAGGGCGAGGGAGAAGAGGGCGATGAGCCCGAACGCGGCGAGCCATTCCAGGGCGGTGGCGTCGGTGGAGCGGAACCCGAGGGCGACACCGACGGCGCCGACCAGCACGACACTGGCCACGGACTGGATGACGCTGCCGACGACGTGCCCGATGAGCACCGAGCCGCGGTGGATGGCCATCGTGCGGAACCGGGCGATGATGCCCTCGCTCATGTCCATGGCGACCGAGACCGCGGTGCCGATGGTGGTCGAGCCGACCGTCATCAGCGCGATGCCGGGCAGGAGATAGGCGAGGTAGGCGTCGCGGCCGGCGCCGCCGCTCATCACGTCACCGAAGACGTAGACGAAGAGCAGCAGCAGGACGACCGGCGTGAGCAGCAGGTTCAGCGTCATCGACGGGTAGCGGCGCGCGTGCAGGAGATTGCGGCGCAGCATCGTGTTCGAGTCGCGGACGGCGAGGGCGAAGGTGCTCATCGGGCGTTCTCCTGGGTCTGGGCGGGGACGGTGCCGGTGGTGTCGGTCAGTGCGAAGAACACGTCGTCGAGGTCGGGGGTGTGCACGGTCAGTTCGTCCGCCTCGATGCCGGCCGCGTCCAGCCGGTCGAGGATGGCGCGCAGCTCGCGCTGGCTGCCGTCGCTGGGGATCGAGAGGCTGAGCGCCTCGTCGTCCCGCGTGGCCACCTGGAGCGCGGAGGCCGCGGAGCGGTAGGCGTCCGGGTCGGTGAAGCGCAGGCGGACATGGCCGCCGGGGACGATGCGCTTGAGCTCCTCCGCGGTGCCTTCGGCGGCGATCCTGCCGTTGTTCAACACCGCGATGCGGTCGGCGAGTTCATCGGCCTCTTCGAGGTACTGCGTGGTGAGCAGCACGGTGACGCCGTCGCGGACCAGCTCGCGGATGATGCCCCACATGGTGTGGCGGCTGCGCGGGTCCAGTCCCGTGGTGGGCTCGTCGAGGAAGATGATCCGCGGGTCGCCGACGAGCGTCATGGCGATGTCGAGACGGCGCTTCATGCCGCCGGAGTAGGTGGAGGCGGGCTTCTTCGCGGCGTCCGTGAGGTCGAACCGCTCCAGCAGCTCGGCGGCGACCCGCCGGCCCTCCTTCTTGGACAGGTGGTGCAGGTCGGCCATGAGGAGCATGTTCTCCTCGCCGGTGATCAGCCCGTCGACGGCGGAGAACTGCCCGGTGACACCGATCGCGGCGCGGATCGCCTGGGGGTCGGTGGCGAGGTCGTGCCCCGCGACCCGGACCCGCCCGCTGTCGGCGTCGGCGGAGACGAGGGTGGACAGGATCTGCACGGTGGTGGTCTTGCCGGCCCCGTTGGGCCCGAGCAGCGCGAAGATCGAGCCGGCGGGGATGTGCAGGTCGATGCCGTCGAGGACGGTCTTGTCCCCGTAGGACTTGCGGAGGCCGGTGACGGAGACGGCGGGGGCGGCCGTGGCGTTTCTGGTCGTGTTCATGACAGTTGCAGGCATGGAGCCCTCCGGCTCTCGGGGTGAAGTGGCGTGGTCTGTAAGCGAATGGGGGTGAAGCGGGGAGGGGCGGGCGGTCAGCCCTTGGCGCGGCGGATGTCGATGTTGCCCCAGCGCGTCCTGGCGCGGACCTCGACAGTGTTCTCCGACTCCTCCGGAGGCGCCGAGTCGGCGAGCGTGTTGTGAACCTGTCCGCGCTCGGCGCTGACGTCGAGCCAGGCGGCGGTGCCCGCGCGGACGCCGATGTCGATGGCGCCGTAGGACGTCTCCAACTGGACGGTGCCGGACGTCACTTCGGCGACGCGCAGGGCGCCGTGGGCGGTGACGGCGGTGACCGAGGCGCGGGCCCGCTGGATGTCGATGTCGCCGAAGGAGCCGTTCGCCCGCAGCTCGCCTGTCACGGTGCCGACGGTCGTGCTGCCGTGCGAGTTCTTCAGGGTGGCGGGGCCGTCGACGGTGCCGACGCGCACGCTGCCGGAGCTGGTGGTGATCTCGGCCTCGCCCTCGACCCGGTCGACGAAGACCGAGCCGTGCGAGACGGTCAGGTGGAGCGGCCCGGTCGTGTCCAGGCGGACGTCGCCGCCCGAGGTCTTGACCCTGGCCCTGCCGAGCCGGCCCTCGCCGGCGATCTGGGCCCAGGAGCCGGTGACGTCGATGTCCGAGCCGGCGGGCAGTTCGACCGTCACGTCCACGGCGCCGGAGGGGCCGATGAAGCGGCGCTCCTTCGTCGTGATGGTCAGCACGCCGTTCGCGTACGAGACCTCCGTCTGCTCGGCGGCGCGCACGTCCTTGTCCCGCTTGGGGCTGGCGGGACGGACGTCCACGGTGGTGTCGTGCCGGTCGCTCGCGGTGAACCGTAGGGAGCCCGCGCCCACGTGGGCGCCGACCGCGATCGGTCCGGGAGTGTCGAAAGAAGGCATGGCTGTACCGTCCTCATGACTCGTCGGGGCGTCCCCGCAGGTGGGACGTGGTGGAGGTGGTGCGGGTGGGCGGGCTGGGCGCGGCTAGCGCACCCAGCCCGTGAAGTTCTGTCCTGAGCGGGTCTTCGTCGGCGTGGCGGTGCGGGGCTGGGTGCCGCCCTCGACCGCGGCCGACACGGCGCGCACCAGCCACGCGTTGACCGACAGGCCCTCGCGCGAGGCGGCTTCCTCGGCGCGTGCCTTGAGGTGGGCCGGGAGGCGGAGATTGACCCGGGCGGTGGCGCCGTCGTCGCCGTCCACGGGGGCCGGGGGTGCCATGGCGTCGGCGGGCGTGACCGTGACCTCGGCGGGGGCGCTGTCGCGGGGCGGCAGCGTCACCACGAAGTCGGGGTCGAGCCCCCGCAGCCGTACGTCCACCGAGCCGGGCGCGAGGTCGCGGGTGATCTCGTCCATCGCGGCGGAGAGCACATTGAGCAGGGTCAGTCGGGTCGCCGACTCCAGGGGCGCGGTGAGCCGCTCGGCCAGCTCGCGGGCTTCGTCCCCGCCGGCCTCGGCGGCCACCGCGAGTTCCCGGTGAAGTGTGTCGACGTACGGCGTGAGGTCCATGACGTCATAGTGGCACCACTTTGGCGCCATGCGCAAGTGTCGTGGTGGCGGGCGTGGTGCCATGTGGCGACGTGGCAGCTCTGACCTGCGTAAACGTGATGGTGTCGGTCGGGAATCCGTGTGTGCCGACGGGTGGTGTGCCGTGCTGTGGCGCCGCGCGGGCCATGGGTGGCACCACGTGGCACCACGTGATCCGGCACGAAATAGGGTGGGCCCATGGTCGTACGGATATGGGTCGTGGAAGCGGAGCCGGCCGAGGCGGACGCCCGGAGCCTGCTGACTCCGGCGGAGCTGTCCCGCGCCGGCGAACTGGCCCGGGAGCAGGTCCGCAGGACGTTCGTCGTCTCCCGCGCCGTGCAGCGGGCCCTGGGCGCGCGCTACCTGGGAGTACCGGCCGCCGAGGTCGGCATCAGCCGCGCCTGCGCCCACTGCGCGCACGACACCCACGGGAAGCCGCACTTCACGGCGGCGCCCGAACTCGACTTCTCCGTCTCCCACACCGGGGACCTCGTGGTGATCGCGGCCGCCACCGACACCCGGGTCGGGCTCGACGTGGAGCTGGGCAACCGGATGATCGAGGTCGACGAGATGACGCGCGTGCTCACCACCGCCGGCGAGCGGCGGATCCTCGCCGGGCACCGGGGCGAGGCCCTGCGCACCGAGCTGTTCCGGATCTGGGCGCGCAAGGAGGCGGCGGTGAAACTGACCGGGCACGGACTGCTCCAGGTCCCCTTCACCGCGCTGTCGGTGGACGGCCCGGTCGTCCGGATCGACACGCCGCCGGCCGGCTGGCCGGACGAGGCCGTCCACCTCACCGATCTGCCGCTCGGCCACGGCAGCGTCGCGGCCCTCGCCACCACCGTGGCGGGGCCGCGCACCGAGATCGTCACACTGCCGCGGGTCGCCGATCTGACGCTGTGACACCGTGCGTGCCGTGCAGGACACGCACGTCGTGGTACCGGCCCGCCGCGAACCGGTGCTCGCGCAACAGGCCGACCTCGGTGAACCCGAGAGCCGTGTAGCCGGAGATGTCCAGCGCGTCCGGCACCAGCGCGACGAAGGAGACGCAGCGCTTGTAGGCGTGCAGGAAGTCCAGCAGGGCGCCGAGCGCGGCCGGGTCGGCCGTGGTGCTCGCCACCTCGCTCTGCCGGGGCTGCTCGGCGTTGACCCGGCAGCCCAGGACCGTGTCCCCGTACCGGAAGACGGCGGCCTCCCGCCGGGTCAGCTCCCGGGCCAGCAGTGCCTCGTTCTGCGTCACGGGGTCGAGCCCCAGGAGCCCGCGGGCCGGTTCCCCGGCGGCGGTCAGCGCGGCCGCGGCGGCCGCCGGGGGCAGCAGCTCGAGCTCAGGCATCGAGAACACTCCAGACGTGTCGGTCGACGGGACGGCCGGCGAGCCAGAGCGCCTGCGGCACCACCGCCTCCCGGTGGAAGCCGCACGACTCCAGCACGGCGTCGACGGTGTGGGCGGCCGGGGTCACCAGGCCGTGGACCCGGTGCAGGCCGAGCACGTCGAAACCGTGTCTGACCGCCGCCTCCAGCAGCGGCTTCGGGTCGACGGACGCGTCCCGCAGGCCGATCTCAAGCCGGGCGTGCCGGTGGATCCAGTCCACGCCGCTGAAGCGGGCGAAGCCGATGCCCGGGGCGACGCACAGCTCGGTCGTGTCGTCCACGGGCGGATCGACCGTGACGGGCTCGGCCAGCGGCGGGCGGTCGGCGACCGGCAGCCCGAGCAGTTCGCCGGGCAGCCAATGGCCCGTCAGCAGGTCCCGGTCGGCCTCACGGAAGCCTCTCCACCTCATGACAGCGGCTCCCAGATCTGTGAGAAGAAGACGGTGCCGTACCGCGCTCCGTCGTGCAGGACGACCTTCCCGAGCGTGCCCTCCTCGGTGAGCCCGGCAGCGCGGGCCGCGGCGAGGCCGCGCCGGTCGTGCTCCGGAATCCGCACCGTCACCCGGACGAGCTCGCGGCGCCACAGGAGGGCGTCCCGCACGGCCGCGTAGGCCGCAGGCCACCAGTGCTCCGGTGCTCCGGCGCGCAGGCACAGATCGATCTGGACGTGCGAACCGTGTTCGCTGCCCTGGTCCTCCACGCCGTACAGGCCCGCCGGTTCGCCGTCGGCGAGGAGCAGCCGGACGGTGTCGTCGAGGATTTCGTCGATCTCCCACGCGGCCCGGGTGTCGGGCTGGGCGATACGGAAGTGGAACGCGGGCTCGGTGAAGAACTCCAGCGCCGCCGCGCGGTCCGTCGCGTCCGACGCGTCGTACGCGCGGGCGGACCAGCGGGGCGGTGCGGTGTCCGCGGGTGTGGTCATGGGTCCTTCCTCGGCCGTCCGGCGGCTGCTGCGGGGATCGACGGCGTCCGGCTCACAGGTCGCGAGCGATCTGGAGGCGCTGGATGTTGCTGGTGCCGTCCATGAACTCGAAGGCGTAGACATCGCGGCACCACTTCTCCAGCAGCGGATGTTCCAGCAGGGACGCGGGGCCCAGCGCCGTGGCGGCCCAGTGGGCGACGGTCACGGCCAGGCCCGTGGCGTGCAGCTTGGCGACCGAGGGCGGCCGCTGGTCGTCCGGGTCGTGGTCGACCGAGGCCGCCGCGTCGTAGACCACCTGGCGGGCCGCGAGGAGCCGGGCGGTGATCACGTCCGCCGGGGCGAACCCCGGCCGCTGCCGCTGCACGTACTCGGTGATGGCCAGGGCCGTGCCCAGGGCCAGCGCGCCGATGTGGACGCGCATGTAGTTGAAGGTGCGCACGACGCCCCAGATGCCGCGCTGGGAGAGCCGCAGATGGCTGCCGAGGACCATGTCCTCCCGGACGGGCATGCCGTCGAACTCCAGCTCGCTGATCCGCGCGCCGCGCAGACCGGTCATGTCCAGGGGGCGGGCCGTGAACCCGTCGGCGGGGCACTCGACCAGGACGGCCCGGATCGACAGCGGCGACGGGCCCGTACGGGCGAAGACGGCGCCGATGGCGCCGCGGGTGCCGTTGCTGATGTAGCGCTTGGTGCCGAACAGGCGGTAGCCGCCCGTGGGTTCGCGCTCGAGACGGGTGCCCATCATCGTCGCGTCGCTGCCGATGCCCGGCTCGGTCATGCCGAAGAACGTCCAGGTGGCACCGTCGGCGATGGCGTCGTAGAAGTAGTCCTTCTGCGCCTCGCTGCCGAGCGCGTCGACCACCGCGCCGGCCAGCGAGGGGCCGGGGCTCGCGGTGAGCATCGCGGCGTCGCCGCGGGCGAGTTCGACGGTGCCGACCACGCGGGCCAGACAGGAGTCGGTGTCGAGGTCCCGGATCCCTTCGGGCGCCGAGGAACCCAGATACCGCCGGGGCGTCGTGGCGCCGCGGACCAGCTCCAGGCCGGGCGAGCCCAGATGGTCCCCGATGGTGGTGGGGTCGGCGTCCACGGACAGCGCCCGGGAGCGCAGGTCGGGGACGACCTCCGCGAAGCGTTCGCGCAGCGCGGCCGTCGTCGAGGCGGGAGCGGTCATCGGGCGGCCTCCCGAACGACCCAGCAGTTGGCGACGAGTTGGGAGACGTGGGCGCTGCGGGCCGGGCTCTCCACGAGGAAACCGCTCGCGCCGAGCAGCTTGGCCGCCTCCCAGTCCAGGGCGGTGATCCGGTCGTGCACGTCGCCCACCGTCGCGACGGTCGGCGCCACGACCCGCAGCTGGGCCCGGATCGCCTCCACCGCGGTGAGGAGATCGGCGAGGGTGCCGAGGACCAGCTGCTTGCGGATGGTGGGTTCGCCGCCCGAGGTCCGGTGGGTCAGGTGCTCGACGGCGTGCCGGGTGAGCCGGCGGGTGGCGCCCAGGCGGACCGCGGCGAGACCGGCGGCGAGGGCGACCAGTTCCTGCTCGGGGGCGGTGCCCGGGGCGGCGCACCGCACGAAGGAGATGCCCTCCGCGGCGGCCACGTGATGGGGGAGCACCTCGGCGTCCTCGGCGGCCCAGGCCGACGGTACGGCGGCGACCGGGCCCGGGGCGGCGGTCGTGTCGAATCCGTCCAGCGCCACGGCCAGTCCTGCGGCGAGCCCGGCCTCGTGCGCGGCCCGCTCGCTTGCGGCGATCATGTCCGTCATTCGGTCCCTCCGGGACCCTCGGACACCGTCCCGTCGTGGCCGAAGCCGGCCGGGGGGCCCGGGTGGTTGCTCGGTCTGACAACAGCGCGGCGGCATGGCGCCGCCCGGAGCGGGCGGCGCCATGCCGGGACTTCACGCGGCCTTGGTCGCGGCCTTCGTGGCAGCCTTGGTCGCGGCCTTGCTGGCAGCCTTCGTGGCGGCCTTGCTGGCAGCCTTCGTGGCGGCCTTGCTCGCGGCCTTGGTGGCGGCCTTGCTGGCAGCCTTGGTCGCGGCCTTGGTGGCGGCCTTCGTGGCAGCCTTGGACGCGGCCTTCGTCGCAGCCTTCGTCATGGTGTTCACCTCCGTTGAATTACTTCACGAAAGAGCACGCGGTTTTCCCGTCCGCTCCGAAACCGCCGGGAAAGGCGGATTCCAATATCGGGTGGAAGTCCCCGACGGGCTCAACTGTTTTATCGCCGACCGATGTTGAATCCGGCGGCCGATGGATTGAAGGCTGGCGAATCCCGGCAGGCGCTGTCAAGGAATTCCCGGACGGTGATCCACCGGGGGCGCTGACAGCTTTTTGCCGTCCTTTTGGTGACAGCGGATCCCGGTATGTGGGCGCAGCGCGGTCGAGCATCATCGGCGGTGGTGTCCAGCGCGAGTACGGAGGATCGAAGGCCAATGGCGAAGAGCGCGCGGCTGGGCCGCGGACAGCGGTACTTCTGGCTCCACCACCATCAGCTTCCGCCCGGCAGCCGCCACGACACGCACATCGTGCTCGATCCGCCGCTGCCCGAGGGCATCGCACCGGTCCGGATCAAAGCGGCCCTGAACCATCTGGTCCGCCGCCACGAGGCGCTGCGGACCACCTTCCCGATCGGCGCCGACGGGCTGCCCGAGCAGCGCGTCCATCCGCCGGCCGCGCTGCCCGTGCGCCACGCGACGGTCGAGGCCGACGGGACGCCGTCACCGGCCGAGGCCGTCCGGCGGTGCACGCGGGAGGACTTCGACCTGGCCGCCGACTGGCCGGTGCGGGCCTGCCTGGTCACGGCGGCGGGCGTGCCGAAGCGGCTCGTCCTGGTGCTCAACCACGTGGCCTTCGACGACTGGAGCATCGCCACCTTCCTCGGCGAACTGGCGGCGCTGCTCGGCGGAGCCGTCGCGGGCCGCCCCGCCCAGCTGCCCGCCGTGACCGTCCGGCCCGCCGAACTGGCCGCCGCCGAGCCGGACGCGCCCGGTCCGGCGGACGCCGGGCGGACGGCGCCCTGGCGCGAGGAGATCAGGAGGCTTCCCGCGGACCTGTTCGCGAGCCGCCGCGCCCCCGCCGCCACACCCCCCGCGGCGGCCGGCGCGGCCCTCACCTCGCCCCGGCTGCTGGCCGCCGCCCGCACGGTCGCGGCCCGCTGCCGGGTGTGGCCGTCGGCGGTCCACCTGGGGGCGTTCGCGGCGACGGCCGCCGCCTGGACCGGCAGCCACCGCGTCCCGTTCTGGCTGTTCACGAGCCACCGCGACGACGAGGCCGGCATGGACGTCCTGACCTGTATGTTCGCCCCGCTGCTCACCGCCGTCGACCTGACGGACGACCCCTCGTTCCCCGAGATCGTCCGGCGGACCGCCGAAGCCCTGGAGCGGGCGAAGGACCTGCCGCGGACGGCGTACGACGAGACCCTGGAACTGCTCGCCGAGGAGGGCACCCGGCGCGGCGCCGAGGTCCGGGTCGAGACCGAGCTCAACTTCCTGAACTACGCGCCGCGTTCCTGCGGCACCACCCGTACGCGGCTGGTCCGCAACCCCGACCCGGAGGCGTGGGCGCAGTCCGGGTCCGACGTCTACTTCCGGATCCACGAGTGGGCCGACGGCGTCACCGTCGCGCTGCGGGCGGCCGGTTCGGTGCTGCCCGCGGAGGACATCGAGCGGTTCCTGCGCGGCTACGAGGAGTTGATCGTGGCGCACACGGACGAGGCGGTGGACCGCCCGCTCAGCGAGATCACCCGGGTGCTGGACTTCCCGACGGCCCCCGCCTCGGCCCCGGCCACGCCCACCGGCGCGCCGCAGGCCGAGCCGAGCCCCGGCGCCGAGGCGGCGCTCGTCGCGGCCGTCGGCCGGGCCAACGCCCTCGCCGCCGTCGATCCGGCGGCCGGTTACGTCGCCGCCGGCGGCCGCCTGCTGCGGGCGCCCCGCGTCCTGGAGATCCTCCGCGACAGCGGATGGACGGGGCTCGGGGTGCGCGAACTCGGCGGCGTCCGGCCGCTGGCGGCGCTGGCCGGACGACTGACGCGCGCCTGAGCGCGGGCCTGGGCGCGGGCCGCTCTGGCACGGACCGGACGGGAAGAAGCTGCCACCGACGGACCCGCGGAACACAGGCGCCGGACGACTAATGTGACTGGCGCGGGTCTCTTTCCGTACACCGCGGCCCGGTGATTTCTCCCAGGCTCAGAAAAACGCGGAAGAGAACCCGCCCGTGCATTCTCCTTTTCCCCTCCGAAGGGGAATCCCTTTCCGTTCCACCACCATCCCAGCCCTGCGGAGGACGTGCCATGGACGAGCAGAAGGTCGCCGAGCACATCAAAATCTCGCTGGAAGCGGTGCTCAACCGCGAGATCGGCGAACTGGGCCCCGAGACACGGCTGTTCGAGGACCTCGTACTGGACTCGACGAGCGTCCTCGAACTGCTGATGAGCCTCGAGGACACCATCGGCCTGGAGATCGACCCGGACGAGCTGGACGCCGACGTGTTCCGCTCGTTCGGCAGCCTGTCCGAGTACGTGATGAACCAGCAGCGGAAAGCGGCGGCGTGACCACCGGCCGCGCACCGCGGGCGGGAGCCCGAGCGTGACGATCACGATGTCCCGGGTGGCCGCGCGCGTGCCGGACCGGCGGGACTCCGTCGACGAGATCCTGGCGCGGTACGACCGCCCGCGGGCCGAACGACGCCTGTTCACCCGGATCTTCGGGCTGCGCACGAGCCCGTCGCTGGCCGAGGACGAGAGCTTGCTGGAGCTGCTGCTCGACGCGGGCCGCGCCGCCCTCGACGGCCGGCGCGCGGACCTCGTGCTCTACGGGCACACCCTGCTGGTGCAACCCTTCGGTCACCACGACGAGTTCGTCTCCCGCGTGCGCGAGCGGCTGGATCTGCCGGGCGTGCCCGTGTACGGGATCTCCCGGATCAACTGCGCCTCGGTGCTGCGCGGCGCCGACCTCGCCGAGCGCTATCTGCGCAGGCCCGGCGCCGGGCCGGACGAGACCGTGCTCGTCCTGGGCGGCGACCAGGGATCCATGGGCGACATGTCCCGCATCATCCCCGGATTCGTCGTGTGCGGCGACGCGGCGGCGGCGGTCGTCGTGGGCCGCGAGGGCGGCCGGCACCGGGGCCGCTACCGGTACCTGGGCGGCGCCGCGGTGCGCGACGCCCGATTCCACCGCAACCTGCGGATGACCACCGAGGAGACCCGCGCGTTCGGGACCGCGTGCGTCGACGGCATGGTGCGCGTGATCGACGAGGCCCTGGAACGGGCCGGTCTCGGCCGCGACGACGTGGACTGGATCATGCCGCACATGTCCAACGCGTTCGTCTGGCGCGCGGTCGCCGGCGGCCTCGGCATCCCGATGGAGCGGGTCTACCTGGACCTGCTGCCCGACCAGGGCCACACCTTCGGGGTGGACGCCCTGATGGCGCTCGACCACGCCGACCGGACCGGCCGGCTGGAGCCGGGCCGGCGGTGCGTACTGGCGGCCCAGGGCATGGGCGCCTATTTCCAGGCGGCCGTCGTCGAGGTGACGGAGGACGCGTCGTGAGCACGCACGGGGCGCGGACCCCGGGACGGGACGGACACGTGAACGGCGGTTTCGGCGGGCCGGCCGGCGGCTGCCGCCCGGGCCTGGTCGACGACGACCCGCGGCTGAACGCCCTGCGGGCCGGTGTCGCCGAGGCGGCCAGGGAGCTGCGCGAGCACGCACTGGCCGTCGACGCCGACCCGGAGCACGCCGCGCTGCCGGCCGGATCGGCCGCCGCCGCGCTCATCAGGGCCGCGGCGGAACCCGAGGACCGGCGCGACACCACCGCCGCGCCGGACTTCCTGAAGGGCTACACCGGCACGTGCCTGGAGCGCGTCGTGGCCACGCTGGAACTGGCCCGCGGCGACGCGGGCACACTGCTCGGCGCCCCGGGACCGGCCCTGGCCGGGATCGTCGTGGACGCCCTGGGCAGCGCGGAACAGCGCGACCTCTTCCACTCCCGGGTCGCCGACGGCCGTACGAGGACCTTCTTCGCCATGACCGAGGCGGCGCACGGCAGTGACGCCACCGCCCTGGAGACCAGGCTGGAGCGGCACCCGGACGGGCTGACGCTGACCGGCTCCAAGCGGTACATCGGCAACGCGGCGCGGGCCGGGATCGGTGTGGTCTTCGCCCGCACCGGACGGTCCCCGCTGACGATCCGGGCGGTGCTGGTGGAGCGGCCGGCCGGCGGCTGGGACGGCCGGCGGCTCGACACCCTCGGACTGCGCGGCGCCTATCTGAGCGAGCTGACCTTCGACGCGGTGCCGCTCGGCGAGGAGCAGGTGCTCGGACAGCACCTCCCGGTGTCCCGGCGCGGGTTGTGGGGCGCGCTCCAGACCTTCAACAACGTACGGATCCAGGTCGGGGCGATGGCCGTCGGCACCGCGCTGGCCATGCTCGACCGGGTGCGCGAACTGGCCCCCGGCGCCGCGGGCCTCGACGTGCTGCGGGCGCGGGCCGAGGCGGCCGCGGAGCTGGCCTACCGCGCGGCGGCCGAGGTGGACCGCGACCCCGACCCGCGGGCCTTCCCGTCGATGGCCAAGCTCACCGGCGCCCGGCTGCCGGTGGCGGTCGCGCACTGGGCGGCCGCCGCGCTCGGCCCCGGTGGCCTGGTGGCGGATCCGCTCCTGGAGAAGTGGGCCCGGGACGCGTACGGCTTCGAGTTCATGGAGGGCACCAGCAACATGCAGCGCGTGCACATCGCCGACGGCCATCTGCGGCGTACGCCCCGTCAGGCCGGAGCCGCCTCGTGATCCCGGGAACCGCGGTCCTGTCGATCGACGCCCTCACGGTCGCCGTGGAGGAGTCCCCCCGGTACCGCGACGCCGCGGGTGCCCAGGCCGCCGACGGCATGAGCGGGATGTTCGGCGGCTGGGAGGCGGCCGGCGACGACCCGGACGGCGGGCTGCTCGCCGGATACCTGGCCTCGGTCGCCGAGTACAGCGGCCGGCCGGTCGACCGACTGCGCATGCTCACCGCGCGGGCGGACGGCGAGGACGTCGTCGAGACGGCGCTGCGCGCGCTGGGACCGCCGCCCGGCCCGCAGCCCTTCGTCCTGGTGCACTCCGGCGCCGACCGGGACACGCTCGGCGCGGCGCTGCCCCGGCTCGTGCACGAGATGGGCTGGGAGGTCACCGAGGACATGGGACTCACCCACCTCGGCGACCTGGGCGGCGCCGCCGTCGTGGACCTGGTCTCGTGGTGGGCCGACCCCCGGGCCGGGGCGACCGCCGTGGTGCTCGACCAGCCGCTGTTCGCCCTGGCCGACGCGGTGCCCGAGCGGCTGACCGCCGTCGGGCTGCGCTTCGGCGCCGGGGACGGCCCGCTGCGGGTCCTCGCCCGGGGCGAGGGCGGACCGGTCCCCGAGAGCGACCACGTCTTCTCCGGCCCCGGCGCCTGCGGCGGCTGGCCGGAGCTGCACCGCGCACTTCAGCACGACGAACCGCGGCCGGACGACCGGATCCTCGTACGGTGCGGTGCGGGGGAGCACCACGCCTGGGTCCTGCTGAGCCGTGCCGCCGGCACTCCCTGGGAGCTGTGATGATCACACCCACGATTCGGCACTTCACCGAGGCGGACATTCCGCAGCGCACCGCCCTGCTGCGCGAGCAGCGGTTCCGGGCGAACCTGACGGACTTCGCGGTGGTGTCGAGCGACGAGGCGCTCGTCGTCAACCAGACCCGCACGATCGAGGGGGAACACCGCGTCAAGCGCATGTACGCGATGTGCCACCCGGACGGCAGGACGCTGGGGTTCGCCTGGATCACCTCGATCGACTGGCGGTCCCGCAGCTGCGAGCTGTCGTTCGGCGTGCTGCCGCAGTACCGGGGCGGCTACGGCGCGGCGGCCGTCGCGGCCATGCACCGGTACATCCGCGAGGAGCTCAACATGCTGACGGTGATCAACCAGGTCCTGGTGCACAACACCATGCTGGTCTCCGCCGAGGGCCTCGCGGAGCAGGCCCAGGTGCGCTGCTCGCACGACTCCTTCACGGCCGGTGAGTGGCGCAGTTCGTGCTACTGGACGCAGGACGCCGAGGACTACGAGCGGTCGGTGGCCGAGCACGAGGAACGGCGCAGGGCGATCGCGGCCCGGATCCGCGCGGGCGCGGGGAGCGCGTCGTGAGGGTCGGCGTGGACCTGCTGAGCATCGAACGCTTCTCCCGGGTGGCGCGGCACCCGCGCTACCGCACGCTGGTGTTCACCGAGTCCGAACTCGCCGAGGCCGACGCGCTGTCGGGCCCGCGGACCGTCGAGCGGCTCGCCGGACGGTTCTGCGCGAAGGAGGCCACGGCCAAGGTCCTGGGCCGCGGCCTGGGCCAGGGGCTCGGCTGGCGGGACATCGAGATCGTCGGCGACCGCTGGGGCGCGCCGAAGGTGACGCTGCGCGGCCGGGCCCGGCGGATCGCGGACGAGGCGGACATCGACCGGGTGGAGATGTCGCTCTCGCACGAGGGCGATTTCGTCGTCTGCGTGGCGGCCTCGGTTCCTTTTCCGGACGGGGAAGTTCGCCGATAACGGACCTCCTTTCCCTCATAAATCGGTATTGACCAGCGGTAACTCTGAAATCTTTGCCATGACTTAGTTCCTGGGATCATGGCTCGGACGTACTGTTGGGGCGCGTTCGCGCAGGTCCTGGCGGCGCATCCATTGCCGTTTCCATGGGGGGGAGGGGGCATGCGATTCCGCATGCTCGGACCGCTGGAGGTTGTCGGTCCGGAAGGCTCCGTGCTCATCACTGCCGAGCGTCAGCGCGTCATGCTGGGGCTGCTGCTGATGGAGGCGAACCGCATCGTTCCGACCGAGCGGCTCGTGGACGCCGTGTGGGGCGACGCCCCGCCGTCCACCGCGCGCGGTCAGGTACAGATCTGTATCTCGATGGTGCGGGCCAACCTGGCGAAGGTGGGCCTCGAAGACGTCATCCACACCCGCCCTCCCGGCTATGCCGCCCAGGTCGGTGACGACGACCTCGACCTGCGCGTCTTCGACCGCCTCACGCTGGCCGGTCGGGCCGCCGCCGAGGCCGGGCGGTACGCGGAGGCCGACACCGCCTTCGCCGGCGCCCTGGCGCTGTGGCGGGGCGACATGCACGTAGACAGCGGCGGGGCGCGCACCGCGCTCCAGGCCCCGGCCGCCCGGCTGAACGAACAGCGCCTCGCGGTGGCCGAGCAGTGGGTCGACGTCCAGCTCGCGCTGGGCCAGCACCAGCAGCTCGTCGAGCATCTGATCGACCTGGTCATGCAGAACCCGCTGCGCGAGCACCTGCGCGCCCAGCTGATGACGGCCCTGTACCGCTCGGGACGGCAGGCCGAGGCGCTGGAGGTGTACCGCGCCGGACGCCAGGTCCTGATCGACGAACTCGGCATCGAGCCGGGCGAGCAGCTGCGCCGGCTGGAGGAGGCGATCCTCTGCGGCGAGCCGGACGGCGCGTGCCCGCCGCCCCAGGCACCCGTACAGCTCTCCGTGCCCGCCCCGGCGCCCGCTCCGGTGCCCGCCCCGGCGCCGGTCCCCGTCCCCGCTGCCGCCGCCGAGCCGTCCGGGGTGCCCCGCCTGCTGCCGGGCGCCATCGCCGACTTCACCGGCCGCGACGCCATGGTCGCCGCCCTCCGCGGTGTCCTGGAGAGCGACGCGAGCGACTCGTACGGGCTGCGGATCGTCTCGGTCACCGGCAAGGGCGGCGTCGGCAAGACCACGCTCGCCGTGCACCTGGGGCACCTGCTGGCGGACCACTACCCCGACGGGCAGCTGTTCGCGAAACTGCGGGGTCCGTCCGCCCAGCCGGTACCGCCCGCCCAGATCCTCGAACGGTTCCTGCGCGGCCTGGGCGTGCCCGGCACCGGCATCCCGGACAGCGTCGAGGAACGCGCGGAGCTCTTCCGCCACCTCATCGCCGGCCGGCGCGTGCTCATCGTCCTCGACGACGCGATCGACGAGGCGCAGGTGCGCTGGCTGCTGCCGGGCACCTGCTCCTGCCCGGTCCTGGTGACCAGCCGGTCCCGGCTCACCGGCCTGGAGGGCACCCACGCCGTCCAGATGAACGTCTTCACCACCGAGCAGGCGCTCCAGCTGCTCTCCCGCATCCTCGGTGCCGAGCGGATCCAGGCCGATCTGCCGCACGCCCTCGAACTGATCGAGCTGTGCGGCGGCCTCGCCCTGGCGCTGCGGGTGGTGGCCGCCCGGCTGGCCGCCCGGCAGCACTGGACCATCGGCCACATGGTGGCCCGCCTGCACGACGAGCGGCGCCGGCTCAACGAGCTGACGCACGGCGGGGTCGGCGTCCGGGCCAGCTTCGCCCTCGCCTATCAGGGGCTGCCCGCCGAGGCGCAGGTCCTCTTCCGCAGACTCTCCATGCTGGAGGCCACGGACTTCTCGTCGTGGGTCGCGGCACCGCTGCTCGACCTCGACATGGCGACGGCCGAGGACACCCTGGAACTCCTGGTCGACGCGCAACTCGTCGACGTGGAGCTGGTCGACGGCCGCAGCACCCGCTACCGCCTGCACGACCTGGTCCGCGTCTACTCGCAGGAGTGCCTGGCCGAGAAGGAGGGCACCGTCCAGCGCGCGGCCGTGCTCGGGCGGGTCCTCAGCACCTGGCTGCACCTCCTCGAGGAGGCCCACCGCCGGGTGTACGGAGGGGAGCACGCCATCCACGGCGACGCCCCGCGGCGCACCCTGGATCAGTGGGTCGTCGACCGTGAGATCGCCGACCCGGTGGCCTGGTTCGACGCCGAGCGCGGCAGCCTCATCACGGTGGTCAGGCAGGCGGCCGCCGCCGGGCTCGACGAACTCTGCTGGGACCTGGCGCTGACGTCGGTCGCGATGTTCGAGAACCGGAACTACTTCGACGACTGGCGCACCACCCACGAGATCGCCCTGGCCGTCACCCAGCGCAACGGCAACCGGCGCGGCCGGGCGGCGATGCTGTACTCGCTCGGCTCGCTGCACATGTTCCAGTACCGGCTGGACGAGGCCGCCGGACGGCTCACCGTGGCACGGGACCTGTTCCGGGAGGTCGGTGACGCGCACGGCGAGGCGCTGGCGCGGCGCAACCTCGCCTTCGTCGAGCAGGTCCGGGGGCACCACGACGCGGCGATGGCGGGGTACGAGGAGGCGCTGGCGCTGCTCGAACACGCCGACGACCCGACCACCGAGGCGCATGTCCTCAACAACATGGCGAAGATCCGCCTGGAGCGCGGTCAGCTCCAGGAGGCGAAGCTCGCCCTGGAGGCCGCGCTCGCGGCGGTGGAGCGCTCCGGCGGCCTTCGTATACGCGCGCAGATCCTGTGCCGGCTGGGGGAGACACACCTGGAGACGGGCGATGTCGCCGAGGCCGAACACGCCTTCAGCGAGGCGATGGAGAGCATCCGCGCGGCCGGTGACCAGGTCGGTGAGGCGTACGCCCTGCGGGGTCTCGCGACGGCCCGGCACCGGCAGGGCGCGCACGACGACGCGATCGAGATGCTGGAGCGCGCGATGGCGATCGCGGACCGGGCCGACGAGCGGATGGCCGTCGGCCGGATACGGCTCGCGCTGGGTGAGGTGACCGCGGACCAGCGGTACTACGCCCGGGCGCGGGAGCACCTCGCCGCGGCGCTCGAAGTCTTCGAGCGGATGGACGCCGTCGACTGGCGGGACCGGGCGCTGCGCGTGCTCGACGACATCGCCGCGGTGGGGTGATAGCCGGGAGATAGCGTCCCGGTAGAGAGGCGGGCGACGGTAGGGTCCCGGGCCCTCCCCATGGGCCGTCGCGCGCGCAACCCCAGGGAAGAGGCCGGTGCAAGGTGAAGATCGACGTGTCCGTCACGGACGGGACCAATGGACAGCCTGTCGACGGACTGCCGATCCGGCTCGAACGCTTCGACCTGGACAGCTGGCAGCCGGTGTGGAACGGGATCACCCGCGCGGACGGTCGCTCCGACTGCGCGGTGGACCCCCGGGACGTGCCCGGGGCGTTCCG
The DNA here is from genome assembly GCF_040529335.1 of Streptomyces sp. HUAS MG91. Classification (GTDB taxonomy): domain Bacteria; phylum Actinomycetota; class Actinomycetes; order Streptomycetales; family Streptomycetaceae; genus Streptomyces; species Streptomyces tabacisoli. Next base: position 3,057,450 of record NZ_CP159534.1, on the reverse strand, counting down.
GCTGACGCTGGAGACCGCCCGGTACTTCACGACGCTCGGCCAGCGGCCCTTCTACAGCCACATCACCGTCGACTTCTCCGGTGAGGAGATCGTCGACCGGCAGGAGCTGCCGGTGGTGGTGACCCCGCGGGGATACACGGTCTGCGCCGTCGGCTGACCTCGGCGGCGGCCTGATAGGGAACTTTTAGGCCGTTGAGAAGGGGGCCTCGTAGAACTGGATCCATCGACCCGGAACATTCGGTTTCCGGGTTTCTCAGAACGAGGAGATCAACATGCTTTCCTACTTCGCTTCGATGTTCGGCTTCGGTTTCGCCCCCACCAACGAAATCATCTGGAGCTGACACACGCGAAGCTGAGATGCCATGAGTATCTCGGTCCGCGTGTTCGACTCCACCACCGGTCGGCCCGTACCGGAGCTGGCTGTCTCCCTGTGCGCCCAGGAACACGGTGCCTGGTTCTGCGTGGCGCGGGCCAGGACGGACGGTGAGGGGAGAGCCGACTGGTCCGGACCCCGCCGGCCGCCACCGGGGGTCTACCGGGTCGTCTTCGCCACCGCGGAGTACTTCCGCGAGCAGGGCACCGACTCCCCGCACCCCGAGGTCATCCTGTCCGTGCGGTACGCGGGGGACTCCTCGGACCTGTACATACCGCTGTTCCTGAGCCCCTGCTCGTACTCCACCCACAGCGGTTCTCCGCTCATCACCGCCGGCTCGGCGGCGCATCGGGACTGACCGGAAGGATCCGGCCGCCTCACACGGGGGCGGTGTGCGGCTTCTTCCGTCTTTCCGGCATTCCTCCTTCCCTCTTCCCTTACTTCCGAAGAAACGACGGCGGCGACATCGCCCTTTTGTGGCGTTTCGCGTGGCTGAGCCCGAGGTGACGCTGTAAATGGACGCATCGATGAACCCCCTCAAGGACCAGTCCCTGGCGGACGAGCCGATAGCCATCGTCGGCATGTCCTGCCGGCTCCCCGGGGCAGCCGACCCCGGCGCCTACTGGCGGCTGCTCAGCGAGGGCCGCGAGGCGGTCACCGAGGCGCCGGAGAGCCGGTGGCCCGCCGGCACGGCCACCGGTCACCGGCGAGCGGGCTTCATCGACGACGTCGACGCGTTCGACGCGGCGTTCTTCGACATCGCGCCGTACGAGGCGGCCGCCATGGACCCGCAGCAGCGGCTCGTCCTCGAACTCGCCTGGCAGGCCCTGGAGGACGCCCGGATCGTCCCGTCCCGGCTGCGCGACAGCGACACCGGCGTCTTCGTCGGCGCCATCAACGGCGACTACGCCACCCTGCACGACCGCCAGGGCGAACAGGCCGCCACCGCCTACACCCTGACGGGCACACAGCGCGGCATCATCGCCAACCGCGTCTCCTACGCGCTCGGCCTGCGCGGGCCCAGCCTGACCGTCGACTCCGGCCAGTCGTCCTCGCTCGTCGCCGTCCAGACGGCCTGCGAGAGCCTGCGCCGGGGCGAGACCGCCGTCGCGCTCGCCGCCGGCGTCAACCTCAACCTGCTGCCCGCGACCACCGACACCATCGGCCGGTTCGGCGCGCTCTCCCCCGACGGCCGCTGCTACACCTTCGACGACCGGGCCAACGGCTACGTCCGCGGCGAGGGCGGCGCCGTCGTCGTCCTCAAACCGCTCTCCGCCGCACTCGCGGACGGCGACCGCGTCCACAGCGTCATCCTCGGCGGCGCCGTCAACAACGACGGCGGCGGCGACGGTCTGACCGTGCCGACCGCCCGCGCGCAGGAGGAAGTGATCCGCGCCGCGTGCGAGCGCGCCGGACTGCGCCCTGAAGCCGTCCAGTACGTCGAACTGCACGGCCCCGGCACCCCCGTCGGCGACCCCGTCGAGGCCGCCGCGCTGGGCGCCGCGCTCGGCGCCGGCCGCAGCGACGGCACCCGGCTCGTCGTCGGCTCGGCGAAGACGAACATCGGCCACCTCGAAGGCGCCGCCGGCATCGCCGGACTCCTCAAGGTCGTCCTCAGCATCAGCCACCGCAGGGTCGCCCCCAGCCTCAACTTCCGTACCCCGCACCCGGACATCCCCCTCGACGCACTCGGCCTGCGGGTGGCCGTCGAGACCCAGGACTGGCCCCGCGCCCAGGACCGGCTGGTGGCCGGTGTCAGCTCCTTCGGCATGGGCGGCACCAACTGCCACCTCGTCCTCGCCGAAGCCCCGGCCACCGCCCCGGCCACCGCCCCCGCCGACGCCCCGCCGGCGGACGCCACCGCCCCCTGGGTGCTGTCCGCCCGCTCGGCACCGGCCCTGCGCGGCCAGGCCGAGGCCCTCGTCCGCCACCTGGCCGGCCACCCCGGCATCGCCTCCGCCGACATCGCGCGGTCCCTCGCCGAGACCCGCGAGGAGTTCGACCGGCGGGCCGTCGTCCTCGGCGACGACCCCGACACCCAGCGCGCCGCGCTGCGCGCCCTCGCCGAGGGCCGTGTCGAAGCGGGCCTCGTCGAAGGCGTCGCCGTACCCGGGCACACCGCCCTCGTCTTCCCCGGCCAGGGCTCGGAGTGGCCGGAGATGGCCGCCGCCCTGCTCGACGCGTCGCCGGTCTTCGCCGCCCGGATCACCGAGTGCGCCGAGGCCCTCGCCCCGTACGTCGACTACGACCCGCTCGACGTGGTGCGGCGCCGCCCCGGCGCCCCCGGCCTCGACCGACTCGACGTCGTCCAGCCCGTCCTGTGGGCCGTGATGGTCGCCCTCGCCGAGCAGTGGCGCTCCCAGGGTCTGGAGCCGCACGCGGTCATCGGCCACTCGCAGGGCGAGATCGCCGCCGCCACCGTCGCCGGCGCCCTGTCCCTCGCCGACGCCGCCCGCGTGGTCGCGCTGCGGGCGCGGGCCATCGTCCGGCTGGGCGGCCGCGGCGGCGGCATGATGTCCGTCGCCGCGCCCCTCGACGAGATCACCGGGATCCTCGCCGCGCACGCCCCGGACGTGTCGGTCGCCGTCGTCAACGGCCCGTCCTCGGTGGTCGTCTCCGGCCCCGTCGCGTCGCTCACCGCCGCCGCCACCGCCTGCACCGAAGCCGGACACCGCACCAAGATCCTGCCGATCGACTACGCGTCGCACTCGGCCGCCGTCGAGGAGCTGCGCGAGGAGGTCCTGCGCGAGCTCGCCCCCGTCCGCCCCGTCTCCACCGGCACCGTCTTCGTCTCGACCGTCACCGGCGAGCCGATGGACACCGCGGGCCTCGACGCCGACTACTGGTTCCGCAACCTGCGCCAGACCGTGCTCTTCGACCGGGCCACCCGCACCGCCCTGGACCTGGGCTGCCGCACCTTCGTCGAGTGCAGCCCGCACCCGGTGCTCGGCGCCGGCATCGAGGAGTCCGCCGAGGCGGCCGGAGCGACGGCCGCCGCCGTCGGCACGCTGCGCCGCGGCGACGGCGGCGCCGACCGGCTGCGCACCGCGCTCGCCGAGGCGTACGTCCACGGCGCGGCCGTCGGCCGGGCCGCCTTCGGCCAGGTCGCCGGGGCGCTCCCCACGGACCTGCCGACGTACGCCTTCCAGCGCGAGCGGTACTGGCTCGCCGGGCAGTCGGAGCCGTCCGCCGGTGCCGTGGAGGCCACGCCGGTGGCCGTCAGGACCGCCCGGGAACTGCTCCGCCTGATCGCCGACACCACCGCCGTCATCCTCGGGGAGCCCGACAGCCAGGGGATCGACGCCGCCCTCACCTTCAAGGAACTCGGCCTCGACTCGCTCGGCACCGTCGAGCTGCGCGGCCGGCTCTCCGCCGCGACCGGCCTCCCGCTGGGCACCACCCTCGTCTTCGACCACCCGACGCCGCAGCGGCTCGCCGACCACCTGCACGAGCGGCTGCGGACCGCCGCACCGCCGGTGCCCGCCGTCACCGCCCGCCCGGCCGCCGGACCCGCGTCCGACGACGACGCCGTCGCGATCGTCGCCATGGGCTGCCGTTACCCCGGCGGTGTCGCCTCGCCCGAGGAGCTGTGGCGCCTCGTCATGGACGGCACCGACGCGACCAGCGGGTTCCCCACGAATCGTGGCTGGGATCTGGACGCGCTGTTCGGCGCGGAGAGTTCGGGGACGACGTATGTGCGGCGGGGCGGGTTCCTGCACGACGCGGACGAGTTCGATGCGGGGTTCTTCGGGATCAGTCCGCGTGAGGCGTTGGCGATGGATCCGCAGCAGCGGCTGCTGCTGGAGACGAGTTGGGAGACGGTGGAGCGGGCCGGGATCGATCCGGCCGCGCTGCGGGGTTCGGACACCGGTGTCTTCGTCGGCGTGATGGCGAGCGACTACGGTCCGCGCCTCGACCAGCCCGTCGGCGGCACCGACGGACACCTGCTCACCGGCTTCCAGACCAGCGTCGCGTCCGGCCGCATCGCCTACACCCTCGGCTTCAACGGGCCCGCGTTGTCCGTGGACACCGCGTGCTCGTCGTCGTTGGTCGCGCTGCACCTCGCGGTCCAGGCGCTGCGCCGCGGCGAGTGCTCACTCGCCCTGGCCGGCGGTGTGACCCTGATGTCCCGCCCCGGCACCATCGTCGAGTTCAGCCGGCAGAACGGCCTCGCCCCCGACGGCCGGTGCAAGCCCTTCTCCGCCACCGCCGACGGCACGGCGTTCGCCGAAGGCGCGGGCATGCTGCTCCTGGAGCGGCTGTCGGACGCGCGCCGCCACGGCCACCGCGTGCTGGCCGTGGTCCGGGGCAGCGCCGTCAACCAGGACGGTGCGAGCAACGGGTTGACCGCGCCGAACGGTCCGGCCCAGGAGCGGGTCATCCGGCAGGCGCTGGCGAGTGCCGGGCTGACGCCGGACGCGGTCGACGCGGTCGAGGCGCACGGCACGGGCACCGCGCTGGGCGATCCGATCGAGGCCGAGGCGCTGCTCGCCACCTACGGCACGGGCCACACCCCCGAACAGCCGCTGCTGTTGGGCTCGTTGAAGTCGAACATCGGTCACACGCAGGCCGCCGCCGGTGTCGCCGGTGTCATCAAGATGGTCGTCGCCATGCGCCAGGGCATGCTGCCCGCGACCCTGCACATGGAAGGCCTCTCCCCGCACGTCGACTGGTCCGCGGGCACCGTCTGCCCCGTCGCCGAGACCCAGCAGTGGCCGCGGGTGGACCGGCCGCGGCGGGCCGCCGTGTCGTCCTTCGGGATCAGCGGCACCAACGCCCACGTCATCCTCGAACAACTCCCGGACACCGAACCGGAGACACCCGCAGAGCCGGACACCGGCCGACTGCTCCCCTGGGTACTGAGCGCGCACAACGAGACCTCCCTGCGCGCCCAGGCCGCCCGTCTGCACGCGTACACCGACGCCGACGCCACCCTCCGCCCCGCCGACGTCGCGTACTCGCTGGCCCGGACCCGCTCGCTGTTCCAGCACCGCGCGGTCGTCACCGGCCGCGGCCGGGACGACCTGCTCAGCGGACTCGCGGCGCTCCGCGACGGTGCCGCCACCGCCCCCGTGATCACCGGCCGGGCCCGCTCCGTCGCCCAGACCGCCTTCCTGTTCACCGGGCAGGGCGGCCAGCGCACCGGCATGGGACAGGAGCTGTACGCGGCGTTCCCCGTCTTCGCCGAGGCGTTCGACGAGGTGTGCGCCGCCCTCGACGCCCACCTGGAACGGCCGCTGCGCGAGATCATGTGGGCCGATCCGGACAGCGCCGACGCGGCCCTCCTGGACGAGACCTCCTACACCCAGCCCGCGCTCTTCGCCTACCAGGTCGCCGCCTTCGCCCTGCTGCGCTCCCTGGGCGTCCACCCGGACGAGATCGCCGGGCACTCCGTCGGCGAGATCGCCGCCGCCCACGTGGCCGGCGTCTGGTCGCTGGCCGACGCGGCCCGCATGGTCACCGCCCGCGGCCGGCTGATGCAGGCCCTGGAGGCCCGCGGCGCCATGGTCGCGATCGCCGCGTCCCTCGACGAGGTGCTGCCCACCGTCGCCGGCCAGGAGGACCTGATCGGCGTGGCGGCGGTCAACGGACCGGAGAGCGTCGTCGTCTCCGGCGACGAGGACACCTGCCTCGCCGTCGCCGCCCACTGGCAGGCCCTCGGCAGACGCACCAAGCGGCTCACCGTCAGCCACGCCTTCCACTCGCCGCTCATGGAACCGATGCTCGCCGAGTTCGCCGACGAACTCGCCGCGCTCACCTTCCACGAGCCGCGCGTCCCCCACGCCACGGGCCTGACCGGCACCGACGTCACCGCCGGCTGGGCGGAGCCCGCCTACTGGCTGGAGCAGATCCGCAGACCGGTGATGTTCCACGCGGCCGTGCGCGCGCTGCGCGAGCGCCAGGTGTCGGTGTTCGTGGAGGTCGGCCCGCGCGCTGTGCTGTCCGCGATGGCCCGGCAGAGCCTCGACGGCGAGGCCGTCACCGTGACCGCCCTGCACAGCCGCGACCGCGCGGAGAACGAGGCGCTGCTCGGCTGCCTCGCCGAGGCGTTCACGGCCGGCGTCCCCGTCGACTGGGCCGCGTGGACCGGCGACGCGGCCGTCGTCCCCCTGCCGACGTACGCCTTCGACCGGCGGCGCAGCTGGCTCGCCGACGGCCAGGAGGCCGACGTCTCCTCCGCCGGGCTGCGCCCGACGGCCCACCCGATGCTGCGCGCGGTCCTCGACGTCGCCGGCGACGACGGCGCCGTCGCGACCGGACGGCTGTCGGCGAACGACCTGCCCTGGCTGGCCGACCACCGGATGGGCGGCCGGCTGATCGTGCCCGGCACCGCGCTGCTCGACCTGGTCCTCGGCGTGGCCGACCAGATCGGCTGCGACCACGTCGACGAGCTGACCTTCGAGTCGCCGGTCGTCCTGCCCGACGAGGGCGACCTGCGGATCCAGGTCGTCGTCACCGGGGCCGAACCGGCCCGTACCGTCCGGGTGTTCTCCCGTACGGACGCCACCGCCGACTGGGTCCGCCACGCCTCCGGCGCCGTCGGCGTCGCCTCGCGGGCACCCGCCGCGGGCGCGGACTGGGCGACCGCCTGGCCGCCCGCCGGAGCGAGCGCGGTCCCCTTCGACACGGCCTACGACGCACTGGCCGACACCGGCTACGAGTACGGCCCCTCCTTCCGCGCCGTGCGGGCGGTCTGGCGCCGCGACGACACGCTCTTCGCGGAGATCGCGCTCGCCGACGGCACCACCGTCGACGGCTACGGACTGCATCCGGTACTGCTCGACGCGGCCCTCCACCCCTATGTCGCGGGCTCCGGTTCCGGCGAGCTGCGGCTGCCGTTCACCTTCCAGAACGTGTCCCTGACCGCGACCGGCGCCACCTCACTGCGCGTCCGGCTGACCCCGGACGGCCCCGACGGCCTGACCCTCGACGCGGCGGACGGCGCCGGACAGCCCGTCCTCTCGGTGGGCCGGCTCGACGTGCGCGCGGTGCCCGCGGCCTTCCTCGCGCAGACGCCGGACACGGCCACCCACCTCTACCGGGTCGGCTGGGAGAAGCTCCCGGCCACCGAGGGGAACAACGCCACGGCGGTGACGGTCGGCACGCCCGTCACCGGACTCACCGGCCACGCCGATCTCACGGCACTGGCGACGGCCGAGCACACCGCGGGCCACCCCGGTCACGTGGTCGCGACCGTTCCGGCGGGCGGCGACGTACGGACCACCACGGCCCACGCCCTCACCCTGGTGCGGGACTGGCTGGCCGAGGACGCCTTCGAGGGCGTGCGGTTGGTGGTGGTGACGCGGAACGCGGTGGTGACGGGTCCGGCCGAGGCGGTCGATCCGGCGCAGGCCGCGGTGTGGGGTCTGGTGCGCTCGGCGCAGGCGGAGAACCCGGATCGCCTCGTCCTGGTGGACCTTGATGTCGAGGCGGGGGACGCGGCCGGGGCGCTGACCGCGGCCGTGGCCTCCGGTGAGCCGCAGATCGCTGTCCGCGCTGGGGAGTTGAGGGTTCCACGCCTGGCGCGTGCCGCTCGGGACGGTGTGCTTGTCGCGCCGGAGGGCGAGGCTGCTTGGCGGTTGGAGGCGGGTGGTGACGGCACGCTGGACGGGCTGACGCTCGCCGCCCGGCCGGAGGCCCTGCGCCCGCTCGGCGAGGGCGAGGTGCGTGTGGGCATCCGTGCCGCGGGCCTCAACTTCCGCGATGTCGTCGTCGCCCTCGGCATGGTCGAGAGCCTCGCCGGCCTCGGCTGGGAAGCCGCCGGAGTAATCCTGGAGGTCGGCCCCGGCGTCGACTCGCTCGCCGTCGGCGACCGGGTCATGGGCCTGGTGACCGGCGCCTACGCGCCCGTGGCGATCGCCGACCGGCGCACCCTGGTGCGGATACCGGAGGAGTGGTCGTTCACCGAGGCCGCCTCGGTGCCGCTGGTCTTCCTCACGGCGTACTACGGGCTTGTGGAGCTGGCGGGTCTGCGGTCGGGGGAGTCGGTGCTGATCCACGCCGCGACCGGCGGTGTCGGCATGGCGGCGGTCCAACTCGCCCGGCACTTGGGCGCGAAGGTCTTCGGTACCGCGAGCCGTGGGAAGTGGGAGGTGCTGCGGGGGCAGGGTCTGGACGAGGCGCACATCGCGTCCTCCCGTGACCTGGAGTTCGAGCAGCGCGTTCTGGACGCCACCGGTGGGCGGGGCGTGGATGTGGTCCTGGACTCGCTCGCGGGTGAGTTCGTGGATGCCTCGCTGCGGGCCCTGGGTGACCGGGGCCGGTTCATCGAGATGGGCAAGACCGACATCCGTGACGCGGACGAGGTCGCCGCCGCCCATCCCGGCGTCGCCTACCAGGCCTTCGACCTGCCGGACGCCGGTCCCGACCTGATCGGCGAGATGCTCGCCGAGATCATGCGGCTGTTCTCCGAGGACGCGCTGACCCTGCTCCCCGTCACGACGTGGGACGTGCGGCGGGCGCCGGAGGCGTTCCGGTACGTCAGCCAGGCCCGGCACACCGGCAAGGTGGTCCTGACGGTTCCGCGTGAGGTGGACCCCGAGGGCACGGCGCTGGTGACCGGCGCGACCGGCACCCTCGGCCGCCTCGTCGCGCGCCGCCTGATCACCGAGCACGGCGTACGCAATCTGGTGCTCGCCGGCCGCCGGGGCTCCCAGGCACCCGGCATGACCGAACTCACCGCCGAACTGGAGGAGTTGGGTGCGCGCGTCACCGTAGAGGCCTGTGATGTGGCCGACCGCGCGTCGGTGGCCGGGCTGCTGGAGCGGATCCCGGCCGCGCACCCCCTGACCGTCGTCGTCCATGCCGCCGGTGTCCTCGACGACGGTGTCATCGGGCAGTTGACGACCGAGCGGCTTGAGCGGGTCCTCGCGCCCAAGACCGGGGGCGCGCTCGTCCTGGACGAGTTGACCGCTCGTACCGACCTGGCGCGGTTCGTGTTGTTCTCCTCGATCGCCGGTGTCATCGGCAACGCGGGGCAGGCCAACTACGCCGCCGCCAATGCCGCTCTCGATGCCCTGGCCGGGCAGCGGCAGGCCAAGGGGCTTCCCGCGGTTTCCATCGCCTGGGGGCTGTGGGCCCCCGAGTCCGCCATGACCGCGGGACTCTCCGTGGCCGACCGGGCCCGTCTCGCCGGCGCCGCCGGCACCGTGGCGCTGGAGGCGGAGGAGGGCCTGGCGCTCTTCGACGCCGCGCTGCGCGGTGCCGAGCCCGCCGTCGTGGCCTCCCACTGGGACCTCGCCGCGCTGCGGGCCCGAGGTGCCCAGGGCGCGGGTCTCGCCGCCCCGCTGCGCGGGCTCGTCCGCGCCCAGCGCCGGGTGGCGACCGCGGCCGCCGCGAACGGCGCCGGGCAGGACGGCCTGGCCGCCCGCCTGGCGACCCTCACCGGGGAAGCCGCCCGGCAGGCCGTCGTGGACACCGTGCGCGATCAGGTCGCGGCCGTGCTCGGGTACGGCCCGGAGACCGATGTCGACGTCGAACTGCCCTTCAACGACCTCGGCTTCGACTCGCTGACCTCCGTCGAACTCCGTAACCGCGTGGCCGGCGTCACCGAGCTGCGGCTACCGACGACCGTCGTCTTCGACTTCCCGACACCACTGCAACTCGCCGGACATCTCTACGAGAAGCTGGCCGGCGCGCAGGACACCGCCGAGGCTCCGGCGGCCCCGCAGGCCCCCGTGGTTCCGGCGTCCGACGACGACGCCATCGCGATCGTCGCCATGGGCTGCCGTTACCCCGGTGGCGTCGCCTCGCCGGAAGACCTGTTCCGCCTCGTCATGGACGGCACCGACGCGACCAGCGGGTTCCCCACGAATCGTGGCTGGGATCTGGACGCGCTGTTCAGCGCGGAGAGTTCGGGGACGACGTATGTGCGGCGGGGCGGGTTCCTGCACGATGCCGATGAGTTCGATGCGGGGTTCTTCGGGATCAGTCCGCGTGAGGCGTTGGCGATGGATCCGCAGCAGCGGCTGCTGCTGGAGACGAGTTGGGAGACGGTGGAGCGGGCCGGGATCGATCCGGCCGCGCTGCGGGGTTCGGACACCGGTGTCTTCGTCGGCGTGATGGCCAGCGACTACGGTCCGCGGCTCGACCAGCCGGTCGGCGGCACGGACGGGCATCTCCTGACTGGCACGCAGACGAGTGTGGCCTCGGGGCGCATCGCCTACACGTTCGGCTTCAACGGGCCCGCGCTGTCGGTGGACACCGCGTGCTCGTCGTCGTTGGTCGCGCTGCACCTCGCGGTCCAGGCGCTGCGCCGCGGCGAGTGCTCGCTCGCTCTCGCCGGTGGTGTGACGCTGATGTCCCGTCCCGGTGCCTTCGTCGAGTTCAGCCGGCAGAACGGTCTCGCCGCCGACGGCCGGTGCAAGCCCTTCTCCGCCACCGCCGACGGCACCGGCTGGGGTGAGGGCGCGGGCATGCTGCTCCTGGAGCGGCTGTCCGACGCGCGCCGCAACGGCCACCGCGTGCTGGCCGTGGTGCGGGGCAGTGCCGTCAACCAGGACGGTGCGAGCAATGGGCTGACCGCGCCGAACGGTCCGGCCCAGGAGCGGGTCATCCGGCAGGCGCTGGCGAGTGCCGGGCTGACGCCGGACGCGGTCGACGCGGTCGAGGCGCACGGCACGGGCACCGCGCTCGGGGATCCGATCGAGGCCGAGGCGCTGCTCGCCACGTACGGCACAGGCCACTCACCCGAACAGCCGCTGCTGTTGGGCTCGTTGAAGTCGAACATCGGTCACACGCAGGCCGCCGCCGGTGTCGCGGGCGTCATCAAGATGGTCGTCGCCATGCGCCAGGGGATGCTGCCCGCGACCCTGCACATGGAGGGCCTCTCGCCGCACGTCGACTGGTCCGGCGGGACAGTGACCCCGCTGGGCGAGGCGCGGCAGTGGCCGCGCGTGGACCGGCCGCGGCGGGCCGCCGTGTCGTCCTTCGGGATCAGCGGCACCAACGCCCACGTCATCCTCGAACAACTCCCCGACACCGAGGCGGAGACACCCGCCGAGCCCGTCGACAGGACGCTGCCCGCCGTCGCCTGGCCCGTCTCGGGCCGGGGTGCCGCCGCGCTCACCGCCCAGGCCGCACGGCTCGCCGCCGCGCTCCCCGGCACCGACCCGGCCGACGCCGCCGTCTCCCTGGCGGGCCGGACCGTCTTCGACCACCGCGCGGTCGTCGTCGGCTCCACCGCCGACGAACTGCTGGCCGGCCTGACGGCGATCGCCGAGGGTACGGAGGTCCCGCACGTGGTCCGGGGCACCGGCGGCCGCGCCCGCAACCGCCCGGTGTTCGTCTTCCCCGGCCAGGGCGCGCAGTGGGCCGGCATGGGAGCCGAACTCCTCGACTCCGCACCGGTCTTCGCGGCGGCGATCGCCGACTGCGAGGCCGCGCTCGCCCCGCACGTCGACTGGTCCCTGACCGAGGTCCTGCGCGCCGCGCCCGAGGAGAACCGGCTCGACCGGGTCGACGTCGTCCAGCCGGTGTCGTTCGCCATGATGGTGGCCCTCGCCCGGCTCTGGGAGTCCGCGGGCGTCACGCCGACCGCCGTGATCGGCCACTCGCAGGGCGAGATCGCCGCCGCGCACGTCGCGGGCGTCCTCGGCCTCGAGGACGCGGCCGCCGTCGTCGCCCTCAGAGCCCGCGCGCTGACCGCGCTGTCCGGGCTCGGCGGGATGGTCTCCGTACCGCTGGCGGAGGAGTCCGTCCGCCCGCTGCTCGCCGCGTGGGACGGACAGCTGGAGATCGCCGCGGTCAACGGCCCCTCGCTGGTCATCGTCAGCGGCGACGCCGAGGCCCTCGACGGCTTCCTCGCCGCCTGCGAGCGGGACGAGGTCGGAGCCCGCCGGATCCCGGTGGACTACGCCTCCCACTCGCACCACGTCGAGCGCATCGAGGACGAACTCGCCGCCCTCCTCGCCGGGATCACCCCGCGCCAAGGCCGTGTCCCGCTGTTCTCCACGGTCACCGGAGAGCCCGCCCTCGTCACGGCCACCGACGCCGGCTACTGGTACCGCAACCTGCGCCACCAGGTGCGCTTCGAGACCGCCGTGCGCACCGCGCTGGCCGCGGGACACGACGCGTTCATCGAGGTCAGCCCGCACGCCGTGGCCACCTTCGGGGTCGCGCAGACGGTGCAGGACGCCGCCGCCGACGTGGCGGTGCTCACCACGCTCCGGCGCGGCGACGGCGGCTGGACCCGCGTCCTGACCAGCTTCGCGGAGGCGTACGCGGCCGGTGTCACGGTCGACTGGAACGCGGTGCACGCCACGGCCGGCGGCCGCCGGATCCCGCTGCCGACCTACGCCTTCCAGCACCAGCGCTACTGGCTGGAGCAGCCCGCCGCGGCGGCCGCCGACGTCACGGGCGCCGGACTCGACGGCACCGGGCACACGCTGCTCGGCGCCGCCGTCCCGGTCGCGGGCGGCGACCGCTGGCTCTTCACCGGCCGCCTGTCCACGAAGACCCACCCGTGGCTCGCCGACCACGCCGTCGGCGGAACGATCCTGCTGCCCGGCACCGCCTTCGCCGAGATGGCGGTGCGCGCCGCGGACCAGGTCGGCTGCGCCGACGTCGCCGAACTGACCCTCCAGGAGCCGCTGGTCCTGCCCGCGGGCGAGGCGGTCCGCCTCCAGCTGTGGGTCGACGAGCCCGACGAGCGCGGCCACCGCCCGCTCACCGTCTCCTCCTGCCCGGACCAGGCCGACGGCCTCGGCCAGGAGTGGACCCGGCACGCCGTCGGCGCCCTCGCCGACGCACCCGCGCAGCCGGCCGGGTCCGGCACGGACCTGACCGTGTGGCCGCCGGCCGGCGCCGACCCGGTGCCCGTGGCGGACCTGTACGAGCGGCTGGCCGGGGCCGGTTACGGCTACGGCCCGGTCTTCCGGGGCCTGACCGCCGTGTGGCAGCGCGGCGACGACCTGTTCGCCGAGGCGGCGCTGCCCGAACCGGCGCACGCCCAGGCCGAGCAGTTCGGCCTGCACCCGGCGCTGCTGGACGCCGCCCTGCACGCACTGCTCGCCGGTGACTGGTTCACCCGGCCCGACGGCGGACACGGCGTCAAGCTGCCGTTCGCCTGGACCGGTGTGCGGCTGCACGCCTCCGGCGCCTCCCGGCTGCGACTGCGGCTGCGGCGCACCGGAGAGGAGGAGGTGGCCCTGCTCGCCGCCGACACCACGGGCGCGCCCGTGGCCACGGTGGACGGGCTCGCGCTGCGCGATCTGACCGGCACCCCGGGGCGGACGGCCGTACCGCAACGCCATCTGTACGCGGTCGAGTGGAAGCGGGCGCAGGAGCACAACCCGGCCCGTGCGGAAGGTCGTTGGGCGGTCGGCGCGGGTCTCGACCCGCTGCCGTCCGCGCTCGCCGCACTCGGCGCGACGGTGTCCGCGTACCCGCCCGCCGACCCCGCCGGCGAGGCCCCCGATGTCGCGGTGGTCGCCGTGGCCCGGGGCGGCTCGGTGAACGCGACGGCCGCCGAGACGCTGGCCGCGGTGCGGGACTGGCTGGCCGAGGACGCCTTCGAGGGCGCGCGGTTGGTGGTGGTGACGCGGAACGCGGTGGTGACGGGTCCGGCCGAGGCGGTCGATCCGGCGCAGGCCGCGGTGTGGGGCCTGGTGCGCTCGGCGCAGTCGGAGAACCCCGGCCGGTTCGTTCTTGTGGACCTCGATGCCGAGGTGGGCGAGTCGGCCGAGGCGCTGATCGCGGCCGTGGCCTCCGGTGAGCCGCAGATCGCTGTCCGCGCTGGGGAGTTGAGGGTTCCGCGCCTGGCGCGTGCGGCGCGGGACGGTGTGCTCGTGGCGCCGGAGGGCGAGGCTGCTTGGCGGTTGGAGGCGGGTGGTGACGGCACGCTGGACGGGCTGACGCTGGCCGCCCGGCCGGAGGTGTCGCGGCCGCTCGGCGAGGGCGAGGTCCGTGTGGGTATCCGCGCGGCGGGCCTCAACTTCCGCGATGTCGTCGTCGCCCTCGGCCTGGTGCCCGGTCTGACCGGACTGGGCGGCGAGGCCGCAGGCGTGGTCCTCGAAGTCGGCCCCGGCGTCACCTCACTCGCTGTCGGCGACCGGGTCATGGGCATGATCCCCGACGCCTACGGACCCGTGGCGATCGCCGACCGGCGCACCCTGGTGCGGATGCCGGACGGCTGGTCCTTCGCGCAGGCGGCGGCCGTCCCGGCGGTGTTCCTCACGGCGTACTACGGGCTTGTGGAGCTGGCGGGTCTGCGGTCGGGGGAGTCGGTGCTGATCCACGCCGCGACCGGCGGTGTGGGTATGGCGGCGGTCCAACTCGCCCGGCACTTGGGTGCGGAGGTCTTCGGTACTGCCAGCCGTGGGAAGTGGGAGGTGCTGCGGGGGCAGGGTCTGGACGAGGCGCACATCGCGTCTTCCCGTGACCTGGAGTTCGAGCGGCAGGTGTTGGACGCCACTGGCGGTCGTGGTGTGGATGTGGTCCTGGACTCGCTCGCGGGTGAGTTCGTGGATGCCTCGCTGCGGGCTCTGGGTGACCGGGGTCGGTTCATCGAGATGGGCAAGACCGACATCCGTGACGCGGGCGAGGTCGCCGCCGCCCATCCCGGCGTCGCCTACCAGGCCTTCGACCTGCCCAGCCTCGACGCGGCACACATCGAGACCATGCTGGCCGAGGTCATGCGCCTCTTCGAGGCGGGCGTCCTCGCGCCGCTGCCGGTGACGACGTGGGACGTGCGGCGGGCGCCGGAGGCGTTCCGGTACGTCAGCCAGGCCCGGCACACCGGCAAGGTGGTCCTGACGGTTCCGCGTGAGGTGGACCCCGAGGGCACGGCGCTGGTGACCGGCGCGACCGGCACCCTCGGCCGTCTCGTCGCGCGCCGCCTGATCGCCGAGCACGGCGTACGCAATCTGGTGCTCGCCGGCCGCCGGGGCTCCCAGGCGCCTGGCATGGCCGAACTCACTGCCGAACTGGCGGAGTTGGGCGCGCGCGTCACCGTAGAGGCCTGTGATGTGGCCGACCGGGGATCGGTGGCCGGGCTGCTGGAGCGGATTCCGGCCGCGCACCCCCTGACCGTCGTCGTCCATGCCGCCGGTGTCCTCGACGACGGTGTCATCGGCCAGTTGACGACCGAACGCCTCGACCGGGTCCTCGCACCCAAGACCGGGGGCGCGCTCGTCCTGGACGAGCTGACCGCCCGTACGGATCTGGCGCGGTTCGTGTTGTTCTCCTCGATCGCCGGTGTCATCGGCAACGCGGGGCAGGCCAACTACGCCGCCGCCAACGCCGCCCTCGATGCCCTGGCCGGGCAGCGGCAGGCCAAGGGGCTTCCCGCGGTCTCCCTGGCCTGGGGACTGTGGGCCGAGGCCAGCGGGATGACCGGCCACCTCGGCGCGACCGAGCTGCGCCGCATCGCCCGCGACGGCAACGCGCCGCTCACGGTCGACGAAGGGATGGAACTCTTCGACGCGGCCATGGACACCGCCCTGGCCGCCGTCGTCCCGGCCAAGCTCGAACCGGCGAGGTTCCGCAGGCCCGTACCGCCGCTCCTGAGCGGTCTGGTGCGCGGTCCGGAGCGGCGCGCGGCCCGCTCCGCGCCGACCACCGGGACGGTCACCCTGAAGTCCCGGCTGGACGGACTGCCCGAGTCCGAGGCGCGGCGCGTCGTCCTCGACGTGGTGCGCGCCCAGGCGGCCCTCGTCGTCGCCGAGTCCTCCGGCGACGCGATCGACCCCGAACTGTCCTTCCGCGACCTGGGATTCGACTCGCTGACCGCGGTGGAACTCCGCAACCGCCTGGCCGGCGCCACCGGCCTGCGGCTGCCGACCACGGTCGTCTTCGACTTCCCGACCCCCGCCCGGCTCGCCGCCCACGTGCACGAACAGCTCGCCCCCAGCGCCCCGGCCGCCCAGGCGCCCGACCCCGTGCTCGCGGAGATCGAGCGGGCGCTGCGCGGCGCCGCCGGGACCGGCGGGCCCACGGAAGGCCTCGCCGATCTGCTCCGCCGCACGCTGACGGAGCTCGGCGGCGGCACGACCGCGCCCGCCGAGCCCACCGCGGCCGAACCGGACGAGCAGGAGCTGTTCGCCTCCGACGAAGAGATCTTCGCGTTCATCGACGAGCAGCCCGCGTGAACGCCGCCCACCCGAGTGAGAAGAGTCCGAAACTGATGGCAACCGAAGACAAGTTGCGCGATTACCTCAAGCGGGCGACGACCGACCTCGCACGGACGCGGCGACGCGTCACCGAGCTGGAGGAACGCGCCACCGAACCCCTCGCGATCGTGGGCATGGCGTGCCGCTACCCGGACGCCGACGGCGTCGACGCCTACTGGGACCTGATCAGCAACGGCCGCGACGCCGTCACCGACGTACCGCCCGAGCGGTTCCGCATCGAACCGTACGAGGAGGAGTACGGGGTCTACACCCGGCGTGGCGCCTTCCTGAAGGACATCGCGGGCTGGGACGCCGAACTGTTCGGGATGTCCCCCCAGGAGTCCGTGCGCATGGACCCCCAGCACCGGCTGCTCATGGAGCTGGTGTGGGAGGCCATGGAGAACGCCGGCACGCCGCCCGAGCGGCTGGCCGGCACCCGTACCGGCGTCATGATCGGCCTGTTCGACACCTTCCAGTACGGCAGGCTCCAGACCGAACGCCAGGGGCCGGTCGCGTACACCGATCCCTATCTGGTGCAGGGCAGTTCGCCGAGCGTGGCGTCCGGGCGCATCGCCTACCACTTCGACCTGCGCGGGCCGACGCTCACCGTCGACACCGCCTGCTCGTCGTCGCTGGTGTCGGTGCACCTCGCCGCGCAGAGCCTGCGGCGCGACGAGTGCGAGCTGGCGATCGCCGGCGGGGTGTCCCTGGCGATGATCCAGCCCGACACCTCCTTCGTGTACGCCTGCGCCTCGTCGATGCTCTCGCCCGACGGCGAGTGCCGGACCTTCGACGCGGGCGCCAGCGGCTACGTCATGGGCGAGGGCGGCGGCGTCGTCGTCCTGGAGCGGCTGTCCTCCGCCCTGCGCAACGGGCACCGCATCCACGCCGTCCTGCGAGGCTCCGCCGTCAACCAGGACGGCCACAGCAACGGCCTCACCGCGCCGAACCGGGCCGCCCAGGCCGCCGTCATCAAGGAGGCGCTGGCCGCGGCCGCCGTCGAACCCGGCGAGGTCTCCTACGTCGAGGCGCACGGCTCGGCCACCCGGCTCGGCGACGCCATCGAACTGGGCGCCCTGCACGACGTGTTCAAGGACCGTCCCGCCGACCGCCCGCTGGCCGTCGGCGCCGTGAAGACCAACATCGGCCACACGCTCTCCGCGGCGGGCGTGGCCGGACTGATCAAGACCGTGCTCGTCCTCAAGCACGGCGTCGTACCGCCCAACCTGCACCAGACCGCCCCGGCCGAGGCCGTGCCGGAGGACGGCACCGTCCGGCCCGCCGTACGCTCGCACCCGCTCGTCGAGGACGGGCGGCGACGGGTCGCCGGCGTCAGCTCGTTCGGCTGGTCGGGCACGAACGCGCACCTCGTCCTGGAAGCCGCCCCGGAACCGGCCGCTCCGGCCGCCGAGTCCGCCGAGCCCCTTCCGCCGCGCGCCGAGGTGTTCACCGTCTCCGCCGCGGGACCGGACGCCCTGCGCGCCCGCCTCGGCGAGCTCGCCGAACGGATCGGCACACCCGACGGCACGCGCCTCGCCGACCTGGCGTACACGCTCCGCGAGGGCCGCTCGGCGCAGGAGTTCCGGCGGGCCGTGGTCGCGACCGGACACCAGGAGGCCGCCGCCCTCCTCGCGGGCGCGGCCGCCGAACCCGGCGAGCCCGGCGTGCGCCGCGGCCGGGGCCGGCCGCGCGTGGCGTTCCTGCTGCCCGGGACGGGCGACCAGTACGCCGGTCTGGGCCGCGGCCTCTACCGGGACGAGCCCGTCTTCGCCGCCGCCGTCGACCGCTGCATCGCCGTCGCCGACGGCTGCGGCGTCGACCTGCGCCCCGCCTTCTTCCCCGAGGAGGCCGCCCCCTCCGGCGCCCCCGACCTGGCCGCGCTGCTCGGCCGCGCGTCCGCCGCCCCCGAGGAGGCGGACGACCCGCTGCACCACGCCGAGGTGGCGCACCCCTTCCTCTTCAGCGTCGAGTACGCGCTCGCGGTTCTGCTCCGCCACTGGGGCATCACTCCCGACGTCCTCATCGGCTACAGCCTCGGTGAGTACGTCGCCGCCTGCCTGGCCGGGGTGTTCACCCCCGAGGACGCGCTGCGCATCGTCATCGAACGGGCCCGGCTCATCGAGGCGGCCGAACCCGGCCGGATGCTCGCCGTCTCCGTCGGCGAGCAGGAGACCCGCGCGGCCCTCGCCCAGTGCGGCGCCACGGTCGACGTCGCGGCGCTCAACGGCCCCCACATGACCGTGCTCAGCGGCCGCCCGGACGAGATCGAACGCGTCCAGCGGCATCTGACGGAGCGTTCCGTGGCCTGCCGGCCGCTGCGTTCCGCGCACGCCTTCCACTCCACGCTCCTGGAACCGGCCCGCGCCCGGCTGGCCGCCCTCATCGCCGACGTGCCCCGCGCGGAACCCACCGGCACCATCGTCTCCAACCTCACCGGCACCCGGCTGACAGCGGCCCAGGCCACCGACCCGGAGTACTGGGCCGAACACCTGGTCCGCCCGGTCCGCTTCGCCGACGGCATCGCCCACTGCGCGACGCTGGGCGTCGACGTCTACGTCGAACTGGGCGCCGGACAGACCCTCGGCGGACTCGTCCGGCAGAACGGCCCCGGCCAGGCGCACGCCGTCTTCGGCACACTGCCCGCGCCGTGGCCCGCCCAGAACCGCAAGGACGCGCGCGGCGCGCTCCTGGAGACCTGCGCCCGCGTCTGGGAAACCGGCGTGGACGTGTCCTGGCCCGCACTGCGCACCGCCGGAGCCGCCCTCACCGACCTGCCCGGCTACCCGTTCCAGCGCACCCGCTTCTGGCCCGAACCGGCCACAGGCCCCGTCACCGCACCCGGCACGGGCCCCGCCGACGACGGCCGGGCCGACCCCACGGACGCCTGCTACGCGCCGACCTGGCAGCGCGACGTCGCCCACGACGTCCTCGCGCCCGCCCTCGACGGCCCGCTCGTCGTCCTCGGCGACGGCGGCGGCACCGGCGCCGCGCTCGCCGACCTAGCCGCCGCCGCGGGCACGCCCGTCCTCGAAGTGGTCGCGGGCACCGGCCCGCGCCGCGACGGCCGGCGCCTCGTCATCGACCCGGCGGACCCGGCGCACCACAAGGAGGTCCTCACCGCGGCCGCCGCGCTCGGCTCCGGGCCCCTGCACCTCGCCCACCTGTGGAGCCTGGACTCACGGGCCACCACCGGCCCCGAGGCGCAGGCCGAGGAGACGGCGCTGCGCACGGCCGTCACCCGGGGCTTCGACACCCTTCTCCTCGCCTTCCAGGCCCTCGCCGACACCGCGGGCGGCCGGGAGACCCGCCTGCTCACGGTCACCGCCGGAGCCGTCGAGGTGACCGGCGGGGACGTCACCGCCCCCGAACGGTCCCTCGTGCACGGCCTCGGCCGCATCCTGCGCAGCGAACATCCGGCCCTGCGCTGGCGCGGCCTCGACCTGGAGACCGGCCCGGACCTCCCGGAGGCGGCGGTGGCCCTCGGCCACGAACTGCGCCGCGGCCCGTGGACGGACCCGGAGACGGACACCGGCGCCGACGCCCTGGCCGCCGTCCGCCGCGGCCGCCGCTGGCTGCGCGGCTGGGGCAGGATCGACCTGCCCGCCGCCCCGCCCGCCGTGTGGCGGCCGGACGGCACCTACCTGATCACCGGCGGCACCCGCGGCCTGGGCCTGACCCTGGCCCGCCACCTGGTGGACTCCGGCGTCCGCCGGCTCGCCCTGGTCGGCCGCACCCCCCTGGACCGGGCCGCGCCGGACGACGGCACCCCCGCCGCCCGCACCCTGCGCGAGGTCGCCGCGCTGGAGGCCGCCGGCGCCGAGGTCCTGCTGCTCACCGCCGACGCCGGGGTGCCCGAGCAGTTGCGCGGCGCGCTGCGCCGGTGCCGCGAGCACTTCGGCGCCCTGCACGGCGTGGTGCACGCGGCGGGCGTCCCCGCCGGAGGGCTCGCCGTGCGCGGCACCCCGGAGCGGACGGCGGCCGTGCTCGCGCCGAAGGTCCTGGCGATGGCCCCGCTCGCGGAGCTGACCGGCCCCGCGGCCCCCGAGGACGAACGCCTCGAACTGCTCGTCCTGTACTCGTCCGCGGTCACCGTGCTCGGCGGCCTGGGCGAGGGCGACTACTGCGCCGCGAACACCGTCCTGGACGCGTACGCCGCCCGACTCGCCGACGCCGCCCCCGGCACCCGGGTCCTCTCGGTGGCCTGGAGCCCCTGGCAGCACGACGCCTGGGGCGCCGAGGCCGAGGACGGCCTCGCGGAACGCGTGCGCGCCTACCGCGGCACGTACGGCTTCACCGACGAGGGCGGATGCCGCCTCCTCGACCGGCTGATCGCCGGGGCGCGGGGGCCGGTCCTGGCGCTGCGCCAGCCGCTGGACGCGGCCCGCCGCGCCTGGGAGTCGCTGTCCGACCTGGACGCGCCCGCCGGGACGGCCCGCGAGGCGGTCGGCACCACCCGCTTCCCGCGCCCGCACCTGCGCAGCGCGTACGTGGCCCCGGCCGCGGGCCTGGAGAGCACGGTCGCCGACGTGTGGAGCGCGTACCTGGGCCTCGAACAGGTCGGCGTGCACGACCCGTTCTTCGAGCTCGGCGGCAACTCCCTGATCGGCCTGTCGATGGTGGCCGCCCTGGAGAAGCGGCTGAGCCGGCCGGTCGCCCCGGCCCTGCTCTTCGAGCACCCGACCGTCGCGGCCATGACCGCCGCCCTGGCCGGCGCTTCGGCGGACGCGACGGCCGCGCGGGACACCGGTTCCGGCGACCGCATGGAGCGCAGGCGACAGGCGCTGGGCGCCCGCCGCGCGGCGGCCCGCGCCTGACAGCGGCCGAGCCCGCGACAGACACAGCGACAGACACGGCAACGGACACAACAACCGCAGTACGACCGAACGGAGTGGACATGAGCGTCATCGGAGTGGTGGGCGCCGGCGTGATGGGCGTGGGCGTCGCCCAGAACCTCGCGCAGTGCGGGTACGACGTCGTGCTCGTCGACAAGGACGAGGAGACCCTGGACGCGGCCCGCGCCACGATCACCCGCAACTGCCGCATGAGCGCCCTGATGGGCGGCCCCGCGCTCGACGCCGACGAGATCCTCGCCCGCATCACCACCGCGGTGGGCGTGGGCGCGTTGGCCAAGGCGTCGACGGTGATCGAGAACGTCACCGAGAACTGGGAGATCAAGCAGCGGGTGCACCGCGAGATCGACGAGGTCTGCGCGCCGGACACCGTCGTCATCGTCAACACCTCGGCGATCCCGATCACCCGCGTCGCCTCGCTGAGCAGCCGCCCCGCCCAGACCGTCGGCGTCCACTTCATGAACCCGGTGCCCGCGAAGCCGGTCGTCGAGCTGATCCCCGGCGTCCACACCTCGCAGGAGACCGTCCAGCGCACCCGCGACCTGCTGACCGGCATGGGCAAGAAGGCCGTGGAGGTCAAGGACTCGGCCGGGTTCGTCTCCAACCGCGTCCTGATGCTGACCGTCAACGAGGCCGCCTACCTGGTCCACGAGGGCGTCGCCACCGCCGAGCAGGTCGACGAGGTCTTCCGCGGCTGCTTCGGCCACCCCATGGGCCCCCTGGAGACCGCCGACCTCATCGGCGTCGACACGATCCTCTACAGCGTCGAGGTGCTCTACGAGCACTACGCCGACAGCAAGTACCGCCCCTGCCCGCTGCTCAAGCAGATGACCGACGCGGGGCTGCACGGCCGCAAGTCCGGCCGCGGCTTCTACACGTACGACGGCTGAGCCGTACCTCCCGCACCACTCTTCCCCTTCTCCCTCTCCTGTCTCTCCCTTCCGAGGAGCACTCTCATGGCGAACACCCACGCGCAGACCATCCGCGCCTTCATCGTCGGCCGCCACCCGCAGGCCGAGCTGACGGACGACCAGGACATCTTCTCGCTCGGCTTCATCAACTCCCTCTTCGCGATGGAGCTCGTGATGTTCATCGAGAAGGAGTTCGGCGTCTCCCTGCCCAACGACGAACTGCGCATCGACAACTTCCGCACCGTCTCCTCGATGGCCGAGCTGGTGGAGCGCCGCCTCGCCGGCGCCGTCTCCGCGTAGGGACCAGGACGATGACCACTGCTCTCCCGACACTCGACCGGAGCGCCGTCCGGTCCTTCGTGGACGCCCATGTCGTTCCGGAGGCGGACCGGTGGGACCGTGCCGGGGCGATCCCGGAGGAGTTCCTGGCCCGCCTGACCGAGGCGGGCCTGTGGGCCCCGTTCCTGCCGCCCGAGGTCGGCGGGGCCGGCCTGGACATGCGGGGACTCGGCGCCGTCCACGAGGAGATCGGCCGCGGCTGTTCCTCCGTACGCAGCCTGCTGACCGTCCACACCATGGTGTCCTGGGCGGTCCAGCGCTGGGGCAGCGACGCCCAGCGCGAACGCTGGCTGCCCGACCTCGCCGCGGGCCGCGTCCTCGGCGCGTTCTGCCTCTCCGAGCCCGGCGCGGGCAGCGACGCCGTCGGCATCACCACCACCGCGACCGCCCACGGTGGCGGCTGGCTGCTCAGCGGCGTCAAGAAGTGGATCACCAACGGGGCGCGCGCCGACCTCTTCCTGGTCTTCGCCCGCAACGGGTCGGGCATCAGCGCCTTCCTGGTCCCGCGCACCGCGCCCGGCGTACGCGTCGAGCCGATCCACGACATGCTCGGCACCCGGGCGTCGATGCTGGCCGAGGTCGCCTTCGACGAGGTCCTCCTCGGCCCCGACGCCCTGGTGGGGCCGAGCGGCTTCGCCAGCGGCATGGTGCTGTCCGGCGTCCTGGACCTCGGGCGCTACAGCGTGGCCGCCGGTTCGGTGGGCATCGTCCAGGCGTGCCTGGACGCCAGCGCCGGATACGCCGCACAGCGCACCGTCGGCGGTGCCCCGCTCTCCGAACTCCAGCTGATCCGCGCCAAGTTGTCGGACATGGTGACCGACGTACGGGCGGCGCGGCTGCTCTGCGAGGAGGCCGGCCGGCTCAAGGACGCCGGGGACTCCGCGACCATCATGGCCACCTGGGTGGCCAAGTACTTCGCCTCCACCGCCGCCGCCCGGCACGCGACGGAGGCCGTGCAGATCCACGGCGCGCTCGGCTGCGCCCCCGGCTCCCCGACGGCCCGCTTCTACCGCGACGCCAAGGTCATGGAGATCATCGAGGGCAGCAGCGAGATCCAGCGGATCACCATCGCCGACGAGGCGTTCCGGCAGGACTACGGCAGGACCCCGGAGGACCAGCGATGAGCCAGCAGGGCGCGGTCGCCGCGCTGCCGACGAAGCCCGCACAGGGACGCATCAAGTGCGTGGTGTGGGACCTGGACAACACCCTGTGGGACGGGGTCCTCCTGGAGGACGGCGAGGTGACGCTCAGGCCGCACGTGGTCGAGCACATCCGCCGCCTGGACCGGATGGGCGTCCTGCACTCGGTGGCCAGCAAGAACGACCCCGAGACCGCGCTGGCCGTCCTCCGCGACCTCGGCATCGAGGACCTGTTCCTGTGCCCGCAGATCGGCTGGAACGCCAAGTCGGACTCGATCCGGCACATCGCGGGCGCCCTCAACCTCGGCCTGGACGCCTTCGCGTTCGTCGACGACCAGCCCTTCGAACGGGCCGAGGTCGAGGCGGTGGTGCCCGAGGTGACCTGCGTCGACGTCGTCGACATCGACGAAGTGCTGCACCGGCCGGACTTCCGGCCGCGGTTCGTGACCGACGAGTCGGCCGAGCGCCGCGGCATGTACCGGGCGCAGCTCACCCGGGACGGGCTCGCCCGTGAATTCGTCGGCACCAGCGAGGAGTTCCTCGCCGGGCTCGACATGCGCTTCACGATCGCGCCCGCACGCCGCGAGGACCTCCAGCGCGCCGAGGAACTCACGCTGCGCACCAACCAGCTCAACTCCACCGGCCGTACGTACTCGTACGACGAACTGGACGAGCTGCGCAGGTCCGACGACCACCTGCTGCTCGTCGCCTCGCTGACCGACCGGTTCGGCGGCTACGGCAAGATCGGGCTCGCCCTGGTGGAGCGGGCGGGGGACGTCTGGCACCTGCGGATGATGCTGATGTCCTGCCGCGTGATGTCCCGAGGCGTCGGCATGGTGCTCCTCAACCACCTCATGCGGCTCGCCCGCACGGCCGGGGCCGAGCTGCACGCGGACTTCGTGGAGACCGGCCGCAACCGCATGATGCAGATCACCTACGCCTTCAGCGGCTTCACCGAGGTCAGCCGCGACGGCGACCGCGTGGTGCTCGGCGCCGACCTGGACAACCTCCAGGACCCGCCGGCCTACGTCACCCTCGACATCGTCGACTCGGCGGGCGACGCCGATGACTGACCCGGCACGCTGGCTGCCCTACCGCCCGGGCGCCGAGCCCCTCCGGCTGTACTGCCTGCCGCACGCCGGCGGGTCCGCCTCGGCGTTCCGGTCGTGGATCGGCGCCGTCCCCGGGGTCGACGTCCGCCCGGTGCAGCCGCCGGGCCGCGAGGGACGGCACCGCGAGACGCCGTACGCGCACATGGAGGACCTGGTCGCCGATCTCGCCGAGGCGGTCCTCGCCGACGTGGCCGACTCCGGCGGCGTCCCGTACGCCGTCTACGGACACAGCCTCGGCGCGATGACCGCGTTCGAACTGGTGCGCCGCATCGGGGCGGTCGGCGGACCGGAGCCGGTGCACCTGATGGTCTCCGGCTGCGGCGCCCCCGAGCTGTGCGGGGGCCTGGAGGGGCTCACGCCCATCCGGGACATGTCCACGGAGCAGATCGCCGAGGTGCTGCGCAGGCTCGGCGGCACCCCCGAGTGGCTGCTGGGCAACCGGGCGCTGCTCGCCATGGTCCTGCCGCCGTTCCGGGCCGACTTCACCGTCAAGGAGAACTACCGGTACGTCCCCTGCGCCCCGCTCTCGCTGCCGGTGACGGCGCTCGCGGCGACGGACGACCCGCGGGCCTCCGTGGCCGACGCGGCGGCCTGGGAGGCGCACACCACGGGTCCGTTCACCCTGCGGACCCTGAGCGGTGGGCACTTCGCGGCGCTGGAACAGGCCGCCGCGACCCACCGGCACATCGAGTCCGCGCTGCGGCCCTGGGCCCTGTCCGCGAGCTGATCCCGACGCAGAACGCCGGTGGGGCGTGACCGCTACGAGCGGTCACGCCCCACCGGCGTTCGTGCGGGCCGTCAGCCGGCCCGCACCACCTCGGCCAGTTCCCGGACCGTGGGGTGCTCGACGATGGCGGTCACCGCCATCGGGGCGCGGGTCTCGGTCCGGATGCGGTTGGCGACCTGGATCGCGAGCAGCGAATGGCCGCCCAGCTCGAAGAAGTTGTCGTCCACTCCGACCCGGTCCAGGCCCAGGATCGCCGCCCACACCTCGGCGAGGGTGGCCTCCAGATCGTCACCCGGCTCCGCGTACGGGACGTTGAGCAGCGGGCGCGGGTGGCGCTCCCGGGTGTCGACGGGCTCGGCCCGCGCCGCACGGCCGGCGACCCACCGGTCGAGCCGCGCCTCCAGGGAACCCGTCGAGACGGCGAGATGGGCGACCCGGTCGACGGCGGCGAGGGCCCGCTCGAAGACGTCGACACCCTCCTGCGGGGTCATCACCAGCTCGCCGTCGAAGCGCGCCGGGTCGATGCCCCAGGTGTCCCAGTCGACGGTCGTCCAGTTCCCGGTGCCGTCGCGGCGGGCGGTCCTCGCGCAGGCGTCGAGGGCGGCGTTGGCGGCGGCGTACGGGCCGAGGGCGATGCCGCCCAGGACCGCCGCGATCGACGACAGCGTGATGCGCCGGTCGGGGCACTGTCCCCGGAGCACCTCCTGGAGGACGTGGAAGCCGCCGACCTTGGCGCCGAAGTGCGCGGCGCGGACCTCCCGGTCGGACAGGTGCGCCTCGCGGAAGAAGCGCGGGTCCTGCACGCCCGCCCCGTGCACCGCCACGTCGATCCCGCCGAACCGCGCCACGGCCTCGTCGACCGCCGCGCGCATCTGATCGAGGTCGCCGACATCGGCGGAGACGGCGAGGACCTCGGCGCCGCGCCGCTCCAGGTCCAGCACGTTGCGCACGTGCCGGGCCACCCGCTCCGCGCCGTCCGGCGCGGCGTGCTCGTAGCGCGGCCACTCCTCGCGGGGCGGCAGCGCGGCCCGGGTGGTCAGCACCAGCCGGCACCGGTAGGTCCCCGCGAGATGACGGGCCAGGGTCAGCCCCACGTCGCCGAGGCCGCCCGTGATCAGCACGGTCTCGCCCTCCCGGAACAGCGGCTCGCGCGGCCGGTCGAGACGCAGCGGCTCGTACCCGCGCAGCCAGGTCTCCCCGGCACGCACGGCCACCGGCCCCTCGTGGTCGGCCACGGCGGCGGTGAGCACGGCCTCCGCCATCCGGGACAGCGCCCGGTCACCGCCCGCGGCCGCCTCGTCCACGTCGACGGAACGGCAGCCCAGGGCCGGGTTCTCCTGCGCCAGCGAGGGAGCCAGCGCGGCCAGCGCCGCGTGCGCGGCACGGCTGGGCTCGGCCCCGGTGACGCCCGCCGCGCCGGAGGTCAGCAGCACCAGCTCCGTCTCGCCGCCCACCGCGTCCCGGACGAGGGCGCCGGCCAGGGCGAGCGCGCTGTGGACGCCGAGTTCCTGGCCCGCGTCGAACGCCGCCGTGGCGGCCGCGGATCCGGCCGACGCGGCGTCCGGAGCGTCGCCCGGGTCCGCCAGGCTCCAGGCGTGCACGATGGTCCGCGGCGCCACCATCAGGGATGAGAGCGCCTCGGCCACGTCGTCCGCCGGGACCGGACCGACCGTCAGATCGCCGGCCTCGTCCATGTCGAAGCCGTCCCCGAGCCGGATGGCGCCGGCCTCGGCGCCGGCCGTGTGCAGCCGCTCGATCAGGGCCTCGCCGCGCGCGTCGCCGGACAGCACCAGCCAGGGGCCGGCGGCCCGGAGCCGCGCGTCCAGGTCGGCCGCGGGGAACAGCCGCTGCCGCCAGGTCGGCAGATACGTCCAGTCGGCGACGTCGTCCGTCCGGCCCGCCGACCGCTCCGCGCGGACCGGCTCGGCGGGCGCGGGATCCACCCAGTAACGGCGCCGCTGGAAGGGGTACGTGGGCAGTTCGACGAGCCGGGCGGTGCGGGCGCCGCCGGGCGCGAGGTGCAGCGCCGGCCAGTCGACGCGGACACCGGCCAGCCACAGCCTGGCGAGCACGGTCGCGGGCCAGTGCGCGGCGGGCCCCTCGCCGAGGCGGGCCTCGACGGTGTCGGGCCCTGCCTCGGCGACCACGCGGACACCGAGCCGGGTGAGCGTCTCGGCGGCGAGGGCGAGCACCCCGTCCCGGTCCGTACCGGGAACCGCGCCGAGCGCGGCGCCGAGCCCGGCCCACCACGCGTCCGGCACGTCGGCGGCGCCGGTCAGCCGCACCGTCGCGTCCTGCCGCTGCGTCTCGCCGTCGAGCAGCCGGGCCGGATCGGCCAGCGCGGCCACCGCGTCGGCACGGTCCGCGCAGACCACGGCGCGGCGCAGCCCGAACTGCCCGCGCGACCGCTGAAGGGTGTACGCCACGTCCGCCAGGTCGATCTCGGGGTGCGTGGCCAGGTGTGCGCGCAGCCGGTCGGTGAGCGCGTCCAGCGCGGGCCGGTCGGCCGCGGAGAACGCCAGCACCTGCGGGCCGGGCCGCCGGGGCGGGTCGGCGGGGCGCGGCGCCTCTTCCAGCACCACGTGGGCGTTGGTGCCGCCCAGGCCGAAGGAGCTGACGCCGGCGCGGCGCGGGTGCGCCCCGGCGGGCCAGGGCCGGGCCTGCGTGTGGACGGCGAACCGGTCACCGGCCGTGGCCAGCGCCGGGTTGGGCGCATCGAAGCCGGGCGTGCCGGGCAGCACCCCCTCGCGCACCGCGAAGGTGGCGCGGATCAGGCCGGTCACCCCCGAGGCGCGGTCCAGGTGGCCGACGCTGGGCTTGAGCGAGCCCAGCACGCAGGGCGTGTCCCGGCCGTCGGGGAACACCTTGCTCATCGCCGTCAGTTCGATCGCGTCGCCCAGATTGGTGCCGGTGGCGTGGCACTCCACGTAGCCGACGCTCTCGGGCTTGACGTCGGCGACGTCGAGCGCCGCCTTGATCACTCCGGCCTGGCCCTCGACGCCGGGCGCCGTGTAACCGACCCGTTCGCGGCCGTCGTTGTTGACCGCGGAGCCGAGGATCACGGCGTGGATGATGTCGCCGTCGGCGAGGGCGTCGGTCATCCGCTTGAGGGCGACGACGCCGACGCCGCTGCCCATGACGCTGCCGTTGGCGGCGGCGTCGAAGCTGCGGACCGTGCCGTCGGGCGAGAGGATGCCGCCCTGCTCGTAGCGGTAGCCGGCCGGTTGCGGCAGCGGCAGGGCGACGCCGCCGGCGAGGGCGGTGTCGCACTCGTAGGTGAGCAGGCTCTGGCACGCCATGTGCACCGCGACCAGCGAGGTCGAGCAGAACGTCTGCACGGTGATGCTGGGGCCGCGCAGCCCCAGCTTGTAGGCGACCAGCGAGGTCAGCGAGTCGCGCTCGCTGCCCGCCGCCAGCAGCAGGTGGCCGCCGGGCTCGTCGCCGAGCCCGGCCAGGTTGTCGCGCATGTAGTCGGGGTAGCCGCAGCCGGCGAAGACGCCGACCGGGACGTCGTGGGAGGTCGGGCAGTGCCCGGCGCTCTCCAGCGCCTCCCAGGCGCATTCGAGGAAGAGCCGGTGCTGCGGCTCCATCGTCTCCGCCTCGCGCGGGCTGAACCCGAACACGGTGGCGTCGAAGCGGTCGATGCCGTCCACCGGGCCGCCGACCCGGACGTACTCGGGGTCGAGCCGCTGCGGATCGACGCCCGCGGCGCGCAGTTCCTCGTCGGTGATCTCACGCAGCCCCGGCGTTCCGTCGAGCAGGTGCTGCCACAGCTCGCGCACACCGGACGCGCCGGGGAAACGCCCCGACATGCCGATGATCGCGACCGCGGACTGATAGTCGGTCTCCGTCACTTTGGACCTCTTTGGTCAGGGGGGTTCGGTTCAGAGCAGGCGGCTGCGGCCCCAGCCGCGGGACAGCCGGTACACCGCGAAAGCGCCGAACGCGGCACCCACGGCGAGGCAGACGACCGCGGAGCGCAGCGTCCTGTCGACGTCGCCCACGACGGCGGACTGAATCATCGTCAGACCCCAGTAACCGGGGGAGACATGGGCCAGCTGGGCGGCCCAGGACGGCATCAGGCTGACCGGCACGACCGCCCCGCCCAGCGAGGAGACGATGATCGACCCGAGGTCGGTCGCCAGATGCAGGTCACCGCGGCTGCGGACCACGGTCGCCAGCGCCGAGCCCATGGCGAGCAGGGTGAACCCCCACACCATGATCGCCAGTGCGATCAGCAGGACCGGGCCGGTCACGTCGAGGCCGATGATGAAGGAGCCGTACACCAGCAGCGTCAGCTGCTGCACCACGAGCACCACGAACACGGGCACGGTCTTGCCGATGAGCAGCTCGGCCTGGTTCGCCCGCGTCACCCGCAGCCGGTCCCAGGTGTGCCACTCGCGCTCCAGCAGGATCGAGTTGCCCACGATCGACAGGGCGAAGACCGAGAACATCACGAGCGGCCCGGTGACCGCCTGCAACGTGCTGCCGTCGAGGGCCTTCACGTACAGCGGCTTGAAGACCACCATCAGCACCATGGGCACCACCAGGTAGCTGATCATCTGGCCGGGGTCGCGCAGCCGGAGGATGACGTTGTGCTTGACCAGCACACCGCTGCGGAGCAGAGCGTCAGACATGGGCCACCGCCAGGGATCGGTACAGATCGTCGAGAGAGGGCTTGCGCACGTCCACCGACGCCACCGGCCGCTCGTTGCCGCTGAGCAGCCCGACCAGCGCGGTGCTCGGCTCGGTCGTGGAGATGCTGACCTCCTCCTCGTCCTGGAAGGTGACCCGCACCTCCCCGGGAAGCCCGTCGAGGAGTTCGGCGCTGGTGCCCCGGGCGATGACCCGGCCCGCCCTCGCCACGGCCAACGTGGCCTCAAGCTCGGCGAGTTCGGGCAGGTAGTGGGTGGTGTAGACGACCGCCGTGCCCTCCCGGGCGCGCTGCTTGATCACGTCGAGCAGCGCCTGCCGGGTCTCCGGGTCGGCGCCCGCGGTCGGCTCGTCCATCAGCAGCAGACCCGGCCGGTGGATCAGCGCCACCGCGGCCTGGGCGCGCCGCTGCTGGCCGCCGGAGAGCAGGCCCACCGGGCGGTCGCAGAACTCCGACAGGCGCAGCGCGCCCACCAGTTCGTCGATCTCCCGCTGCAGCGCCGCGCGGCGCAGACCCGCGAGTCCGCCGTACAGCTTCAGGTGCTCGCGGACGGTCACCGGCCGGTAGAGCGCGATGTGCTGGGGCGAGGTGCCGATGGCCGACCGGGCCTGCGCCGGGTCCTTGCCGGCGACGGTGACCCTGCCGGAGTCCGGCCGGATCAGCCCGGACACGATCTCGACGAACGTGGACTTGCCGGCGCCGTTGTGGCCGACGAGACCGACGATCTCGCCCGCCTCCACGGTCAGACTGAAACCCGCGAGGGCGTGCACGTCACCGTATTGCTTGGTGAGTTCGGTTGCTTCTAGCACTGGGGGCTCCCCATGTCGTGCGGAGGGACGGTCACACCAGCACCTCGGCCGGCGCGGGATGGCTGAGGAACGCGGTCGGGCTCGCCGTCAGCCCGTAGGCGCCCGCCTGGTAGACGACGATCAGGTCCCCGACGTCCGCGTGCGGCAGCTCCACACCGTCCGCGAGCAGGTCGAGGGGGGTGCACAGACAGCCGACGACCGTCGCCTTCCCCTCCGCCGGGGCGTCGGGGCGGGCCGTCGAGACCGGGTAGTTGCGGCGGATGAACTGGCCGAAGTTGCCGGAGGCGGCGAGCTGGTGGTGCATGCCGCCGTCGACCACGAGATACGTGGTTCCGCGGGACTCCTTGCGGTCCACGACCCGGGTCACGTACACCCCGGCCTCGCCGACGAGATGCCGGCCCAGCTCGATGTGCACGCGGGCGTCGGGCAGTCGCGGCCGCACCTGTCCGGCCAGCAGCGTCTCCAGGTTGTCGCCGATGCGCGTGCGGTCCACCGGCCGGTCCCGCTCGAAGTACGGGATGCCGAAACCGCCGCCCAGATTGAGATAGCGCACCGGTTGCGGGGCGGCCTCCGCCAGTTCCAGGAGCAGCTCGACGGTCAGGCGCTGGGCCTCGCAGATGCTCTCCGCGTTCAGGTTCTGTGATCCGGCGAAGACGTGGAAGCCCTCGAAGTCCAGGTCACCGAGGCGTGCGAGGAGCGCCGGGACGCCTTCGGCGTCCACGCCGAACTGCTGCGGCCCGCCCCCCATGCGCATGCCCGAACCCCGCACGGCGAACGGCGGGTTGACGCGCAGCGCCACCCGCGGCCGGATCCCGAGCGCCTCTCCGGCGCGCCGGATCCGCTCCAGCTCGTTGCCCGACTCCGCCTCGATCATCACCCCGGCGGCCACCGCCGACGACAGCTCGGCGTCCGACTTGCCCGGGCCCGCGAAGCTCACCCGGTGCGCGGGCAGCGTGGTGTCGAGGGCGTGCCGCATCTCCTGCGCCGACGCCACGTCGAAGCCGTCGACGAGTTCGCTCATGTGCGCCAGCAGCGCCGGCATAGGGTTCGCCTTCACCGCGTACTTCAGCGACACGTCGTCCGGCAGCGCCTTGCGGACCGCCGCGACGCGCTCGGTGACGAGCCTGCGGTCGTACGCGAAGAACGGCGTGCTGCCGACCCGGGCGGCCAGCCGGTCGACGGGCACACCGCCGATCTCCAGGACACCGTCCCCGTGCCGCGCGAACAGCGCGCCCGCGGCGCTCACCCGGTCACCGTCCTGCGGGTCTCGACCCGGTCGAACTTGCCGTTCGGTGATACGGGCAACTGGTCAAGGAACACCACCCGCTTGGGCAGCATGTACCGGGGCACTTGGTCCTCCATGGCCTTGCGCAGATCGCTCTCGGTGGTGTCACCGGCCACGACGAGGACGGCGATCTGGCCCAGCCGCTCGTCGGCGAGCCCGAACGCGACCGCCCCGCTCACGAGCCCGGTCGCGTACGCGGCCTCCTCGATCTCGGTCGGACTGACCCGGTAGCCGGAGGTCTTGATCATCTCGTCGTCGCGGCCGACGAAGTACAGGAAGCCGTCCTCGTCGCGGTACGCGCGGTCGCCCGACCACACCGCGATCTCGGCCCGCACCGTGCCGTCCGCCCCGGGCGCCGGGCGGAACCGCTCGGCGCTGCGCCCGGGATCGTTCCAGTACCCCTGCGCCACCAGCGCCCCGCGCTGCACGATCTCGCCGTGCTCGTGGGGCGCGCAGTCGGTGCCGTCCGGGCGGACCACCCGGACGTCCGCGTTGGGGATCGCCCGGCCGATGGAGTCCGGCCTGCGGTCCGCCTCGGCGGGATCCAGGTACGTGGCCCGGAACGCCTCGGTGAGTCCGTACATCAGATACGGGAGCGCGGCGGGGAACAGCTCGCGCAACCGGGCCAGCGTCGAACGGGGCATCCGCCCGCCGGTGTTGGCGAAGTAGCGCAGCCGGGCGGTGGCCTCGGCGGGCCACTTGCACCCGGTCAGCTGCATCCACAGCGGGGGTACGCCCGTGAGACCGGTGACCCGGTGCCGGGCGCACAGCCGCACCAGCTCGACGGGGAGCAGGTAGTTGGCGAGGACCACGTGCGCCCCGGCGTGGAAGGCGGTGGTGAGCTGGCTGAAGCCCGCGTCGAAGCTGAGCGGCAGGGCGGCGAGGATCACGTCGTCGGGCGTGTGGCCCAGGTACCCGGCGACGCTCTCCGCGCCCGCGAGCACATTGCGGTGGCTGAGGACCACGCCCTTGGGGGAGCCGGTGCTGCCCGAGGTGTAGAGGATCGCCGCGAGATCGGTGTCGATCACCTGGACCGGCGCCTCGCCGCCGCCGTCCCCGGGCAGCGCGTGCCAGAGGGTGACCCGCAGGCGGCCCCCGGACGCGTCGGTCACGTCGGCCACGTCGTCGGGTGCGGGCCCGCCGGGCAGTTCACCGACGATGACGACCTCGGCGACCGACGGGGACGCGGCGATCGCCGTCCGCACCGTCGCGTACCGCTCGTCCGTGGTGATCACGGCGCTCGCGGTGCAGTCGTCGACGATGTGCCGGATCTGCGGCGCCTTGTAGACCGGGTTGACCGGGACGAACACCCCGCCGGCCGCCGCGACCGCGAACAGCGCGACGACGGTCTCGACGCGCTTCTCCATGAAGACGACGACCCGGTCGCCACGGCGCACCCCGAGCCGGCGCAGCCCCTCCGCCGCCCCGGCCACCCGCCGGCGCAGCTCGGCGTAGTCGAGCGTCGTGTCCCGGTACGTCAGGGCGGGAGCGTCCGGCGCACCGCGCCCGCACAGCCCGGCGACCCCGGTGAGCGGGGCCACCGGGGCGGGGACGCCGTCGGCGGGCGCGCCGGTCAGCAGCGCCGTTCCGCCCGCGCTGTCACGCATCGGCGTGCTGCCCGGCGGGCAGCGCCTCGGACACCGTCCGCCACAGCGAGCCGACGGTCGCGAAGGTGTCCTGGTTGAGGGCGTCGTCCTCGAACTCCAGGTCGTAGCCCTCCTCCAGGGCGGCCAGCAACTGGACCACGCCCATCGAGTCCAGGCCCAGCGCGGCCAGTTCGTCCGACGCGCCGAGCTCGTCGGCGTCGGCGTAGGGCAGGAACGGCCGGACCATGTCCTGGAACTTGCGCGGTATCAGTACTGATGCAGGCATTGATGTCACCTCGGGGAGAGAGCTGCTCCGTCAGCGGTGCGCGGGCCGACACCACCCGGCGCCTCCCCGCCTGCCACCGCATCCGGGAAAGCTAGGCTCCGGTTCTTTCGGGGTTCTATCGACGATCTATCGACTCCCCTGACCGAAAGATCCCGCTCGCCCCTTTTCCGGTCCCTTGTCGCCGCCGGTGCGGCGACAGGGCTATGGGCGCCGATTCAGGGCGGCGATGGCACGCCCCGGCAGCATGGCCGCAGGCCCACGCAGCAACGCATCCGGGTGGGCGGGACGTGCGGGAAGAGGGGAGGCCATGGTGACGACGGCGAGCGTGTACACACGGTCCGTACCGCCATCGGCGCTGGACGAGCAGGTCATCGGCGTCTACTGCCACACCGTGCAGCGAGGCGGCCTCGATTCGGTCCGGGAGGCCGCCGAGGAACTGGGCATGGACGTCCACGACGTCGGAGCCGCCGCGGCCGGCCTGGTCGAGCTCGGTCTGCTCAGGACCGACCCGGTCGGCCACGGACGGCTGCTGCCGGTCGACCCCCGGCGCGCCTCGGCGCTGCTGATCTCCCCGATCGAGCGGGAGATCTTCGCCCGCCGCGACCTCATCGACCAGCTCCGCGACCGGCTCGACCACATCGCCGGACCCGAGCCCCAGCCCGCCCAACTGCCCGTCGGCTCCATCGACCGGCTCTCCGGACCCGCCGAGATCCGCGGCCTGCTGGGGCTCATGGCCGACGTCTGCCAGCGCGAGGTGCTCGTCCTGCGCGCCGGACAGGACCGGGTCGGCCCGCTCGACGACTTCCTGGCGTCCAGCACCGGCCTGATCCGCCGGGGCATCGGCATCCGCGCACTGTGCACGCACAGCAGCCGCGCCGACTTCGCGACGCGCGCCAAGACCGTGCGCCTCGTCGATGCCGGCGTCGAGGTCCGCACGGTCACCCGGCTCGCCCAGACCGCCGTCGTCTTCGACCGGGAGCTGGCCCTCGTCCTCGGCGCGACCGAGGAGGGCGACCCCGTCGCCTGGCGGGTCCGCGAGGACAACGTGGTCCGCTTCCTGGGCGATCTGGTGGACCAACTGTGGGACGACGCCGCCCCCTTCCTGGCGGGCGAGACCGGTTACGCCGAGGTCGCGGACGACCTCCAGCAGGACATCGCCAAACTCATGGCGCAGGGCCTCACCGACGACGTCGTCGCCCGCAAGCTCGGCATGTCCGTGCGCACCTGCCGGCGCCACATCGCCGCCCTGCTGCGCACCCTCGACTCCACCAGCCGATTCCAGGCCGGGGTCCAGGCCGCCAACCGGCTGATGACCGAGGGGGTGTAGACGGCCGTGGCCCAGGGATATCTGCGCTTCCCGAGCATCGCGGGCGACACGGTCGTCTTCGCTTGCGAGGACGACCTGTGGACGGTCGGCACGGCGGGCGGCACCGCCCGGCGCCTCACCGCGGGAGTCGCCGAGGCCGCCCGGCCGATGATCTCCCCGGACCGCACCCAGGTGGCCTTCGTCGGCGCCGAGGAGGGCCCGACCGAGGTGTACGTCATGCCGCTCGACGGCGGGCCCGCGCGGCGGCTGACCCACCAGGCCGCCCAGTGCCACCTCGTGGGCTGGGACCCGCGCACGGGCGAGATCCTCTACGCCGGCACCGGCGACCAGCCGGCCAACTTCGGCCACCGGCTGTTCGCGGTCCGCCCCGACGGCGGCCCGCCGCGCCCCCTCCCGTACGGCTCGGCCACGGCCCTCACGCGCGGCCCCGACGGCCGGACCGTCCTGTGCCGCAACGGCACCGACCCGGCACGGTGGAAGCGCTACCGGGGTGGGGCGGCGGGGACGTTGTGGATATCGGCCGGGGCGGGTGGGGCGGACGGGACCGGGGAGGGCATCGCCGCGCCGACCGCTGCCGGGCCGGTCGCTGCCGCACCCGCCGCTGCCGCACCCGCCGCACCCGCCGCTGCCGCACCCGCCGGATTCCGCCCCCTGATCTCACTGCCCGGCAACCTCGCGCACCCCTGCTGGGTCGGCGACCGGATCTACTTCGTCTCCGACCACGAGTCGACGGGGAACGTCCACTCCTGCCTGCCGGACGGCACCGACCTCCGCCGCCACACCCACCACCAGGACTTCTACGTCCGCCACTTGGCGACCGACGGCGTCCGGCTCGTCTACCAGGCGGGCGCCCGCCTGTACGTGCTGGACCCGGACGGGCAGCCACAGCCGCTCGACGTGGAAGTCACCAGCTCGCTGACCCAGCGCGGCCGCCGGCTGCTGAGCGCCGCCGAACGGCTGGACACCGTACGGCTAAGCCCGGACGGCGCCACCATCGCCCTCGCCTCGCGCGGCAAGGTGTTCACCTTCGCGCCCTGGTCGGGACCGGTGCGCCAGCACGGCGCCCCCGACGGAGTGCGCTACCAGCACCTCGACTGGATCCACGACGGCCGCCGCCTGGCCGCCGTGGCGGGCGACCGAGGCCCCCTGGAACGCCTGGTGGTGCTCGACACGGCCGACGGCACCGAGACCGATCTCGCCGTCGGCGACGTCGGACAGGTGACCGAGCTGGCCGCGTCACCCCGCGCGGACCTGATCGCCTTCGCCACCAACCGCCAGCGGCTGTACGTCGCGGACCTCGCGACGGCGTCCGTACGTCTCCTCGACGAGACGGCCCACGACCGCATCGAGGACCTGGCCTGGTCGCCGGACGGCCGCTGGCTCGCGTACACCTTTCCGCAGACGCCCCGCACCTCGGCCATCAAGGTGGCGGACGTGAGCGCCGGGACGACCTGGCCGGTCACCCGGCCCGTACTGCGGGACATGCGACCGGCGTTCGACCCGGACGGCCGCCACCTGTACTTCATCGGCCAGCGCGCCCCCACCCCCGAGTACGACCAGATCGAGGCCGGGATCGGATTCCCGTTCGGCACGCTGCCGTACGCGATCACGCTGCGCGAGGAGACACCCGCGCCGTTCGTCCCGGGCCCGGAGGGCAGCGGTGACCACGCGGACGAGCAGGACGGCGAACCGGCCCCGACCGTCATCGACTTGGCGGGCATCGAACGGCGCGTCGTCCCCTTCCCCGTCCCCGAGTCCCGCTACATCG
This sequence comes from Streptomyces sp. HUAS MG91, assembly GCF_040529335.1. Classification (GTDB taxonomy): domain Bacteria; phylum Actinomycetota; class Actinomycetes; order Streptomycetales; family Streptomycetaceae; genus Streptomyces; species Streptomyces tabacisoli. Next base: position 3,020,175 of record NZ_CP159534.1, on the reverse strand, counting down.
CGGCGTTCGGCCTGCACGGCAAGGCCCTGCTGTGGTCGGTGCCGCTGACGGCCGCCGACCCGCTGCGCCCGCAGGACGCGATCGGCGGACAGGTCTGCCTCGTGGACATGGAGCGGATCACCCGCACCGAGTGCCTGATCCAGGTCGACGACCTGCACGTACGCCCCGGCGCCGACGCCCTCCTCTACCGGTGCGGCAGTCGGCTGCGGCTGCTGCGGGCCGACGAGCCGCTGGAGATCGAGGACGACGACGACTCCGTGGAGGCCAGACCGGGCCGCGCCACCGGCTGGATCGACCTCGACCGGCTCCGGGTGCCGCTGCGGCCCGCCGAGGAGTGGCACCAGATGTTCCGCGAGGCGTGGCGACTCCAGAAGGAGAACTTCTGGCACCCCGGCATGGCCGGAGTCGACTGGAACGCGGTGTACGAGCGTTACGTGCCGCTGGTCGACCGGGTGGCGACCCGCTCCGAACTCTCGGACCTCCTCTGGGAGTTGCAGGGCGAACTGGGCGCCTCCCACGCGTACGAGCGCGGGGGCGACTACCGCGAGCAGCCCCACCACGCGCAGGGCTTCCTCGGGATCGACTGGGACACCGACGACCCCAAGACCTGGCGGGTCCACGCCGTCCTGGAGGGCGACCCGTGGAACCCGGCGGCGACCTCACCCTGCAACCGGCCCGGAACCGACATCCGCCCCGGGGACGCCGTCGTGGCCGTCAACGGCCGCCCGGTGGGCCCCCAGGGCCCGGGCGAACTGCTGGTGGGGCTCGCCGGCCACGAGGTGGAACTGTCCGTACGGCGCGGCGACGCCGACGTCCGGCGGGTCTGCGTCCGGGCGGCCGGGAGCGAGACGGCCGCCCGCTACCGCGACTGGGTGGAGGCCAACCGCCGCCAGGTCCACGAGACGTCCGCGGGCCGGCTCGGATACGTCCACGTCCCGGACATGTTCGGCACCGGCTACGCCGAGTTCGTCCGTGGCTTCGCCACCGAGATGGACCGCCCCGGCCTCGTCCTCGACGTCCGCCACAACATCGGCGGCCACATCTCCCCCCTGCTCCTGGAACGCCTCGGCCGGCACCGCCTGGGCGCCGAGCACGGCCGCTGGAGCGGCGCCCGCCCCTACCCGTCGGAGTCACCGGCGGGCCCGATGGCGCTCCTCATCGACGAACACACCGGCTCCGACGGCGAGATCTTCAGCCACACCTTCCGCCACCTGGGCCTCGGCCCCCTGATCGGCCACCGCACCTGGGGAGGCGTCATCGCCACCTGGCCCCGGCACCCCCTGGTGGACGGCACGATCACCACCCAGCCCGAGTTCCGCTACGTGTTCGACGGCGTCGGCGGCCGCCTGGAGAACCACGGCGTCCACCCGGACATAGAAATCCAGCTCCCCCCGGGCCCCCCACCCACAACGGACCCCCACCTCACAGCGGCCGTCGACTACTTGCTGCCGCGCCTCGACGGTCCGCCAGGGCCCGGGTGACGGCGACTACCGCGTGGCCTCCACCCTGCCTCCAGAAGAAGACCTCGCGCGATCCAGCAGACGTGGAGGTCACGTCGGCACTTTGGTCCGGTGCGGCGGGCTCAGTCGGCGATGTCGACTCCGTAACCGCGTGCGAGGGCGTCGAGCCCGTGGCCGTAGCCCTGTCCCACGGCACGGAAACGCCAGAGCGGGCCGCGGCGGTAGAGCTCGGCCAGGACCAGCGTGCGCTCGCTGGTGGCGGCGTCCAGCGTCGCGCGTGCCAGCGGGGCGGCGCTTTCGCCGGGTGCCGCGGAGACCTGGAGGGCGCCGACGTCGCCGAAGGACAGGCCACCGTCGACGGCCGCGGCGATCACCACCC